>QWPB01000046.1 GCA_003671275.1 Planctomycetota bacterium | reverse complement strand
GGGCGATGGTAATACGCTCACAATTTTGGCCAGGGATTCCATCGGCTCCATCAGCAGGGCGGGCAGCCAATCCGCAAATCGGGTCGTTGCCAGGAACTCCAGTGGATTGCCATGCAGTTCCTGAGGCGGGCTGATCGAGGGGGCCGCTTCCCGATGGTTCTCGGTGTCCTCAGACCATTCGGTGTCTTCATCCCAACCGCGCCGGGCGGCGACGACCGCCCAGCCGATCGCGAACACCACCAGTCCAATCCCTCCGAGTGGATAGATCACCGTCGGATCGTTCATCGCGTCCCAGTGTCCAGGAACTGCCGCCACCGGAGCACTCGTAATTCGTTCTCCGGGGATCAGGTCGACCACCACCTCGGGTGTCGGCCCGCTATCGGGCAGGGCATCCCGAACCCGCTTATGGAGATGTTCATTCACTTCACGCTCGGTCTGATCAAACGTGACCGCTTCGGTTTCAGCGATCATCTCCATTCGACGCAGGTAGAACTCTTCCGGGACAGCCAGATGAACATGCACCAGTTCCGCTGTTTCCTGATTGATCCCCAGAAGCGTCGATGCTGATTTGGAGTGGCTGGGGTGACCATTTTCATCGCGATCTTCACTACCCAGTGTCACTGCTATCGGCATGGCGGGTGGTAACGTCGATCCCAGCGGAGTGGTCAGAGGATCGGCCCAAGGATGTTCGACTGAAGTCGGAAATGGAACATCGTCGATGAACACACCGACCCGCACTCCATCCACGTGCTGCAACAGCTGCTCAATCCGGCGGCGGTAAATGGCGGCCCGTTCATCGCGCTGCTGATCCTGCTGTCGCAGGAGAGGCTCATCCAGCGTGGCCTCGTAGGTGATTCGCCGATCCAGATCCATGACGATGACATCTTCCGCCGCCAGATGGGCTTTGCTGCCAGCCACGGCGGCCCGGACCGATCGAATAATCTCCGGAGTGATTTCCGAACCGGTTTTGGGCTTTAGATAAACAGTCGCCCGGGATTTTCCAACCCCATTCCAGTGGCCCGTCTTTTCATCGTCCCAGACGACATCCGCGTGTGTGATCCCGGGCATCTGGTTCAGCATGCGGCTGATCTGCCGGGCCCGCGCAATCTCGCGAGCGGTTTCGCGTTCGCGTGTGCCTGAGAAATGCCCCAGCTTCGCGTTGGCGGCTTCCCATTCATCGGCCCAGTTCTGATCGTTCGCGGAGTCCGCGTGTAAAATCGCGGCCACGGTCTCTGCGACATCGGCGGGCACATGCACCTGACCATTGGCGTACTCAAATTGGGTCACGCCTGCCTGCTGCAACCGCCGTCGGACTTCTCCCGAGTCCTGACTCAAGGGAGAGGGAACTGCCAGGCAGGTCATCTCCGCCGGGGACTGCGCAGTAAATTTGAGCACACCCAGCACCGCAGCCAGAACGACCACAGCCAGGCTGACCCGACCGCGGGGAGAGCGCCACCAGGGTTCCGGACGATCATGTTCGTGGGGGTGTGTGGTGTCCATGCAAACGACCTGATTCAGAAACCTGTCGAAGCCGTGTCCTTCAACAACACGGGCCGCCGCAGTTGCGACGGCCCTCGTCGGGTGGCGATTAGGCCACCTTGGAAATCCTGTTGGAGCCGGGGCCTCCGCGGGGCGGATACCCGTACTCGCGGAGCTTGCCCGACAATGTCCGAATCCCGATTTCCAGGGCCTTGGCGGTCAACTCCCGGTTACCGCCGAACCGGTTAAACGTGGCTTCGATCAGCTTGCGCTCCATCTGAGCCAAGGTCATCCCCGGATCGCCGGGTTCCCCTTCGGATTTCTCCATCCACGGTTCAAGATCCGCAGCGGCGAGTTCCTCGGAGGATGCAATCGAACAGCAGCGACTGATCACGTTTTGCAGCTGTCGCACATTGCCGGGCCACGGATGATTCCGCAGGCGTTGCAATGCTTCGGCGGTGATGCGTTTCTGGGACTGACCTTCGCGAACAGAACACTCCAGAAGGAACTGTTCCGTCAATGGTGCGATGTCTTCCGGGCGATCCCGCAGCGGAGGCACGATAATCGTGTTCTGTCGGCACAACCGCAGCAGTTCACGATGGAACTTCCCTTCGTTGACCAGCTGGTTCAGATCGACATGCGAACTGCAGATGATCCGCACGCGAACCGGCAATTCTTCGTGACTCCCCTGAGGCCGGAAGGTTCCGGAAGCCAGGACGCGGGCCAGTTGTTCCTGAAGGGGAACGGACAGTGTTTCCACATCTTCGAGCAGCAAGGTGCCGCCTTGATGTCCGGCCAGTCGGCCCGGCTGATGGTCATCGCCGAACAACTCGTGTTCGAGCAGATTCGAAGCCAGCACACTGCTGCACAGCTTCAGAAACGGGCTGCGTGTGCCATAACGGGCGACATGAATGGCTCGTGCCACGACCGTTGTTCCGGTTCCAGATTCACCGGAAACCAAGATCGGGCGGTCATGTTCGCTGGCCGTGTGGACCATCCGGCGAACATCGTCCATGGCGGGACTGATGCCGACTAGATCATCGAACATCCGGCCTTCCAGACGCCGCTTGAGCTGCAGGTTCTCCGCCACCAGTCGCGATCGACCGACCGCAGAAAAAAGCAGGCGTCCGAGCTTCTCGGGAGTACACGGCGGATCCAGGACATCGCACCCGGCGGGCGTGGCCCACAGAGCCCGATCCGAGAGGGCCGGCACCACGATAAACTGAGTGGGCTTGCCCGCGATTCGCACCGTGGAGTTCAAGTTACGAATCACCTCATGCGAGGCCGGCTCGTCCAGAACACAGGCGGAAAAATCGTCCGTCGACAGTCCTTGTCGCAGCTCATCCAGCGTGGCGTACATCACGGCGTCATAGCCGCTTTGCCGCACCGCCAGAGCAAGTCGCGTCCGGGATTGCTCGTGGACTGACCAGACGGCAACACGTCCTGTGAGCCGAATTGTGGCAGGCATCTGCGAGTCCATCATGGCTCGGGAGACCTTGTGCAAAAGGAGGGTCGGGACACACGTTGAGCGGGGCGTTCGCGGGAAGCGGACGCCTGATCGAGCGTGCAAAATCGAGACGGGGGAGTTGTGGCTGCGGTTTCAGTGACCGTGGATTGGCTCTGTGATCGGTGGGAGAGGGATCGTCGGGAACTTGAGGCCAGTGGAGAACCGGCGAGAACTCAAACCCTTCGGACCGTCACTCGATTTCCACACGAGACGGAGTTTTCACGGGCCACCGTGTGAGAATCACACCGCTGCCAGCGAGGAAGGAAGTTGTTGGGGGTAGTTGTGGGGGAGACGTGATAGGACGAGTGATAATGGCACCGGCAGAAATGGGTCAAGCGGTGTTCATGAGAGAATTCCATAGTTCCGATAAGGATTTACTTTTTTGCCAAAGTTCGTTGTAGAGCTGACAAGACTCCTGTTTCACCTGAGAATTACCTTGCGGAAACGAATATCGCCGGATCACTCGACGCGAACAACGACCGATCAAGGGGCCAAGTGTCTTCGCCAGTGAATCTCTCCGACCATCTCTTGTTCGCTGTTGATCGCTGCTGCAAAAACGTAGCATGCGTCTCTTGCCAGGGGCGGGACCGTGAGATCCGCGGTGATCTCCGCCCCCTCCATCCGGCTCGATCACAGAAGGTCTCAGATGTCTCACGGTGTTGGGTTGCCACGGGGATTTCGCGTTGCGGGACATGCTTGCGGTATCAAGTCGGACCCGCGAACGCTGGATCTGGCCCTCTTTGTATCGGATGCCCCCTGTGCGGCGGCGGGCGTCTACACACAGAACCTTGTTTGTGGTGCTCCCGTCAAAGTGACGCGGGCCCGTTTGCCCCGGAATACCGCGCGGGGCGTGGTCATTAACTCGGGCAATTCCAACGCCTGCACGGGGGATCGCGGGATCGCGGATGCGGAATGGATGACGGCGGCTGCGGCGGAACTGGTCGGCGCAGCGGCGGACGATTTCCTCGTTTGCTCCACGGGCGTCATCGGTCGCTTTCTGCCTCGCGAGAAGATCGCCGCCGGGTTGCCAGTGGTGGCTTCTCGACTGGGAAGCACTCCCGAGCACCTGGAGGTCGCCGCCCGCGCCATCATGACCACGGATACCGTTCCCAAGATCGTCACCCGCAAACTCACCTCCGGGGATCAGACCTGGACGGTCACTGGTGTCTGCAAGGGGGCCGCGATGATTGCCCCCAACATGGCGACCATGCTTTCGGTGATCATGACCGATGCCCGAATCGACCCAGAAGACACCCACGCCCTCGTTCGACACGCCGTTGACCGCAGCTTCAACTGCATCAGTGTGGATGGTCACACCAGCACCAGCGATACAGTCCTGCTGCTGGCTAATGGTCAGGCCGGCCCCGTCCCCGCCAACCTCCATGCCCAGCTGCAATCGACGATGGACGATGTGGCGATGGCCCTGGCGCAGGCGATCATTCGAGACGCCGAAGGGGCCAGCCACTTCGTGACGATCGATGTCCACGGGTTGCCGACGCGGGAGTCAGCGTTTCGCATTGCCAAGACGGTCGCGGACAGTGCCCTCGTCAAGACCGCCATTACGGGCAATGATCCCAACTGGGGCCGCATCGTGTCGGCGGCGGGATACTCCGGCGTCCCGTTTCTGGAGCAAGATTGTTCGCTGACCGTGAATGAAATCCCGCTCTATCGGTCCGGTGCCCCCGTGGCATTCGATGCCAAGGCGGTGTCAGACGCCATGGCCACCGGCGAAGTGCGGATTCATCTGGAGTTCACACTGGGGAAAGAGTCCGTTCGGTTCTGGACCAGCGATCTGACCGCCGAGTATGTCCGGTTGAATGCCGACTACACGACGTAACACCGTCCGCAATGCTCCCCGAGTTCAAGACACTGCGGCCACTCAAGACGCGTCCGCGCGGCTCAGTGGACTGGTCGGAAGCCGAGAGCGGTCAATTCGGCTTGGAACTCTGGTGACGTTAACTGGACGATAAATGCCTGCACCGCCGGGGTGTTGAGCTGGGGAGTAGGCGTAAGGAAATCGTAACGCTCTTCGCGGACGGGGATCACTCCCAGATCATATTCACGGGCGACCGTCTCGATCGCGATTCCCCAGTCGGCCCGGCTTTGGGCAATGGCCGCCGCGACAGCATTGTGCGATTTGGTCTGCATGCGATAGCCCGGACACGGCTCACCCCCGTCGCGGGTGGGACGGGCCTGTGATTGCAGCAGTTCGTCGATCAGCAGCCGGGTTCCGCTACCGGGGTTGCGATTGATCATCCGGCACTGCGGGTCCAGGATCGCCGCGGAAATGGCGGACGCCAGGTCGCGTCCTTCAAATCGTGAATCCCCTCGACGAAAGACCAGGCACTGCTGACGGGCATATCCCGGGATGCGGGAGACACCTGCCGTCAGGAACGGCTCGTTGTAGGTTCCCGTGACCGGGTCGTACAGATGCACTCCCGCGATGTCGCACTCGCCCCGTTGCACTGCGGCCAGACCACCCTGACTGCCCACCGTCAGGCTGCGGGTGGTGAGCCCTTGCCGACGGAGTGCTCCCAGCAGATGGTCGAGTCCGATGCAGTGGCTGCCGATAGCGACCAAGTCTGCGGGCTGAAGTGTTTCATCGATCAGTGTGACATCGACCTCGCTTCCGGCGTCCAGGGATTCGGTCTGCTGCGGGATCGTGATAAAACCATCGGCCCCGCTGAAGGTCGTCACCGAGCCAGAGCCCTTCCCCATGGGGTAGGCCGCCCATCCCCCCTGAGCCCGGCGGATCAGTCCCACCAGCAGATACTCGGTCCGGCCCCGCTCGGAGTTCAACCGCTGAGGAATAGTGGCTCGGATGACAGTCTGTCGGCTCGTTCGCTGTCCCGCCATCAGTCGCAGCACGGGGGCAACGAATTCATGAAACGTAAAGATCGCTGATGTGGGAAACCCCGGCAGCACCACCACCGGTTTTTGATCGTGAACTGCCAGGCAGATCGGCTTACCCGGCTTGAGGGCCACCCCGTGGGCCACGATCCCCGGAGGCCCCAGTTCCCGGACGATTTGGTAAGACAAATCGCCCTCTCCCTTGGAGGTTCCCCCCGACAGGACGACGGCATCACATTGCAGAGCCGCCTGCATTCGTTCCCGAAGGAGGTTCCGATCATCCCGGACGCACCCCAGCTGGACCGGCTCGCATCCCAGCTCCGAGACTGTCGCTGCCAGAATTGTGGCATTGGAATCATAGACCATCCCTATGGGCAGCGGCTGGCCCGGTGGAGTGATCTCATCCCCCGTGGAAAGGATGGCCACACGTGGACGGCGGAAGACCGTCACCTGGTCTCGACCGATGGCGGCCAGCACGCCCAGTTCGCGGGCGGTGATCGGTTGACCGGGCCAAAGCACGGTTTCGCCGCGCGTAATGTCCGAGCCTGCTGAACTGATATGAGTCCCGGGGGCGATCATTCGGGACACCGCCACTTGAGAACCTTCCGGCGTATCGAGCAGATCCGTGTGTTCGATCATGACGACGGAGTCCGCTCCGCGCGGCACCATGCCTCCTGTGGCGATGAGTGTGGCTGTGCCGGAAAGCACTTCATATTGCGGCAGTTGCCCCGGAGCGAGGGTCTCGGGATTGATCCACAACGGGCGGTGGGTTTCCTCGTCGGCCCCCAGCAGATCGCTGGATCGGACGGCATACCCGTCGACATTCGACCGGTCAAAGCCGGGCACATCCAGTTCGGAAATGACCTTTTCGGCAAGGATGCGGCCCGCCGCCTGCTCCAGCGGAATGGGTTCGATTCCGACCGGTTGCAATGGGAGTGCGGCCTGGAAACGCCGCGTCGCCTCGTCACGGGTGACGACATCCAAAAACTGTTGCTGGCGGCCTGCCGACGACATCCGGAGACTCCCTGTAGCCATCCGATCGATTCCGGAATGACGTGTTCGCCGACTCGGCTTTAGTGGCCCAACCCCGTCACAGCCAGATTGTCCCGGTGAATTACCGAAGGGTCGACTCCAGGACCGAGCAGGGCCACAATCTCTTCGGTTCGTTTTCCGGCGATCTGGGCGACCTGTTCCGAATGAAAGTTCACCAGCCCTCGCCCCACTTCGTGTCCGTCGGGGTCCAGCAACGACACGATCTCGCCCTTGGAAAAATGTCCTTCAATCGAAGTGATCCCGATCGCCAGGAGTGACCTGCCGTTGTTGCGAACGGCTGTCGTGGCCCCCGCGTCAATCCGTAACTTGCTCGTGGGCGTCACTGTGTACCCGATCCACCGCTTCCACGCAGGAACCGGTTCACCGGCTCCCAGAAACAGCGTACCCACCGACTGTGACTCGCGGACCTTGTCGAGTACGGTTCGATCGGTTCCGTTGGCGATAATCACGTTTCCACCGCCCGAGGTCGCCATCCGCACGGCTTCGAGTTTGGTGACCATCCCTCCCGTCCCCCGCGAGCTTTTGGTGTCAGCTGCCAGACTTCGCAGTGTTTCGTTCCAGCTCTCGACGAGCGGGATGACCCTGGCGGTGGGGTCTTTCGGATCCCGATCGAACAATCCATCGATGACCGACAGGATAATGAGCAGGGGGCGTTCCAGCAGACTGGAGACCATGGCTGCCAGACGGTCATTGTCACCGAACTTGATTTCATCAATACTGACGGTGTCGTTTTCGTTCACAACGGGGATCACGTCGTACTCGAACAGCGTGTTGATCGTGTTGCGGATATTCAGGTACCGCACCCGCCGCCGAAAATCGTTCGCCGTGAGCAGGATTTGCGCTGCCCGCAGCCCGTGACGCTGGAACGCGTTGTCGTATGATCCAATCAAATGGGCCTGGCCGACACTGGCGGTAGCTTGCAGGTGCGGCAACTCCTGGGGGCGTTGCTTCAGCCCCAGCAACCCAATCCCCGCCCCGATCGCTCCGCTGGAGACCACCAGAACCTTTTTACCAGTCTGCCGCAGCCGCACCAGCTGGTCGGCCAAACTGCTGATTCGATCGAGGTCGAGCGTGTCGTCCGGACGCGACAGGGCGTTCGTTCCGATCTTCACGACGATCGTACGCGAGGCCTCGAAGGCAGCTCGACGAACGGCACTCTCCATGGTCAGACCATCTCGCAGTAGAAGCCACACCGAAGCAGACGCATCGGGGGTAGTTTAGCAACCCGCCCGGAAACTCGTACGCCAGTGCCTCACGGCGTTTTCGCGGGAGCGGCGATGTCATAACACGCGATATCCTTGTGGTTCCGAACGAATAGCTGGCCCCGCACCAGCGCATGATGATTCCAGCACTTGTCGTCATCGGGCATGGCCTGGAACGAACCCAGTTCCTCCAAATTTTCAGGGTTCGGCCTGACAAACACAACCTGCCCGGATTCGGTCTGGACGATCAGAATGCCATTCGTCAGCAGCAGTTGGCCGTGGCGATAGCGGCCAGCCTTCCACAGCCGCTCACCGGTTTGCGAATCAAGGCAGACCAGGATTCCCTCATCGAGACCATACAGAAACCCGTCATGCAGGACCGGGCTGGTGAACTTGCACCGCATCTTTTCGCTTTTCCAGATCCGCTTGATAGACCATTGATCGCCGTCCAGGGACACCTGCAGCATGGCGCTGCCGATGTCATAGCTGGCGGAGATGAAGATGCGTCCATCTTCGAAAACGATCGGCTGTGCGACATTCACAGCTGGTCCGTTGCGGTAAGGCAGGGACCACAGCGTGCGGCCGGTCGCAATATCCTGCCCACGCAGGGCTGCTCCGTCAAAGTTGATGATCTGCGGTACACCATGCAGCGTCTCCAGAACGGGAGAACAATACCCGGTCAGGCTGGTCGAACCGGGAGCGGGGGCCGGATGATCTTCGTCCGAGGATGTCGGGAGAACCGGAGACGCCGCTTTCGCTGGAGTGGTGGGCGGCGGCACGGAGCCTATCGACAGTCCCGCTCCTTTCCAGAGTACCTCCCCGGTGATTTTTTCGTAAGCGACCAGCCCGTCCCCGGCGACCCCACCGGCGTTGGCGATGACGCGATTCTCGATGACGAGCGGTGAACTCGTGAAGCCCCAGGTTGAGTTCGGCACGCCCCACTGGCGCATCAGGTTGTGTGACCAGTGAACGCTTCCCGTGGCGAGATCCAGGCAGACCAGGTCGCCTGCGGCACCTTGCGAGAAGACTCGTTCTCCATCGATCGTGGGCGTGGCCCGGGGGCCGGGACCGCCCAGCGCACTGAAGTTCGCGGCATAACCATGACTCCACAATTCCTGGCCGGTGGATGCTCGATAACAGACGATCGCTTCATTCTGATCACGCTGTTCGATGGTTACCAACCGGTCGCCCACAATTGCCATCGAGGCGTAGCCGCCGCCGATCGGATGGATCCAGAGAGGCTGAGGCGGCACATTCCACCCCGTTCGAACAGCGGGGCCCACGACGACTCCATCGCGTCTGGCCCCTCGGTAGGCCGGCATGTCTTCGGCGGTCGAGGCGGGCAGCGGCTCGACCGGGGCGGAGCTGTCCAATGTGGGGACGCTGTTCGCTGCCCGATGGGCTGCCAGGCGTTCAGCGGCCGTCGGTTCCCAGCGGTACTCGATCAGAAACGTAAAGTCACCGGAAAGCTCAACCTTGCGAATTGATCCCACCAGTCCCGCGATCAGGGCGACGATCCCAAGGCCGAAAGCGATTCGGCTGTCACGCTCCCACTCAGACCAGATCAGGGCCCACAGCGTCAACAGGACAAACGCTACGATCGCCATTGACTCAACGATCATGTTTGGAAGGGCTGGCCCCAGCGGGGAATCCCAGAACCATAGAAACGGCTGGGCCAGTAAAAACAGGCCCACGACGGAAAAAATGATCCGTTTGGCCCGGCGTTTTGCATGCGGGAGCGAGGTGGGCAGCGGCGATGCGCCCTCGGATGGGGAATGGGCCGGGTCTTGCATCAGTGGTATCCAGAGTGAGGTCGACGTGTGGATGATAGGTTCGCCCGCCCGCCGGGGCACGCCCAGTTTTGTGAGTTTCCTTTCCTGCCGAGGACGGGGCTGGTAAGTTTCCAGCATGGTTGGGCAGCCCGTGATTCGCGAAGCTCATGGCGACCGGCCCTTCCACCGGTTTGCTGTCTCCACGCGATGTCCCTTCTTGGCTCTACCGTGAATTCGTCCGTTGTCCGAACATTGACGGCGGCCTTGGACGGGTGGCCATCGCCGCCGCGAGTCTGGTTGATCGCTGTTTCCGGGGGCGCGGATAGCGTTGCCCTGCTGCACGCTTGTCGGGAGGTTCAGTCCGTCGCGAGCAGTCATCTGCATGTCCTGCATGTCGATCATCAGTTGCGGGAAGAATCCGCCACCGATGCCGCCTGGGTTGCGGAACTGTGTGCGAAATATGATCTCCCCTGCACGATCGAGCGGGCCGCCACCGACCTGCGACAAACGAGTGAAGGGCTGGAAGAAGCCGCCCGTGAATTGCGACTTGCCTCGTACGAACGAGTGGCTCGAAACATTGGAGCCGAGGTTGTCCTGCTGGCCCATACTGCCGACGATCAGGCCGAAACGGTCCTGCATCACATGACTCGCGGCACCGGACTGCGGGGACTGGCGGGGATTCCCCTGTCGCGACCACTTGCGGACGGAATCCAGCTGTGGCGACCACTGCTAACCATGCGGAGGTCCGCGCTGCGGGACTATCTGAAGGGCTTAGGACAAGAGTTTCGGGAAGATCATTCGAATAGGGACGAATCGCTAACCCGCAATCGCCTGCGGCACACGGTTCTGCCTCTTCTGGAGAAAGCCTGTAACCCGCAGGTGATTGAGGCACTGTGTCGGCTGGCAGAACAAGCCAATGAGACACAGGCATGGCTCAAGGATGAGGCTCAACGGGGGCTGACCCACGTCATTTTAGACCGCACTCCGGAACAGGTCCGATTCCACTGTGAAGCACTGGCTCCGTGGGCTCCCGTGCTGATCCGCGAGTGTTTTGTCCAGCTGTGGACAGAGCAGGGCTGGCCCCGACAGGGGATGACAGCCGCCCACTGGCGAAGCCTGTACGAGATGACGCAAGAGTGGGGCCCCGCAGCCCGCGATCTGCCGGGAGGTTGCACAGCCCGCCGCCGGGCCGGGCTGCTGATGCTGACGGGGCCGGCCAAGTTTCGTTGACATTTCCGGCGAGTGTATTACTATTGCAATGCACTTTGTGGGAAGATTTTCATTGAAAATGAATGATCTCCTATCAGACTGTGAGCAGCGGGAAGCGGAGAGCCAGTCACAGCTGACTGCCCCCTGAGGGCGGTCTGAGGCGGAGGAGTACGAAATGAAGTCTTGGGCATGGTGTTTGGCCGGTATCGTGTTATGGACCCAGTCCGCGCAGGCGGAAGGTCCGCTAGACCAGATTTCTGCGGATGCGGATATCGTGATCCGGATCGGATCGCACGACGCGACGGTGGAACATGTGGCGGCACTGGCCGAAAGCGTTCAACTCGGAACTGGCGATCTGGTGACGCAGAATGCCACGGCCTTCGGGCTGTTGCTGTCGAACCCCACGATGGCGGGAGTGGACAAGTCCCAAGAGTTCTACCTCGTGCTCTTCACGCAGGCCGAGGCCGAGCCGAAAGCCCTGTTTGCCATTCCCGCGACCGACGCCCCGGCCATGCAGAAGGCTCTCCCCGACACGTTCGAGTCCCAGGTACGCGATGGCTGGGTATTCTACGCCGACAAGTCCCATGGGGTACCCGCCGCAGTGACGGAAGAGGATTCACTGAGCCATGCATTGACCGAGAGTGACGCCGGTAAACTACTGGCCGAATCGGACATCGGGCTGTATATCAACGTCCCGCACCTGCTTACGATCTATGGAGACAAGATTGAACAAGGCAAGGCCCAGTTTGAACAGGTGATGGAGCAGGCACAAAACGCCCCCGGCCCCAATGCCGCCGGAGCGGTGGAAGTTCTGAAGATGGAAGTGGAACTTCTGCAGAAGGTGCTGGACCAGACCGAATCGTGGACCACAGGCGTCTCCGTCTCTGCCGAGGGAATGGAGGTCACCCACTTACTCGCTCTTGATGAAGAGGAAGATGTGGCCGCCTTTCTTGCAATGCAACCGCAGTCGGAGTTCACCGGGATGTCCCGGCTTAAGAAGGGGCTTCCCGTCTACTTCGGATTTTCAGCGGACATGAAGTCCATCGGTCCCCTGATTTCCCAGATGACGGCTGCGCTCTACAAAGACCAGACGTTCACCCAGTCCATGCAGGGCACCTTCGAAAAACTGAGCGCACTGAATATCACCAACTGGTGTGGATCGTTTGATCTGACCTCCGGAGACTACGGCTTGTTTTCCGGATCGTACTTCGTGGAGACAACCCAGGCGGCGGAGCTTCTTGAAGCCACACGCGAGATGGCCGAGTCGATGAAGTCCATCGATCTGAACGGCATTCATCAGGAGATCACTTATGACAAGGAATCCGAAACCGTCAACAACCACAAGATCGATGTCATGACGACTCAAACGAGCGTGGACCCCAACCATCCGGGAGCCCAGGCGCAGGACATGATTCTGAATCTCATGATGGGTGAAAAAGGGTTTCAGAATCGAATCACCCCACTGTCCGAGGGGCTGTTACAGGCGATGGGCGGTGGGCCCACAGGGATGGAGGACTCGCTTGCGGCGTTCCAAGCCAACGCGAACCTGCTGGCGGACGAGCGGGAGGGACAGGCCGAGAAGGCACATGGCCTGCTGATTCTTGACCTTCCCGGATTGCTGAGTAATGGACTGCTGGTGGCAACCTCGATTCCGGGGATTCCCGTGCCGTTCACGAAGGAAGCCGTCGAAGAATTGGCCATCGAGCGGAGCTACAGTACGACAGCCATCTCCAGCGAGGATGGCGTCGTTCGGGTGCATTGTCGTATCCCGACGACCCAGTTCCAGGGGCTGGTCAAGCTGGGGATGTTCGTACGGCAACAGCAGTAATGCGGATCATGCTCTGTCGAGGGGCAGCGCTCTCACGATCGCTGTCTCCACGGAGTTTGTGCTCGTCACGCCGTATCGGAGAAAGCTCCGCAACAACAAACAAACCCCCGAGGCGTCATGAACACCTCGGGGGTTTGTTTGAATTGGTATCACTCACGCCTACGCGGCGTCGAATTCCGAGATTCGGTTCTGAGGGGCAAATGGCGACAGGGCATCTGCCGAAGCATCCAGACGGAACTGCATGATGTATGCGTCTTCGCTGGTGTCGTCGTAGTGGTGTCGCAGCACGCTGATGGCGCGGAACCCCTGCTGACGAAAGAACAACTGGCCTTCCAGATTACGTTCTCGACACTCGAGAACGATCTCATTCCGCCGCTGCTGTGACAGCTTGTCGATCAGCCGCAGAACCATCTGCGAGCCGATCCCGCTGCGACGGACTTCCGGAGCAACGGCAAAATTCAGAATCTGGAGCCGCGATTTGTGCAGCTCGTAGATCATGAAGCCGACAATTTTGTGGTCGTGTTCGGCGACCATGCCGATGCAGTTCCGCTGTCGCAGACAACACAGGAAGTCTTCGTCCGTCCACGGAAAGTCGAAACTAGCCGACTCAATCCGGAGAACTTCCTGCATATCGCGGCGGATCAGCCAGCGAATCTGGACATCGAGATGTTGTTGCTCTTGGCGCGTGGCACTCACGTCGGCCTCCTTGCCGCATGTGCGCGTTGCAGTCGGGTTATGTGCTTCCCGGACTGCGATTTGCGACTCAGTCGCGAACGCGGAGAGTCACAATAACACACGAGTTTCGAGTCGGAAAGATCGAACAATCCAATTTTCTCCGGTCGGGGCCACCATCGGCGGGTTTAGCCGCTGGGGGTGTTTAACCGGACAGCCTGAGTTGCGCTTCGTTTCTGGGTAGTGCGTCAGGGGAGTGTGTCTATCATCGACAACCATCAATTCAAATGAGAAGTGATTTCTGGCAGTTGATGCGACTTATGGCGGATGAATCGATGAGACGGCGAACGAAGCTCCAGCAGCCAGTGTTCAGAACTCCGCCGGCCGCTCGGGACGTTCCGTCAGTCCGAGCGAGGCCATACGTGACTTGCGAAGCTCTAAAGGTAATGTCGACGAGTCAGACTCGACACTCGTGTTCACCAGATCCAGCCGCAGGGGGACACGCACCGTGAACGTACTGCCCTTCCCAAACTCGCTTTCCAGGAAGACCTCCCCCTTCATCAGTCGGCACAGCTCTTTCACGATCGAGAGCCCCAGCCCGGTCCCTTCGAATTCGCGGGTCATGGCGTTTCCGTCCTGGCCAGGCAGGGAGCGTCCCTGGCGGAACTTTTCAAAGATCACCGCCTGATCTTCCAAGGGAATTCCGATCCCGGTGTCGGCCACGATGAAGTCCACATCCCGCAGCCCGTAACGCTGTGCCACCACCTTAATACGTCCCCCTTCCGGCGTGAATTTCACCGCATTGGACAGCAGGTTATACAAGACCTGCTGCAGCTTACCGGAGTCCTGTCGGGCCAGCGGCAACTCCGGATCGATCGCGGTCACCATCTCGATATTCTTGCGTTCTGCCAAGGCTGCCATCGCGGCGGTGATCCGCTCGATCAGATCCGCCACCGGGAATTCGACGGGATGCAGTTCCATCTTGCCGGCCTCAATCTTGGCCAGATCGAGGATGTCGTTGATCAGCATCAGCAGGTGCTTCCCCGACACCTGGATGTTGGTGATGTACTTCTTGTGACGGTCGCTGATCGCATCAGAGGTCGACAGCAAGTCGCTGAACCCCAGGATGCTGTTCAGCGGCGTTCGCAGTTCGTGGCTCATGGTGGCCAGGAAATCGTTCTTCAACTTGTTCATCTCGTGCAGGCTCAAATTGGCCTGCGCCAGTTCGCCCACCTTGTTGTCGAGGCTGCTGTTGACCGTCCGCAATTCGTCTTGCGTGGTGACCAGATGGCGAAGCATGCGGTTGTAGGCATGACTCAATTCCTCGAACTCGTCGCCTGTGCGAATATCAGCCCGCTTGTCCAGATCGCCATGCGCGACCGCATCGGACACGTCCTTTAAGTGCAGAACCGGCTTTACGATGATGTATCGCACGATCAGGTACGAAACCGTCATCGCCAGAAAGCCAGTCACCAGGGCCAGCGTGATCAGCAAGGCGTTGTTCTTGGCGATCTCATTACGTGTGGCACTCAGCGGGATACTCAGTTTGGCAATCCCCATCATCTCACCGGCAACCAGCTTGTGTGGACGCTTCTGATCGATCAACAGTTGCTGGTGACAGGCCAGGCAATTTTTGGAGACCCGCACCGGCTCAAAATATTGATAGGTGTCCAATTCGTTGTCCTCGTGGACATGGTACGGCTCGCCCTTTTCGAGTCGTCGAAGGGCTTCATGTTCGGCCTCCTCGCTCGGTCGTTCTTCGGTCGGGGCATCTTCCCAGTGGGCTCCGATGAATTTCCAGCTGTCTTCCCGCAGGTCACTGGGTTTCAGCGAATTGGCTAGATCGTTAATGATGTCCTTGGACTCCGGATCCTGCTGGACTGCGTAGTTCTTCCAGTGGGTTGTCTGCAGGTTTTGCGAGATCAGCAGCTGGGCCCGCTGGCGAAATTGGGCTTCAAAAACCGCCAGGTTGCGGTGGGCGTACCAATAGAAGCTGCCGCTGATCAGGATGATGAGCGATGACCCCAGAAGAAAGCGGCACTTCCGCTCCAGACTGGTCTCCCCCAGGAGTCGTTTCAGTGAGCGGTAAGACATCAGTCAACACCTGGAAAAGTCACACCGGAAAACGTGACGGAATCGGCCGCACCTGAACCATCAATCGATCGTCACGAACAGATCGTCGCCCACGACCTCGACCGTAAAGCAGCTTTGCTGAATGCGACTGTTCAGACAGTGATGTCCCGTTTCCAGCCGGTATTGCCAGCCATGCCAGGGACACGTCACCACGCCGTCCTCGACCCGCCCCTGGGCCAGGGGGCCTCCCGCGTGACTGCAAATTCCATCCAGGGCGTGCCATCCGTCGGCGGTATGAAACAGGGCGACGATCCGGTCACCTGCAACGAACTCGCGACCCGTCCCGACGGGGATCTCGTGAGCGGAAGCCAGACGGACACGGATGGACATGGCAGGGCACTCACCAAAGACGCGGAACAGCGGCCAATATCCTCGCTGGGATCGATCGAGGCAAGGGGAGCTGGGCCACGTTCTGATGCGAAACACCACTCGGCAGCGGAGGCAACTGGAATCCAGCCGGACGGCTCGATATCTTGACTGGGCGACTGGATCAGTTGTGGGGAGGGATTGGGTCCATCCCGGAAGCCAGTTCACATCACTGAAGATTACCACGGGAGAGACGCGGATGCCCAAACCACTGAATATCGGCATGATTGGCTACGGCTTCATGGGGCGGGCCCACACGAACGGTTACAAGCGGGTCAACGACTTCTTTGACCTGCCCTATCGCCCGGTTCTGAAGGCCGCCTGTGCCCGTGACAAGGACAAGATTCAGGCCTTCGCCACCAACTGGGGCTATGAGTCGATCGAGACCGACTGGCGCAAGCTGGTCGAGCGCAAGGATATCGACGCGATCGACATCTGCGTGCCGAACAATCTCCACAAGGAGATTGCCATCGCCTGTGCCGCGAACAAGAAGATGATCCTGTGCGAAAAGCCGCTGGCGATGAACACCGCCGAAGGCGAAGAGATGTGCGCCGCCGTCGAGAAGGCCGGCGTCGCCAACACCGTCTGGTACAACTACCGCCGCGTCCCCGCAGTGACGATGGCCAAGAACCTGATCGATGAAGGCCGCCTGGGCAAGATCTTCCACTACCGGGCCAACTTCCTGCAGGACTGGACGATCAACGCCGACCTGCCACAAGGGGGCAACGCTTTGTGGCGGCTCGACGCAGCTGCGGCCGGATCGGGCGTGACGGGTGACCTGCTGGCTCACTGTATCGATACGGCGATTTGGCTGAACGGCTCGATCACCGACGTGTCGGCCATGACCGAAACCTTCATCAAGGAGCGGACCCACACAGCCACCGGCCAGAAGCAGAAGGTCACGATCGACGACGCCTGCTCGTTCATGTGCCACTTCGGCAACGGCTCGCTGGGCCTGTTCGAATCGACCCGCTACGCCCGCGGTCACAAGGCGCTGTACACGCTGGAAGTCAACGGCGAGAAGGCCTCCCTGAAGTGGGACCTGCACGACCTGCACCGCCTGCAGTACTTCGAGTACAGCGACGAAGGCAAGATGCGCGGCTGGAAGTCGATCCACGTCAGCGACGGCGACCAGCCGTACATGAATAAGTGGTGGGTCCCCGGCCTGCAAATCGGCTACGAGCACAGCTTCGTCCACCAGGTCGCCGACTTCCTGGAATCCCTGGGCAAGGGCACCCCCTGCGGCCCGACGTTCCGAGATGCCCTGGAGACCCAGAAGGTCTGCGACGCCGTCCTGTCGAGAGCCGCCAGCCGGAGTTGGAAGGACGTGTAGCAAGCCGGTGAAGAAGTGGGTGGCACTGCTGGCTTGTCCAGCAGTGCCCCGCTGGACTAACAACACAGGGAGAACGGGGACATGGGCCACCCACAATCTCACCGAAAGCGGGTTCGTCATTTCGACGAACCCGGCCATGTTCACGAGTTGACGTTCTCGTGTTACCAACGTCGACAATTGCTTGTCGACGATCACATCCGCAAGCTGTTCTGTGAGGGCGGGCGTGGCCCGGTTGATTGTTGATTGTTGATTGTACG
>QWPB01000173.1 GCA_003671275.1 Planctomycetota bacterium | reverse complement strand
TTCGGAGTCGCTCAACTGGAGGACAAGGACACAATCGATGGGGTCCTCCAGCGGGCCGATGCTGCGATGTTCGATGCCAAACGTGCCGGACGCAATAAAACCTGCTTTCGACAACGCAAAGCCGAGTCCAAAGAGTTTCGCATGGAAGATGCGTCGGCTCAGGACAACACCGACCCGTTCGCCTACGTGGGCCGCTTTTACACGGCGGTGGCATCCGACCTAATTTCTCACAAGCTGGCAGGCTTTATCGACGCCAACAAGGGCAAGCTGCGAGAAGTAAAGGCCGACCGGTTCACGGTCTACATCGGCGAAGGCGGCTTCTTTGGCGGGTGGGGCAACACCCTGGAAAAGCAGCCCGTCAAGGTACTGATCGAACTCGGCTCGATGGATCGCTCCCGGCGAAATCCGCGAGTGGAAGTCAAAGTAACCACGACCCCCGAAGGTCGCCGTCCTGGGCAGGAGGTCTTCACGAATCGAGCCTTGCGGGTCTTTGAAGAGGTTCGGGCGTACTGCTGCGGTGAATAGCAACCGGCGAACTTGAGGCAAATCGGACCGCCGCCGACAGATCGTCGGAGTGCTGGTTCACCGTAGGAGTCCTGCCTGTTGGCAGGTTTCTACAAATCACATCAGTTTCACGCAGAAAACGGAATGCGATGGCAGTCTGTCCAGTTCATTCCCGGGGGGCCGCGTCCCGGATGGCCTTGATACGACGAACCATCCGATAGAGACAACGCACGGCTGCGCCTTGGCGCTCCGTCATCGGGTACAGGAAATGTGACTGGCTGAGAGAGCCCGTTGCGATCCGGGCCCTCTCTCAAGGATGAGGTGACTATGCACGGGAGGCTGGCCATAGCGCTCTTGTTGCTCATCAGTAGCGGCTGTTCCGGGCCTTGTCCGTGGCTCCGGCTTCCGCACGTCTGTTGCTATAACCGCACCCTGGATGACGCCTTAGCATGCAAAGTCGCCCGTGATGTTGCCCGTGAGCATTTGGCGAGACGCTGTGCCCGCACCAGCTGGCCCAGCCAAGACTATCAGGCAGGCTATGCTCAGGCCTACCAGGACGTGGCCTTGGGAAGCTCTGGGGAGACCCCGCTGCTCCCCCCCGAGCCCTACTGGAATTCCTGTGCCCGAACTGAAACCGGGCACTGCCGAGCAGACGATTGGTTTGCCGGGTATGCCGATGGAGCCCCGATCGCCCTGAGCTGTCGAGGCACGTTCAATCGAGTTCACACAGGGGAATCGAGCCAGACCTGTCCCTGACTTGTCGGCGGATTCCAGAGGTCACCGTCGAAGGATCGACGGCCACCTCGAAGAACCCTTCCCCTGGATTTGAGTGGCGAATCAACATGGATGTGAAACGATGGCCCTGGGCGGTTCGCGCCTGCATCAGCTGGTTATGCCTGGGAGCTGCGGCCCTGATGCCCGGGTGCTCGGCCATCCGGACCATGCGTGGGGTACCCGCCGCCTATATGCCTCCCGAGTTTCAGGCTGAGTCTCGTGAAGGCAAAAGTACGATCGACTTAAGTCTGCTTCAGCGCAGTCAACCGGAACAGTATCGAATCGAGGCGGGAGACGTCCTGGCCGTATATGCTCCGGGACTGCTGGGGTTGGTCAACACTCAACCCGATCAGCCGAATGGCGACAGCCCTCCCATCAATATGCCGTCCAACCCGTCGGACAAACCGTCGGTCGGATTCCCCGTCTCAGTCCGCGACGACCATACCATCCAGTTGCCCCAGCTACCGGCCATCAACGTGTATGGCTTGACCGTGCGTCAAACGGAAGAGCGCTTGCGACAGGCAGCGATCTCCCAGGGGCTGTTGGCAGACGATACCCCTACCCGCCTCGTCGTGGATATCCTGCGTCACCGAACCTACCGGGTGATGGTCTATCGCCAGGAACCCAACTCGGGCGTCCCCATGACATCCGCAGCCGGAACCATCAATCTGGGGGCCGCTGGCCGCGGCACGAGTCGTATTGTCGAACTGCGAGCCTATGAGAATGATGTCGCCCACGCACTGGCCCAGCCGGGCGTCGAGGGATTGCCGGGGCTGGATGCCCGGAATGTGATCTACATCATTCGTTCCCGGACCCATGGTCAGCCCACTGCCCACGCTCCCCTCGCCCCCCCTCCGGAGGGGATGGTCATTCGTGGTCAAAGCCCGAATGGATGGCAAGGTCGAGCAAGCTCTCAAACCACTCCCGGACAGGGACCGTATGACTACATGACGACCTCCCGATTCCAGTTGTCGGGGGGCGATGTATCACGGGGATACACGGGGCCTCCTCTGGAAACTGGTGTCCCTGCGGGCCATTCGATTGCCGGTGGTCATTCGGCGATGCCCCGCGGCACCGCAGGCAGATTCCCCGCAGCACCGAACACGCGAGACGCCCGATGGGCTCCCACCAGTCCGCCGAATCCCTATCAACCCGTGCAGTACACCTCACCGGTCGATGATCGCGAACCGACCTACGCGATTCCGCCGAACTACTCGGG
Source organism: Planctomycetota bacterium (assembly GCA_003671275.1). GTDB lineage: Bacteria > Planctomycetota > Planctomycetia > Planctomycetales > Planctomycetaceae > TH-plancto1. The sequence continues at coordinate 15,381 of QWPB01000173.1, read as the reverse complement.
ACTGGCTCCCACCCCGCTGATCGCCCCCGGCCAGCCGACCCCGTATGCCGTGCCGCCCTCGATGATGGAGGGGAGAGATCTCGTCCCCCTGTCTCCTCATCCGGAGCCACTCTGGACGAACGCTCTGCAACAGTTTGACTCGACCGTTGCCGGGGAGCATGTCGTTAAGATTCCTGTCCGACTCGCCCCAGGGGAAACACTCGATCTGACAGAAGAAGACATCACGTTGTATGACGGTGATATCGTCTTCATCGAAAGCCGTGAGACGGATGTGTACTACATTGGGGGCCTGCTGGGAGGGGGTCAGTTCACGCTGCCACGTGACAAGGATTTGCGAGTCCTGGAGGCTCTTTCCCTGGCTCAAGGACAGAGCAGCGGTCGTTCCGGAAGTCCGGGGATGCAATCGTCAGGCGGTGTATCCGCGCTCAACCGTGATGTCACGCCTAGCGCCAGCCGTCTACTGATCATTCGCAAAGTCACCGGACAACAGGTCCAAATCGAAGTCGACCTGTACAAAGCCCTGAAATACCCCCATGAAAACATCGTTGTCCAGCCGGGGGATCTGCTGCTGCTGCAATACACCCCCTGCGAAGCGATCGGGGCGTTTTTCCAGCGGAATCTCTTTGAAGGGGCCTTGCTGGGGATCGCAGCGGGCAGTCTCCGAAGCGGTGGCTGACGGACGCCCGGGACCACCGAAGCACAGGTTTTCACCGCAGACAGGGGTTTTAGTGGATTTTCGGGCGGTCGCGACTCTCGACTACTCGAAAAATTCACGGGGAATTCCCCGAAAAAACCGTGTGACTTGCGTCCCGGAATTCTTCCGTGAGACAATCAGGAATTACGACGATCACCGGTCGCCTGGCCGGAGTGGGGAGCGATCCCCGGGAGCCGAGTGACGTGAGAGCGATCATCAGTGACATTCATGGAAACCTGGAAGCCCTCGAAGCGGTCCTGGCGGATCAGCGCGAGCAGGGAGTAACCGAGGTTTATTGCCTGGGGGATGTGATCGGTTACGGTCCCAACCCACGCGAGTGCATCGATCTAGTCATGCGTCATTGCTCGACCGTAATCCTGGGAAACCACGACCAGGCTGCATTATTTGATCCGGCGGGTTTTAATGCGGGAGCCGAACGGGCCATTCTCTGGACCCGTAAGATGCTCGAAACCGGTGACCGCGTTGGGAATGAGAAACGCTGGGAGTTCCTGGGCGATCTGCCGCGCATGAAGCGTGAAGAGAAATTCCTTTTCGTCCATGGTTCGGCCCGGAACCCGCTCAACGAGTATGTGTTCCCTGAAGACATCTACAATCAGCGGAAGATGGAACGGATCTTCGGCCTCGTGGACCAGTACTGCTTCCAGGGGCATACCCATATCCCGGGAATCTTCACAGAAGATTACACTTTCCTGAGTCCCGACGAATTCGAGTTCCAATGGACTCTGTCTGACCGCAAGATCCTCGTTAATGTTGGCTCTGTCGGTCAGCCACGCGACGGAGACAATCGTTCCTGTTACGTGATTGTCGACGGGGACAAGGTGCGCTATCGCCGAGTCGGGTACGACTTCGAAAAGACGATCGCCAAGATCTACGCGATCGATGACCTCGACAACTTCCTGGGTGATCGCCTGCGAGACGGACGTTAGGCGGACATGTCGGCAGTCAGCCAGACTCGAAAGGTCGTTCCCTGCCCCAGTTCGCTTTCGACCTTGATCTCACCGTGCATCACTTCCACCAGATGCCGCACGATCGAAAGCCCCAGCCCGGTCCCCCCGGACGCCCGCGTGCGGGCTTTGTCAACGCGATAGAAGCGTTCAAAGATCCGGGACTGATGCTCGCGCGCGATCCCAACACCGGTATCCGACACTTCAAAGAGCACTCGCCCCCCCTCATTCCGCGCTGCCAGTTTCACCCGACCACCCGACGGCGTGTAGTTCAGGGCATTACTGACCAGATTATTCAGGATTGTCCGTAATCCATCGCGATCCCCCCGCACGTACAGTTCACCGGATGGCAGCTCCATGGTGAGGGTCAACTGTCGCGAACGGGCAATCTGACGATGGTCATCCACGCAAGCTCGGACAATCGCTCCGACATCACAACGGACGAACTGGAACGCATCCGGCTCCGATTCGATCTTGGCCAGCCGCAACAGATCCTGAACCAGCGCATTCAACCGTTCGGACTGCTCGACGATCCGCTCGACGAACATGCGCGAGCTGGTCTCATCGTCCAGCCCGCCATCCAGCAGGGTGTCGGCGTATGCCTGAATCGAAGTCAGTGGCGTCTTCAGCTCATGCGACACGTTGGACACGAAATCCCGCCGCATTCTTTCCAGCTTCCGCAGTTCGGTGACATCATGGGCAACCACCAGACACCCTTGGCCAGCTTCCAGGGATAACATGATTGCCGCGACATCGAGAACCCGCTTCTGGCGGGGGACTTCCACCTCGCGCCGCACGAGACGCCGTTCGGCAAACGCGTCGGCGACCAGTCCCTGCAGCGTGCCGGAGCGAATGGCCTCCCACGCCAGCCGTCCGGTGGCCTGTCGACGAGGAACGTCAAACAGATCGCTGGCCGCCGGGTTGATGAACAGCATCCGTCCCATGGTGTCCACCACGAGCACCGCCTCGTGCATCGTTTCCAGAACACCTTCAAACAGCGTATTGCTCTGATACAGATGGCGGTTGGCATCTCGCAGCGCAGCCCACTCGGACCGGACCTGTCCGGAAACGTGGAACAGTTCCTCTTCCGCAGCCACCAGTGTGTCCTGATTGGACGCAATCGTGGACAGGGAGTCCGAATCATTGGCCAGTTCCCCTCGCAGAGCGCGCGAGGTCTTTCGCAATCGGGAACCCACCTGCTGCATCCCGCGGACAATCAGGGCGGTATTCACCAACGCCACGACCAGCACCATTCCAATCACCAGCATGTTCCGGATCGGGGAATCTCCCGATCCAAATCCCAAGCCGATCGACAACCCGGCCGGGACCAGAACCAGCAACGCCATCCGGCGATAGAGCCGCCAGTCGAACGGTTCGCTCGGCGGCAGCTGATTCGGCGGGGCAGCGGTCATACAACCTGTTCCGGCAAGAAGATTCAGCCGACCCGAGCTTGGAGCCACTTCCGAACTGGTTTTCAGGAACGGCAGGCAAGCATGTCTGCCCCACCGATCCGTTCACAGACCTTTCGGTCTGCGCGAACGGAAGACGGAATCTGATCTAGCTCTTGGCCTTCTCGAACACCGATCCCTTGAGGATCTTCACATCCTTGAGCGGACGATCGTCGGCGTTCGTTTCCACCGCCCCGATCGACAGCACTACCTTGAGGCTGGCGACATCCGCTGTCTTGCCAAATCCCGTGTACTGATTGTCCAGATGCGGAACCCGACCCAGGCAGAGAAAGAACTGCGACCCGGCGGAATTGGGATTGCTGGTTCGGGCCATCGACAGCACGCCCGCTTCGTGAAGCCGGGTGTTGAATTCGGCATTGATCGTGTATCCCGGCCCACCGGTGCCCCGGCCCTGCGGGCAGCCGGCCTGAATCACGAAGTCCGGGATCACCCGGTGAAAAATGATGCCGTCATAGAACCCGATCCTGGTCAGGCCGATGATGTTCTTGCAGTGTCCCGGGGCCACATCGGACCAGAGATCCAGCACGATCTTGCCGGCGGTCGTGTCGAATTCGATCTGGTACGTATTCTTGTTGAAATCGACCCCTTCGAGGGCCTTGTCCACTTCTGCACGGCGGTTGCCAAACATCATCGATCTCGCGGGGGGGCGGGGAATTCCGAAGCTCTCCGCAAGGTAACAAAACGCGGATTACTTGCGAAGCTTCCCCAGTAGGGCCTCAATCACCGGATCAGGGACAAACTGCTCCAGATGGATCAGGCTTCCCTGTCCACCCATTAAGGCGATCTGCTTGATCAACGTGCTGGAAATGTGGGAATACTTTTCACTGGCCATCAAAAAAACGGTCTCCACCTCCGGAGACAACGTCCGGTTGGTCAACGCCATCGTGAACTCGGCTTCAATGTCCGACACCGTGCGGATCCCCCTGAGCATCACCTGGGCACCGCGCCGCTGAACGTGATCCACCGTCAGACCTTCAAAGCAGTCCACTTCGACATTCGGAAGATCGGACAACACCCGCTGCAGCAGTTCCACTCGTTCCGGGGGGGTGAACAGCGGCCGCTTGTCAGGGTTGATCCCCACACTGACAATCAGCCTGTCCACCAGCTTGGCCCCGCGCCGAATGATGTCCTGATGCCCGAGGGTGACCGGGTCAAAACTTCCGGCGTACAAACCAATGCGGGTGGGACGTGACATGTGACAACACGGGCTTAAGAGGACTGCGAAGTACGCGACGGGAAGGAGCAACACTCCGCCCCGCCGCGTGAAAGATCCAACCATCAACCCGCATCAACCACCGTTGTCAACCGATCGATAAACCCTTTCAATTGCTTGCTGCGGGCCGGGTGCTGCAGCTTGCGGACCGCCTTGGCTTCGATCTGACGAACACGTTCGCGGGTCACCTTGAAGATCCGACCAACTTCTTCCAGCGTGTAGGTGTAACCGTCTCCCAGCCCGTACCGCAGCTTGATGATTTCGCGTTCCCGGTAGGTCAGGGTCTTCAGCACGCTGTCGATATTGGTCTTCAGCATTTCGGTCGCGGCGGCTCCAACGGGACTTTCGGTTCGATTGTCCTGGATGAAGTCCCCAAAGAAGCTGTCGTCTCCTTCACCCACGGGACGGTCCAGACTGACCGGAGTGCGTGAGATCTTTAATACGCGGCGGGTTTCCTCGACGGGAATTCCCGACGCTTCCGCCAACTCTTCCACGGTCGGTTCGCGTCCGAGTTCCTGCACCAGAGCCCGGCTTACGCGGCGCAGCTGGGACATCGTCTCGATCATATGGACGGGAATACGGATCGTACGGGCCTGGTCCGCAATGGCACGGGTGATCGCCTGGCGAATCCACCATGTGGCGTAGGTCGAGAACTTATAGCCACGGCGATACTCGTACTTGTCGACCGCCCGCATTAGACCGGTATTCCCTTCCTGAATCAGGTCGAGGAACGACAGGCCGCGATTCCGATACTTCTTGGCGATCGACACCACCAACCGCAAGTTACCGCCCGACAGGTCACGCGTCGCCCGCTCATACGAGTTGAACCGCAATTCAATTTCCGCAGTTCGCTTCTGGGCGGACTCGACAGTCTCCTGTGTCATCGCCATCAGGTCTTGCAGCTCGTTCTGGGCATTTTGTCGGGCCTCAAGGCTGCCCCTGTGAACCCTGAGCTGATCCCGCAACTGGACCATTCGCTGAGCGATCTGCTTGAATCGTTCCATCAGGGGATGGATGCGATGGGTTCGCACGCCCATTTCTTCGATCAACTTGGCGATCTTGCGACGGTTCTTGTGGAGTCGTTCCTCTGCCACCTTGCGTTCGACAACGGTCGACTCGGCATTGGCGATGATCTGGAAATCGGTCTGATTCCGCGATTGCAGGTGGCGGATCGTCGCCAGATTCATCGGCATGCGACCGAGGATCTGGTCCTTTTCCAGGCTTTCCGTCATCGAGACCTTGATCGTCCGGTCGAACGGCAGCTCCCCGCTGGCCACACGGTTCAGAACGTCCACCGTCTGCTGAGCGACATAGTCATTTTCGAGCAGGTGCTGGCGGTAGCGGCGGCGGGTGACCTCGATCGTCTTGGCAAGCGAGATTTCTTCTTCGCGATTCAACAGAGGGATTTCCCCCATCTGGGTCAGATAGATGCGGACCGGATCTTCAATGTGGGCCGCATCCAGTTCGATGGGCGGGGCTCCCTTGGATTTTGACTTGACCGTCCGCTTTTTGACCTCCTGGCTGACCCGGCGGTTTCGCAAGTCGTCGCGGACCGTCAGCCCCAGCTCTTCCAGCAACATCAATAGTTCATCCAGCTTCTCGGGGCACAGGGCCTCATTCGGCAGGTAGGCATTGATCTGCGTGAACGTCAGGTACTTCTGTTTGCGGGCCTGATCAATCAGGTTCCGCAGCGCCTGGTCGTGTTGCAACATGGGGGCTTCCTCCGGTGGTGAACGCGTCGTGTGCAGGTCAGGGGATGACCGAATCACGCACCCGTTCGCTTGGTGGCTCGTCTCTGGTGAAACTGGTACGCCTGACGCAGCAGTTGGTCTGCTTCCTCAGACGGAGGCGATCCCTCGCCGGACGCGGGTGACGTGGGTGCCACCCGTTGAAGCTGAGACTGCTCTTCCCGGCGCCAATGGAACGCGTCGATGGACCGCCGAAGGAAAGGAGGACAAGTCTCGTCGGAATCGGCTCCGGGTTCCCGGAGTTTCGCAGCCAGGTCTTTCGCCCGGGCTCGTTCATCCAGCCAGACGGCCAGACGCTTCAGTTCTGGATCTTCCAAGGCTCCGAGGAGACTTTCAAAGGTCCAGGACCGGTTCCCACCGAGACGGTATGTCTCGGCAAGTAGAAGTTGCAGTTGTGGATGACGGATCGCCGTGGTGGCGATCGCGGAACGCACGATCTCCGTGAGGGCGGGGACCGTGAGAACAATCTCAAGCAATTCGCATTCCAGTTGGTCATCCAAATTCAGTCGACCAGCGAACAGTCGTCCCGTTTCCGACGGAACAATGGTTCGCTGGGGCTCGGATCGTGTGGGAAAAGACTCACCGTTCGCGGAATGTGGCCGCTGCGGAGGGACCTGATGGGGGGCTTGCGGGCTCATCGAAGTCGACGGACGGGGAGCCCGGCGGGCCACGTCGATTCGTACTTCCTGCAAACGGTCCCGGACCTGTTCTTCACGCAGACCCAGACGCTCGGCCAATGCAGCCAGCAGCAACCCTTCGCGAACGTGCTGCGACATCCGGGGGGCCGAGGCCAGCACTTGCAGCATCTCTTCCAGAATTCGCTGCCGACTATCGAGCGTCTTGCTCGGGTACTTGGCGTGCAGACACCGGAGTTTGAAGTCCAGAGCTTCCGGGGCCGACTCGACCAGAGCCCGCAGGGCATCGCCACCCTTCGCAGCCAGAAACTCGTCCGGATCCAGCCCTTCCGGCAAGGTTAGGATACGCAGGTCGACATCCTGCACAATGAATCGTTCGAGCACACGTTCTGCCGCAGCCATCCCGGCGGCATCGCCGTCGTATACCAGCACGACTTTGCGAGCGAACCGCTTCAAGATCGTGACATGCTGGTCGGTCAGTGCCGTCCCCAGCGTGGCAACGGCGTTCTTCACCCCATATTGATGACACGCGATGACATCCGTGTATCCTTCGCAGATCAGTGCGGTCTCCGTCTTACGAATCTCATCGCGGGCGGCATCGAGAGCGAACACAAGCTTGCTCTTCAGAAACACCGGGCTTTCCGGGCTGTTCCAATACTTGGCGGGATGAGTCGAACCCGGCAGGATACGACACCCGAAACCAACCGCCTGACCGCGCTCGTTGCGAATCGGAAACAACACCCGATCGACAAAGAAGTCGTGAAACCCGGGCCCATTGTCCCGCTGTCCAATCAGCCGGGCCGCCAGCAGCAAGTCCGGCTTGAACTTGCCCCGGGCCTGGCTCTGCAGCCAGTCCCAGCTGTTGGGGTGATATCCGATTCGGAACTGCTTGACCATTTCGGAGGTCATCCCGCGGCTGTGAATGTAATCCCGGGCAGCGGCGGCGAGTGGGTCTCCCAGGAACGTTTTGTGGAACAGTTCCTGAGCCCACAATAGAACCTCATACACGGCGGTTCGCGTGTCTTCGTCGCCTCGGCGACCGGCGAACTCGGGCAATTTGATATGGGCTCGCTTGGCAAGCAGTTCCAGAGCCTCGCGAAACCCGATCTTCTCTCGCTCCATCACGAACGAGAAACAGTCTCCGCCCGCGTTACACACCCAGCAGCGATAGCTTTGCCGGTCAGCGTACACCCGCATGGACGGGTTGTGATCGTCGTGAAAGCAACAGAGACCCACATGTTCCCGCCCGCCCCGCTGAGGAGTGAGCGCGACCGCTTCGCCGATCAGAGCGACAATGTCCGTTTGCGAGCGGACCTGTTCACGAATGTCGCTCGTAAGATCCACGGGCACCTGCCTGCGTTGCGAACAGGAACAACCTCCAGCTGCGTTTCCCTGACCAGCACAAACCACCCCTCCGGCAGATACCGGAGAATCGTTTGGCCAGGCAGAGTCCTCGCAGCCGTGCAACGGGGCCGAGACAAGTGAACAAGTGTCTGCTGTCAGACGATCACAGGGTCCGTCCAGTTGCGTTAAGAGTCTACACGCCGCGCCGAGGGGGGTCAAATTGCGATCTCCCAGGTTCCTCAACTCTGTGGCGTCCTAAACTGCAATTTCGACAGGACTTTGAACTCAGGCACGATCAGTCGGGTCATCAACTTGGGACGATCTTCCGTAAACCGCAAAGTCGTCCGCATGAGTTTCTTTCGGCAGTGGTGCGACGATCCCCCCGACATTCATCCGACAGTTGGATTTCAAGACTTTTTACGGTCCCAGGGAACCTGACGACGAGGTAGACGGGGCTCACTCCTGACGGGGGAAATACCAGCACGATGGATGCGGTTGCATCCCAATATGCGGGTAGTAAGACTGGGCCGCGGGAGCCGCAATCAGCACCAGCATCGTTTGACGACCAGCGGCCCGATGTGTCTCATCAATCAACCGCTGGCCGATTCCCTGTCTCTGATAGTGCATGTCCACGGCCAGATCGGACAGGTAGGTACAAAAGTGAAAATCGGTGATCGCCCGCGAGACACCCACCAGGTGCCCCGCCCGGCGGGCCGTCACGATCAGATCTGCATGACGGAGCATGCCTGCGATCCGTTCGCGGTCATCGACTGGACGCCGCTCCCCGAGAGTGGATCGATGCAGAACCGCGATGAATTCATCGACCGACAATTCCGGATCGAGCTGGTACTGGATATCGGACATGGGGTGCATTCATGTCAGGAGAATCGGGAACCATCGTCACCTCGGAAGAGTATCAAAGAATGACCGGACTTGGCGACGAGCGCGCGAAATCCTCTTTTCAAACAGGCCACCTTGAACGAGACTACAAACGTCTGATTTTTGTTGATTCCTTTCAGTCAATCCCTCTCGTCCGGGGACGGACCGGAAGACCGGTCGACAGCTTCCTTCCAATCCTGCATGGAGTTTCCGGTGTTTGTTGCTGCAGGGTGGGGACTGGTCGTCGCAGGCTTTCTAACGGGGGCCGGGATGGGGTTACTGGCCCAGCGTGAGGACTGGCTGGGCGGGTACAATAGCAGACCACGGCGGCTGGTGCGGCTGGGGCATATTGCGTTGGTCGCGCTGGGGGCACTTAATGTGGTCTGGCCGCTGACGACGACGGCGCAGATACCCTCCTCGATGACACCTGTGATCAGCGGGTTGTTTCTGGTGGGAGGCTTGACGATGGGGCCGGCCTGTTTTCTAACAGCTTTCGTTTGGCGAGCCCGAGCGGTCTTTCTGATTCCGTCCACAGCCCTGATCGTCGGGGCCATTCTTGCCACCGGGGTGAGCCTGCTATGAAAATTGGGTTCATTGCCATGAGTGGGGTGCGGGCCTGGGACCAGGAACTACTGGCCCTCGGGCTCTCGATGCCGGGGTTTGTAGAACGCAAAGAGGTTATCGCCCAGCTCCCCAGCCTGGGATTATTAACGCTGGCCGGGCTGACCCCGGACTCCGACGAGATGTCCTATCACGAGATTTTTGACTATTCCCGCGATCAGCCCCCGGAAGGCCCGTTCGATCTGGTGGCCATCTCCAGTTTCACGGCACAGATCGAGGAGGCCTACCAACTGGCGGACCACTTTCGTCAGCGGGGCGTGCGTGTCGTCCTGGGCGGGTTGCATGTCACATCGTGCCCCGAGGAAGCGGCCCAGCACGCGGACGCGATCATTCTGGGAGAGGCCGAAGAGGTCTGGCCGCAACTGCTCGAAGACTCGCGGCGGGGGGCCATGCAGCCCGTATATCGTCCGACGCGCCCCTGGATTCTGGCCGATTCCCCGATGCCCCGGTACGAGCTACTCGACCCCCGCAAATACAACCGCATCACCGTTCAGACTTCGCGCGGGTGTCCCTGGAAGTGTGATTTCTGTGCCAGTTCGATCCTGATCGCACCGAAGTACCAGACCAAACCGGTCGACCGGGTTGTCGCGGAGATTCGCCGGATACAGTCGATCTGGCACCGCCCCTTCATCGAGTTCGCCGATGACAACACCTTTGTCGATCACCGGTATTCCCGCGAACTCATGCGGGCACTGATCCCGGAAGGAATTCGGTTCTTCACGGAAACCGACATCAGTTTTGGCGACGACCGAGAACTGATCGACCTGGCCCATCAGGCAGGCTGCAAACAAGTCCTCATTGGCCTCGAAAGCCCCAATTCGTCGGGACTCGACGGACTCGAACTGCGAACCAACTGGAAACGCAAACAACTCGACCAGTACCGTCGGGCCATCGATCAAATTCAGTCGGCGGGAATCACCGTGAACGGCTGCTTCATTCTGGGACTGGACGGCCAAACGCCCGACGTGTTCGAGGCCATCATCGAGTTCGTTGAACAGTCGGGGCTGTATGAAGTCCAGGTCACAGTGCAAACCCCCTTTCCCGGTACGCCACTCTACAACCGGCTGCAACGCGAGGGACGACTGTTCGAGGACCGCTTCTGGGAAAAATGCACGCTGTTCGACCTGACCCACCACCCGACCGGAATGTCCGCCGCCGAACTGCGGGCCGGTCTGATCCAGGTCTCACAGGCACTCTATAATGAGCCCGCCACCGCACAACGACGAAAGCGGTTCTTCGATCAGTTGAAACGTCGTCCCGAATTGTTGACCGTCCGTCCGGGCGATCTGGGAACCCTGTGACCCTGCCCGAACGAGGCCGCTACGCGGGCCCCATTGTCAGCTCCGTCAGTCGCAGCTGCCCGCAGGCGGCATCAATGTCGGCCCCTTTGCGTTTGCGAACCGTGACATTGACCCCGCCGTGTTCGAGCATTTCGGCGAACATCTGGGTCCGGGGTTCCGCAGGGGCCGACAGGTCGATTGGAGCGACCGGATTCATCGGGATCAGGTTCACATGGGCGATCCGTTCCCGCAACAACCTGGCCAGCTGCTTCGCCTGATCGGGGCCGTCGTTCTTCCCGGCCAACAGGACGTACTCATACGTAACGCGACGACCGGTGATCTCAAAGTAGTCATCCGCCGCGGCCAGGATGGCTTCGATCCCGGTCCCTTTGTTCGTGGGGACAATCTCAGTACGAAGGGAGTTCTCGGGAGCATGCAGTGACACCGCCAGGTTGTAAGGAGTGCCATGCCGGGCGAGTTCCCGCATCTTCTCAGGCAGCCCCACGGTCGAGATCGTGATCCGCCGGGCCCCTAATCCCATGCCGCCCTTGTCGTGCAGGGTATCCAGCGCGGGCAGCAGGTTCTTGAGGTTCGCCAGCGGTTCCCCCATCCCCATCACGACGATGTTGGTGATCCGCTCTTCCTTTGTGAGCAGACGATCCACCCGCAGAACCTGCTCCAGAATCTCACCGGTGGACAGGTTTCGCTTCACCCCCTCGAGCCCGCTTGCACAGAACACGCACCCCATGCCACAGCCGACCTGGGTACTGACACAAATCGTATTGCGATCGGGTTCCCGCATCAGGACGCATTCCACCAGATCCCCCTGACGCAGGGCCAGCAATAGCTTCTCGGTCCGATCCGTTGCCACCTGATGCCGCACGATTCGCCCAGCCCAGAAGTCGAACTCTTCGGCCAGCTTTTTGCGGGCGGCAGCGGGGACATCGTGCATTGCCTCAAAGGCATCCACCCGCTTGCCAAAGATCCACTGTCGAATCTGGTCCGCGCGATAGCCGGGCAGACCGTGGGACTGACACCACTCCTGAAGCGCGGAGCGGGACAGATCATGAATCAGCGGACGAACCACTGGAGCCGAACTCCCAGACAGCGGTCCCTTAAGCTCCACGGGCAAGTTATCCATTTAGACTCGAATGACCACCTTGCGGGTGCTTTCACTGTACTTCAGCCAGTCAGCCCGGTGAACCAGAATGTGATCACCGGTCTCCAGATCCAGCAGCCCCATCGCATCGGCCAATCGATCGTCGGCCCGAATCAGGCGCGACCTCGAGATCAGTTTGTTCTCGAAGTCCGAGGGAGCCACGTAGTGCCCAGACATCTGCGGATTCAATTCCGATTGTGTCATCTGTTCACATGCGGGGATATCGATGAGGTTCACTCCGTGAACAGACCATCGAAGGTGAGGGACTCGCAATTCCTTTTGCCGGAGCGAAATTTCAGATCCCGTCGCGGGATCTCTTGCTTCCAGTGGGAAGTGTGACCGGCTCAGTCCTTGAACTCATTCACGGGGACATCATACCGGCCCGCGTCAGTGAACCAAACGCTCGGGGAACCCGAATGCCCGGTTTTGTAGAACCTCCTATTTCTGGAAAAATCGAACTTGTTTTTTCGTTCGAGGTGTCACCCCTTCCCGTTCGGCGCAACTCGTTTCCCATCGGTTAGATGCCGCAGCAGATCGCGCGGCCATGCCTCTGGCTTCGGGACTTCCTATCGATGTTCGACTTGATTCGCGACAAACTGGCGGCCCTGCGGCTGAAGGTTCGCCACGAGCGACTGCTTCAGGAGCAGCTGCTGGCCCTGACCGAAACGCAAACCGCATTGCCCGTCACGGAAGACTCCGGACGCTGGCTGCCAGTCGGCGATGGCACCGGACTGAGCGAACAAACGCGGCAGGATCTCCGCTCACGGGCCCGGCATCTCGTCGCGAACAATCCCCATGCTCGCAACATTCTCCGGCTCCTCGAATCATACGTCACCGGCAGTGGGCTACGGCTGACCCATCAGTGGCGCAGCGGCTCCGGCGATGACGCCGGGGCGGGCCTGTTACGGCTCGCCGATCGGTTGTGGGCCGACTTCCTGGAGGGGAACAGCACGCACTTTTCATTTCGCGAATATGCCCGGCGGACCTGGCGCGATGGAGAATGCTTTTTGCGACTCTATCCCGGGACACACTGGCCCCCACAGGTCCGCTTCATCGATCCGGAGTCGATTGCCGCCTGCCCGGAATTCCCCGACTCCCAGGGAATCCTGACCCATCCCGAAGATGTCGAAACCCCCGTCGAGTATCTCCGCATCCACCCATTGACTCGTGGCTTGGAAGAACCAATTCCCGCCCGAGATATCCTGCACTCCCGAATTGGCGTCGACACCAACCAGAAACGCGGCATCACGGTCCTGGCTCCCATCCTGGAGACGCTCGACTGTTACGAAAAGTGGATCGAGACCGAACTGCATGCCCGCAAGCTGCAATCCTCGATCGTCCTGTGGCGCAAGGTACAGGGCTCACCACAACAAACCCAGACGATGGCCGACCAGCTGGCCGGTAATCCGACCACCTCCATTCGTCGCGAACGTTTTCAGCCCGGAACAATCCTGACCACCAACCAGGCGACTGAAATCAAGTTCCTGCAACCTGACACCAACTTCGGCGATGCCGTCCCACTGGGGCGCATGCTGCTGCTGAGTGTCGCCGCGGGCGTGGGATTGCCGGAGTTCATGTTGACCTCCGACGCATCCAATGCCAACTACGCGTCCACCATGGTAGCGGAAGGCCCAGCTGTCAAACTATTCCAGGCAGAGCAGCAGTACTTCTCCACCGAGTTCACGCGACTGTGGCGGCGCGTCATGGAGACTGCCATGGCCCAGGGGCTATTGCCGGAAGAGTTCTTCTATCGCATGGAAGCAGCGTGGACGTTCCCGCAATTGGTCACCCGCGATCGCCCGCGTGAGCGAACTGCCGACGCGGAGTTAGTACGACTGGGAATCCTGAGCCGCGCGGAAGTCGCCCGTCGGGATGGCGTCGACCCCGAGCGCATGCGGGAAGAGCGTCAGACCAGCGAGGTCTCACTCGATCCGCAGGAATGATCCCTGCGCCCGGCTCGAACACCGTCATCGATCAGACAATCACCAATCGACAATGACTTCCTTGACAGGGACCGCCGATACGGGCGATTCCGTCACAGTCGTCGTGCGGGCGGCCATCTCTGCCAAACTGAGTCCCGTCGGCTGCGCAGTCACAGACACTGGAACCGGCAGGGGGGCAGTGACCGGTGCCAGCGGTTCCGATGTCGACGGGACGGACGCGACAACGGGGGGGGCCGAAACCACCGGAACCACCGGTGAGTGCATCCGCACGGGCGGCTTGAGCGGCTTAAAGCCGGGCGGTGGCGGCGGAATCACACGACCACTGATCCCTGCGGGAGAACTGATGGTCGCGACGGGTGAAGCACTTCCTTCGGTTGCCAGCGGACCGCGCTGGGGGGGACGATTCGGTTTGAAATCGAGAGTCTTCATCCGCTGGGCAATCGCCGACGGCACATCCGATCGAACGGGAGTGACTACGGTGACGGGTGACTCCGTCGGGATCACGACCACGGAAGCGGCAACCGGGGCGGATTCGATAATCGGCTCCAAGGCCACGTCGGGCGATGGTGCGGGAACACCCTGCGGCTCTCCCTCATTCACGGACTCGGGAACCGCGACATCGGATTCATCGGCTACGGCAGTAACGGGCTCCGTGGCAATTGGAACGTCCGGGGAAGCCGCGACTTCCTCTGCGAGCACGGGCGCCGACACCTCACCCGCCGGAGGCACCACGGGGACAGTTTCAATTTCGAGAGCAGCCTCGACAACCGGAATCGCTGCGAGCGGTCCCCGCGTTGGCGGCTTGAGTGGTTTGAATTCACTCGGCGGCAATGGAATATAACCCGTCGGCGATCCCGGAGGAGTCGACAGGGCCGAACCCGCTGCAAGGGGATTCGTTGCCCCCGACTCTGCAACCGGACGAATCGCAGCTGGTCCGCGTGTGGGCGGCTTCATCGGCTTGAAGTCTGAGGGCGGCAGAGGCACTCCGCCACCGGACACCGAACGGTGCATCGGGGCGTACAAGCCATGTTCCGGGCCGGTTTCCAGTGGTGTGGTGGTGACAAATTCATCCAGCGAACGTCCCACAGCTGGTCCCCGAGTCGGCGATTTCAAGGGTTTGAAATCCAGGGGCGGCGGCGGCACGCTGGCCAGCAATTCCGCTTCCGCCAAGGCCGCTTCGCGAGGCGGACGCGGACCTTGATACTGGTAGTAGGTACACTCGATCCGACCGTTATACAGCTTACGCCGACGGTCTGCGGGACGGCCCGCCAACCGCTCAAACGCCGGATGCGCCGACAGGAAGTAAAACGACCAGGTCGGATGCAGTTGCATGATGTCGCCAAAATCAACATTCAACTGATCAACGCTGTCTCGATCACCCATTCGTTCACCATACGGCGGGTTCACAATCATGCAGCCGTATTCGCGATA
>QWPB01000037.1 GCA_003671275.1 Planctomycetota bacterium | reverse complement strand
TTATCCCCTGGCGATCCGGCTGTGGCGGGATGCTTTGTGGGAGTTGCGTTTGCCCCTGGAAGCGGCGGCGCTGGAAGAGCGATGGCCGGTAAATTCCCAGGTAACTTCGCCGTTTCGAGATGTCAGCCCACCGAGAGCAGGCGCCCCCCTTGGGCCGCTGTCCGAAATCACCTGGCAGGTGGCATCGGCCCTTCCGGAACATGCCGAGCGGTTGCTGGATCGTGTGGTTGGCAATCTGCGGCGGGATGGAATCCAGAGTGGTTTCTACAACCGGCCACTGGTCATCGGTGATCGGATCTTGTGGCGGAGCCTGAGTGAGCTGGTTTGCATCCACCATCCGACAGGAGACGTGCTGTGGCGGCGACCACTGCCGTCGCCTTTGATCGATCAGATCCGATCCTTGGGGAACCGCCCCGATCCTGCCCGTGAACGCCGGCTGGCCCGTGAACTGGGCCAGCGATTACAGCGAGACTCCGTACTTGGTCAGTTGAGTGCCGACGCGGAGCGGGTCTACCTGGTTGAACCGCTGGAGTCTCAACTGAGAGAGGACGGAATCTCTCTCCGATCGGCCTGTACGCTGATCGCGTGTTCGCTTCAGACTGGGGAAGAACTGTGGCGGACTGACCAGGTATGGAACCGTCAACTGGCCTCGGTTGTTCCTCCGCCCGTTGTACCTGCCCCGGCCCCTGCTCCCGAAAAGCAGGTCGAAAAACCCCGGAACGGTGATGCCCCCGCGAAGGAGTTGGTCGAGGATTCCGGGTTGCCCCCGCTGCCCTATCTGTTCGGCCCCCCCCAGGTCACAGGAGGCCGACTCTATGTGGTCGGCCAGACGGGTGAATCACTTCAACTGATTGCCATCGATCCGCAGACAGGAGAGTCGTTCGGAGCCAGTTCGCTGGGTGACTGCACGGACTTGATGACGGACCGGCGGCGACTTTCGCAGGCTTGTCCGATTCTGTGGTACAACGGGCAGGCGATCTGTGCGACCGGAACGGGGGCCATCGTCGCGTTTGATCCCTTTACAGCCCGCGTGAAATGGGCCTATCGCTATGGAAGAGATGACCAGCAAGTCGAATCCACCGGGCTGCTGCAACCCTCCGCCCGCCGTGATGGCTGGCAGTGGCTACATGGCTGGCAGGTCGCCCGGATGCTGCATGCCGGCGATCGGATCATTGCCGTTTCTCCGGAATCAGAAGACGTACACTGCCTGTCAGCGCGAGACGGCGAACCTCTCTGGACAACCACCATCGAACGCGGCCGACATCTGGTCGCGGTCGAAGGCGAACGGGTGGTCCTTGCCGGCGCCACGTTTGTGCGAACACTTCGACTGGCCGATGGAACCGATGAAGCGCAGCTGGCCCTGTCCACTCCACTGGCCTCTGCCTCGTGGCAGGGCGGACACTGCGTCCTCACATTCGAAACGGGAGATGTTCTGCAATGGTCCCCCACGACCGGGCGGACCGAAGCCATCACGCCGCGCCGTGAAGTCCCCCTGACATGTCGGCCTGCCGGGAGTCTGGCCCCGATTCATGACCTGACCGGGCATTCCCTGTTTCACACGATGCCGCTGCGGCAATCGTCTGATCAACTGACTGTGCGGCCGGGCCTGCTGGAGCGACACCTGGCCACGGAACCCGCTCATTCCCTGGCGTCTTCCCACACCGAGATCACTCTCGAATCCCCCGCCGAATCCCTCAGAAATCAGGATCTGCGGGAACTGGAAAAGGTCGCCCGCAGCGCTGATCCACTGGTTGTCCTGCCCGTGCTTCTCCGTCTGTTGTCGCAACAACCCGCCCAATGGGAAATCGATCTGGTGGAAGTCGGCGAGGGAGTCTCCCGCTCCTCCCGCACAGTGCGGCTGGATGCGTTCTTGCGAGGCCACCTGAAGCAGCTTTGGGACCGATCGGATGCCATTCATCGGTCATCCATGCAGGCTGCGGTAGTCCTGTGGATCATGACTCACCAGCCCAGTGAGAATGAATTGCGAGTGCTGGAGCCGCTGGAGTTCCTTTCGACGCGGGTTCTGGAGCGTCCACTGAGCTGGACCAGTCTGGCCGAATTGGCGCAGCAACATCTGGCCCTGCGACGACGACACTTGTTGTCCTCAGAGGAGGATGCCGCGAGAGCCCTCTGGAGGTTGGGTGAGTTACACGCGGCCCGTGGCGATTGGCGTGACGCCGCAACGATCTTTGCCCAGCTGAGAGATCGATTGCCGCATGTGGTTCTCCGAGGGGATCGAACGATACAGGATCTGGTGCGGGAACTGCCGGAGGATTCGCCGCTGGCCCGCCGAATGGCCGGGGACTTGCGAACGAACTGGCCGCCACGTATCCCGCGAATCTCCACTCGTGATTCCTATGAAGGGGCGGAACTGTTTGCTCCCCTCCCGATGGCTGCAGAACGAGGCAGCCTGTTCGATCATGTGAACATTGCTGCTGAGACGATCGGCGGTCGAACGCTACGGTTCTCGGGATTAGGCCGCAGTCGCCCATGGACGATTACCCTGCCGGTGTCGACGCGGGATTTGCGTCGCGATCTGGAGCTCCGCCGCGCGTGGGGCTTTGGTCAGTTTGCCGTCGTGCAGTACGGCAGTGAACTGTTTTGCGTTTCCGGGTTAAACGTCAAAGGTGAAGCCTCACCGGGCAAGTCAGGTATCCTGTGGCCGACAGAGGGACTCATCGACACGCTCGGTACGGCAGATAACGCGATGCTGGCATTTGAGTTGCAACCGGTTCCGCAGCCGGTTGGTTTCACTCGTCCGGCGTCGGAGCGGTTTGATGCGCATGGCCATCGATCGACATGGGTGGGGCCGGTCACCCCGGGAATCACCTGTTATCTGGAGCAGGGGATGCTGGTCTGCCGTGAAACCGCCACGGGAAACGAATTGTGGCGACGCTATGACCTGCCCGACGGAGTGAAAGCGATTGGCGATGATCGCATGATCGTGCTGCAGCGAGATGGCACATCTCAGCTGGAGTTGCTAAGCCCGCTGGATGGCCGGACGGTGCGGCAACTCGCTTGGTCGCATACTCCGGAAGAATGCCTGAAGGCGTGGGGCCGCCGCGTGCTGGTGGCAGCGGGCCAGCCGCTTAAGGGCCAATTGATTCTGCCGGCCTCCGACCAGCCACCGCATCCCCCACTGAGGCTGGAGATGGTCGATCTGGCCGGCCCCACGACGCTGTGGTCGGTGGAATTCCCACCGGGGGCCGCCGCCTTTGAAGTGGACGAAGAGTGGGTGGGTGTGGTTCATCCCGAAGGCCGAATTCTATTTCTGAATGCCCTCACCGGCGTCGTGGCTGCGGATCAGCCGATCCCCCTGCCTCCGGGGCTGGCGGCTGTCCATGCCGGGGTGACCGAGCGCGCCGTGCTGGTGACCCTTTCGTCAATCGTCACGGAAAAAGCGCTCATCGAGCCATTCCAGACCCAGCATGGCTGGCGGCGGCCAGCCGTCAATGGAGTATTGGCCAGCTTTGATCGCCAGACCGGTCGGCTCAGTTGGACACGAGCCATCCAGAATCGTATTGTCCCACTGGATCAGCCGCGTGACCTTCCACTGATTATTTGTGCGGATGCGTGGAAAGGCTCGCTGCCCGCCCCTGAATTGCAATTACTCGTCCCCCCGCCGCCGGACCCGCTGCCCCTGCCCAAGCCCCGCAACACTCCCCCCCCATCGGAAGGAGAAAGTGTGCAGTCCCGGTACTTCTGTCTGGATGCCCGAACCGGAGAAATCCTGTGGGAGCAGGCGGTCAAGACGAGCCCGCCACAGTACACCGTGGAACGCGATCTCCACGCCGAATGGATTGAGTTGCGGCTGGGATCGCAGAAGACTCGCTTCGACTACTCGAGTCTGTCACCTGCCGTAGTTCCTTGAGGAGGCATCGAGAATCTCCCGCAGGGGTGAAACGGCATGAGCTTCCGTTGACTTTTCCTTGCGGGTCGCCACAATCCGGCACATGGCTATGCACCCCGGAGAGGTGGCAGAGTGGCCGAATGCGCCGGATTGCTAATCCGGTGTGTCAGATTTACTGGCACCGCGGGTTCGAATCCCGCCCTCTCCGCTTCGATTGAACCCCTGTCCCGGACAGGGGTTTTTTATTGACTGGGGTTTTCATTGACACGCGACATTCCCCCGTCGACTCGCGACTTCTGACCCTGGCAAGGCCCTGCGATGCCCAACACCGCTTTCGAAGCAGAACTCACGTACGCCCTTCGGCAGCATGTGCCACCACTTCTGAGGTGGTCAGGAGCGATCGCAAAACAGCTGCGGCAATTCAATATTCAGCTTGGAGGGAAGTCGAGCGGGAGTTCCAACACGGACGCCCTGACACTGGCGGACCTGACGGTTCAGGAGTTGATCGTATGCGGCCTGCGCGATGCCGATCCGATCTTTCATCGGTGCCGAATGGATGCCGAAGAAGCCAATGGCGACCTGGGGGCGTTTGACGCCTCCAGCGATTACACAATTTCGATCGACCCGATCGACGGGACCAAATACTTCAGCGAGCGAACCGGAAATGGTTATGCGGTGATGCTCCACCTGCGAACGGCGACGAACGTGGTCTACTCCTGTGTTTATGCCCCAGAGATGGGAACGCAGGGGAACTGGACTGAGGTCTACGGTACGACTGTAAAGACCGGAGCGGACAACCCGCGAATCCCGGCGGTCGCGTGGCTTCGAAATATGCCGGCGGTATCGGCCACTTCACGAGGGAATTCCCGGAAGATCTACCTGATTGGTTTTCAGAAGCAGGATGTGGCCCGGGCGCAGGATGTCTGTGGTCTCGGATTAGAGGGGGTCGCTCCCGATGACATGCCGGGCAGCATTTACCCACTACTGGCCAGTGGAGAGTTTGGGGGATCGCTGATCCATACGCCGAATGTGTACGACTATCCCGTCTCGTTGCACATCGTGCGAGCCCTGGGTGGCCAGTCGGTCTGGGTCCACAATGGCGAACCGGTCCACTTCCGCGAGACCTGGCTTGACGAACGGGCCGATATGCTGCGAATCCCCGGAATCGCCGCGACTGCGGTTGACCCAGCCATTTTGAAAGCACTCTGTGGACTGGCCCAGGGATGGAGTCGCAGCCGCTACGAAACCTGACCAGCCGGGTGACACGATCAACTGGCTGACTGTCGACTGGTGCGGCCCTGCACCGCGCGTCACACTCGCCGCATCCCTTCCAGGAGTCGCCTGATGTCCATTCCCCATCCCACGGGCTCCACCCCCGCCCGAGCGCTGGGGCAATGGGATGCGGTCAGCCTGATTCTCGGGATCGTCATCGGGACATCCATCTTCCGCTCTCCGAGCGACATCTTTTCTTTTACGAACGGCATCCACAGCGCCTTATTACTGTGGGTGGCCGGCGGTGCCTTATCGATTATCGGAGCCTTGTGCTTTGCGGAATTGGCATCCGCCTGGCCGGAGCGCGGGGGAGATGCGGTTTACCTGAGTCAGGCATTCGGGAACTGGATGGGATATTTGCTGGGATGGTGCCGGGTCACCGTCATCATTCCGGCCAATGTGGGAATCATGGCGTTTGCCTTTCAGGACTACATGGGCCAGGCATTTCCGGCACTCCGCGACCATTCTCCCTGGATCGCGGTGGCGGCCGTGGGGGTGCTGACGGGGGTCAACCTTGTCGGTGTTCAATCGGGCCGCCACACGCAGAACCTGTTGACGCTGGCCAAGATTCTGGGGCTGGGATTCGTCGTGGTTTGCGGCTTGGTCGTTGCCCTGCAAGGCCCCACTCCCGAATGGACGGCTCCGGCGAAATATTCGAACCCCGGATTGGCTCTCGTGTTTATCCTGTATGCCTTTGGCGGGTGGAACGACGCGGTTTATCTGGCCGCTGAAATGGACCAGCCGCAAAGGCAACTGCCGCGGGCGTTAACGATGGGAGTCGGGGCGGTCTGCATCGTCTACCTGCTGATTAATCTGGCTTACTCCACACTCGGAATCCAGATGCTGCGAGCCGAGTCGGTTCCGGCAGCGGCGGTCGCCCAACGAGCCTTCGGGACGACAGGGACGCAACTGGTCACCCTGCTGATGGTCGTTTCTGCGTTAGGGGCGATGCACGGCACGATCTTCGGAGGCACCCGTTTGGCAGTGGCCATGGGAGAGCGGCATCGCTCGCTTCGCTGGCTGGCCCATTGGTCAGGTCGAGGGGCTCCGGCTCGAAGCACGCTTCTCATCGCAGCGGGGACACTCTGGCTGATCGCGGCGGTCGAGACATCGATCGGACAAACCACCTGCAGCCAGATTGCCCGTTGGCTGGGGGCAAGCGAGGGAATCGACTGGCAGCGGCACCACGGGGGCTTCAGTACGCTGCTGGCGGCAACCGCCCCTTTATTCTGGATGTTCTTCATGCTCGCGGGGGCTGCCCAGATTGTCTTACGGATTCGCGAACCCGAGACTCCCCGGGCGTTCCGGACTCCGCTGTATCCGTTGCCACCGATCCTGTTCATACTAACCAGCGCGGCGATGCTCTACAGCAGCGTCAGCTATGTAAAGTGGCTGGCAATGCTTGGATTTATTCCCGTCATCGGGGGTCTGCTTGCCTGGCTTTATGAACGGAGTGATCCCGGCCCCACCGAGTCTTCCGCCGATTGAGTCCGGGCAATCACATACCGTTTTCGCAGCCGTAGAAACGGCGATTCGATCCAGCGAAAGCTCAGCGCTCCGACCGGCCCCATCAGGAGAAAGACCACTCCCGCACTGAGCGTCGCCACATAAAAATTAGAGAGGGAATACAGCCGCTCATGAATGAAGCGGGCCGCCTCAAACACGATGAAGAAATGAAGCAAATAGATCGAGTACGAGTACTCGCCAATCTTGCCAATCCAGCCCGAGAGACCCGAAGTCGTGAACTGAAACGACCGTTCGTACCAGGCAATCAGCATGGCATATGACAGCCCCTCGATTGTCGGCAGCACGATCCACCAGGCCCCCGAAGAGGGATAACCCAGATAGCGATACAGTCCCCCCAGATGGTTGAACCACCCGTAAAAGAGTGAGAAAAAAACCATCACACCAATCGCCAGCCCATGCCTGCGATCAAAGAAATGGCGAAACTGGCAGATGACCATTCCCAGGACAAACTGGTCCATCCGTCCGATGATTGTCCAATGAGCCAGGCTCTGTACCTGTCCCTGGGTATACCAGACAACGGTTCGCAATCCGATCATTCCCGCCACGACCCAGAGCAGTCGCAGTTTCGATAATCGCAATATCCCCAGCAGCGCAGGCAACATCACGTAAAAATGAAATTCGACGGTGATCGACCATCCTCCATTAGGCAGCACCGGTTCCACCAGCCCCGAGGCGATCAGCTGGAAGTAACTTTTCCACTCCGTCCATCCGGAGTTCGTCAGACATCCCCTGACCAGAATCACCAGCAGCAGCAGGGGCAACAACCGCAATGCGCGATTCCAGAGAAAGGCTCCAAAGTGGATCTCCTTACCGTCCAGCAGTCGGGCAAACAGATACCCACTGAGCGTCATGAAGAGCGAGACCCCGGTATGCCCCTCGTCGAGCAGCGAGAATGTCGGGAAGGCGGGCACGTACTCAAAGGCCACCGGGGTTCCGTTCATTCCGTGAATGAAATGCCAGACGAACACCATGAACGCTGCCAGAGCCCGCACATGATCGAGCGCAATGAAATGGTCGCCAGTCGTCGACTTCATCTGCAAGCTTTCCTGACACGCGGTGCTCTGCGGCGGGTATCCCTGCGGCCCATCGGAATTCCACGCGGTTGTCTTCGTTGCTCCCTGAACTGTCAAGAACGGTTCGACTCCAAATCAGCTCTGGGAACTGTACTGATTTCGGGAGTGAGGGCTTTCAAGTGGTTTCCTGGGAATGCTCCCACGGGAATTGCAGGCAAGCGGCGCACGGGTCAGCCCTGTGGTTGACACAGTGGACGCATCAACGGGCGGCATGGGCCTTCAGGGGCCACCGATCAGTTCACTTCCACCGGGCATCGAGACTGCAGCCCAACGTGGACGTTCGACATCTCGCAGGTATTTCAGTTTCTCTCTCCCACTTGGCGAGGCCCCGAAGGGAGATCCACTTACATCCCGGGAAGCAGGCCGCGTTCCCGCAGTTCCTGCACATTGCTGGAGGCGCTCGCCATGACGCGATCCAGGGCATATCGGAAGAGGGCGATTCCCCCCAGACCGGCGGGAGATGTGAGAATGGCCATGCGGTCTTCCTCTTCTGCATCGAGTCGCTGGTTCAGGCGATCGACAATCTCCTCTACACTGTCGCTAAGCAGTTCTCGCGAGGTCGAGCTATTCTCCAGCCGCAGTCGCGAGAACTCCGCCCGGCGGGCCATCAGGAACCGCGCGGCAGACTCGTCATCCGCATCTTCAAAAAAATCACGGACCTCCGGCTCGGCGTTCATCGCAGTGATAATCAGAGGCCGGGCGATCCGAATCGTGCCCCGGCGGACTTCGACGGGCTGGCCCGCTTCGGACGAATTCACAATCAAATAGTACGGTAAATCGCTGTCTCCGAATGTAAACAGCGTGTATTCCATACGACGGACAATCTGGACCGCATCCCAGGCCGACTCAAAACGATCGTAGGAGTCGTTCATGGGGGATTTCCGAAAAGACCGATGGGCAGGGCCATCCAGGAACGGGGCGGGGCGATTCGCCAAACAGCGATTCGGCAGCGATTCTTGACAAACGCTTCCGCGAACGCAACATACACATGCCGTGACGCGATGCCTCTTCGAGGCATGGCCCTGCGGTGGGGAGCCAATTTCGGCAAGATGTCGGAGCGAGCCCCTCGACCTTCCTGGGAACGATTCAATGAGCGGACCGATTGTACGTACGGGGACCACCCCTGCCTTCTGGAACAACTGGGATAACATTTTTGGCAAGGGAGCCAAGGGCAAGAAGACGGATGCCGCAGCTTCCAAGAAAGCCGCTCCGAAGAAAGCGGCTCCCAAGAAAGCCGCTAAAAAAGCTTCAAAGAAAGGCTGATCCCGCCCACCTCAAGACGGGAGCTGGAACGATGACTTCCACGCCTGCTGAACTCGTGGCCCGGTGCCAGGTGGTGCTGGCCCACGCGTGGATGGTGCGGACATTCGTAAAGCACTCGTCCGAGATTGAGGACTTTCCTGAACTGATGGGGATTGTCCGGGCTGTCTTTGATCTGGCGCTGGCAGTCGAAACCCGGATTGCCCAGCCGCCGGACTACTTTCAGATGCTCGACAAAAAGCTCGGATCGCTTGGCAAGGCGACCGAGCAATTTGCCATTGATGCCCCGAATGCTTCAACGCACACCAACTTCGTTCAGGCGGTGATCTCCATTCGGGCGTGTGTTGAGGAACTGTCCACGCTGTTGGCAGAAGGGCTGAGACAAACGGCGACCACCAAGGTGCCGATCTCCGTGACCCGGCCAGTGGCACGTCCCGTTTCCTCGCCGACCGATACTGCGGCCCAAGGGGAATAACGCGGCAGTGGTGCTGTCATTCCGGAACGGGACAGAGTGCTTTCATCCCCTCGCCCAGAGCGTGACCCACGAGAATATACGTCTCGGCATTGCCAAATTCGTGGTGCCCATGCCCCGGGTTGGGGGACTCTTCCGGCTTGCGGACAAAATCGTGCGTTGCCACGAATACAACATTCCCTTGCAGCTCGGAACGCCGGGCGGCAGCAGCCTGGGCCTTACGCAGCGTGTCCCATTCCCCGGGGGCGGTGACCCATGGACCGGTCAGTTCTCCAATCACCACCGGCAGACGGGGGGCATGAAGCTCTTCGCGTACGTCCAGAATCAGGTTCACCAGGTTTTGTTCGTACTCGGGTACGGCTGTCCGGGGATCGACGCCATCATTCCAACCGTGGTACCAAACGAATCCCGCCAGTTCATACCCTTGCCCATGGTAGTCTGGAAAGTCGTTGTCCAGTTGGGCCAGGGCTTCCCGGGTTTCGGCAATCATTCGGGTGTAATAGGGCCCCACAGCTCCCCCGGATCGCGGTGGGCGAAAGTCGCGATACAGGCTCTTGCCGCCCCAGGCGGTCTTGATCAGCAGCACGGGGTTGTCGAGATGCTGCCCCAACACATGACCGAACTCCAGTTCCGGACCAAAGTGGTGCGGATCGCCGTAAACGCTGAACCCCATCCCCAGACGCCCGGCCAGTAGCGGCCCCCGCTCGCGTCGATAGCGACACCAGACATCGTCGCGAACGACCCACGATCCATTGGCCTCTTGCAGATGCTGAAGCCTCGGCTTCCGCGAGGGGTCCTGGATCAGCTGGGCCAGTGTTCCGCGTCCGTCGTTGTAGTCCGAGCCTTTCAGGTCGACAACCGCCTGTCCTTCCATGTTGGACTGACCCGCGAGAATGAACACTTTGACGGGGCGGTGAGAACCGTCTTCCGCCATGGATTGGCGCAGTCCGCACACCAGAACCAGCATTCCCGCGAACCACTTCATCATTGCGTTTCCCCAATGAGCCCCGAGAATGGCCAAAAGACACGGTTGAATCAGGAATCCATCTCGGCAATTCGCAGTTTCACAATCTTGCGGATCAGGGCCAGCGGCAGCGGCTTGTCCGGTTGAAAACGGATGGTGCCCTTGCTGGTTTCAAATCGAGCCAGTTCGTCTGCCAGCTGTGACGTGACGGAACCGCTCATCGGGTAGAAGGCACAATGCTTTGCCGCAGCCCCAAACGCGACCAGTTTTTTACCTAGCTCAAACGCGGGCAGACCATAGCTGATGCACTCACGGGCGGTCGGAGCTGCGGCCTGCACCGCCCGCCGAATTCTCTCCAGGGCAGCCCGCTGTTCCGCATTCAAGGATGCCAGATACTCGTCGATCGTGGTGGGCTTGGACTTCATCTCTGTCGCCTGGGTATGTGGTTAGTGTTCGACCTTCATCGCCATGGGCATTCGCCGCCCAAATCCGAAAGCCCGCGGCGAGAGCTTCACTCCCGGGGCCATCTGGCGGCGCTTGAATTCATTACGATCCAGTCGCACAGCGACCCAGCGGACCTGCTCGATCGGGAACTGTTTCGCCAGTTCAGCGATGGAATCTTCCCGATCCACCAGTCCTTCCAGAATGGCATCCAGAACTGGATACGGCGGAAGTGTGTCCTGGTCAAACTGATTCGGCGCCAGCTCGGCACTGGGTGCCTTTTCCATGGTGCTGACGGGGATCACTTCCCGCTGTTCCACCCGATTGATGTATCGGGCAAGTGCGTACACGTCCCGTTTATACAGATCGCTGAGTACCGCAAAGCCACCGCACATATCCCCGTACAGTGTGCAATAACCCACAGCCAGTTCGCTCTTGTTGCCCGTGGCGAGAGCGATCCAGCCATGTCGATTGCTGCGGGTCATGACAATCGCCCCCCGGATGCGAGCCTGGAGATTCTGATCGGCCAGCCCCGCTGGCTGACTGGCCAGATCCGGTCCGACATGCGGCATCCCTTCGTATGCCTGATGCACGGCGTCAATCGGCACCAGCTGACCGTCAACGCCCAATGCATTCACCAGGGCCCAGGCGTCATCGACCGAGTGCTGGCTGCTGTATCGACTGGGCATCAATAGCCCGTGGACGTGCTGCGGTCCGACAGCTCGGGCCGCAATGTAGCACGCGACCGCACTGTCAATTCCACCAGACAACCCCAGAACACAATCTGTAAACCCGCATCGCCGCATGTAATCATTGAGCCCCAGCACCAGCGCATCCAGCAGTTGTTGTTCGCGGGGAGGATCCCGTGGTTCAATCACCGGGGGCAGATGATCCAGATCCACAATATCGAGATCTGTTCGAAAGCCTGCGGATTGATGGCGCACTTGCCCCAGTCGGTCGAGGACGAAGCTGTGACCGTCGAAAACGACATCGTCCTGCCCACCGATCTGGTTCACGAAGATAAACGGCAGTCCCGTTTCCCGAGCGTGGGCCGCCATCAGGTCGCGTCGTCGGGCTGGCTTGCTCACCTCAAAGGGGCTCGCGGAAAGATTAATCAGCAGGTCGGCCCCCTGCTTGGCCAGCCCGCGAACCGGATCGGCAAATTGTTCCTCCGGAGTGTGATAAAACGTATCAGGCTGCCCCCACCAGGCATCCTCGCAAATGTGAATGCCAAGTTTCCGCCCGCCAAAATCAACTGGCCGCAGCTTCTCGGGCCGCTGGGCCCGGAAGTACCGTCGCTCGTCGAACACGTCGTAATTCGGGAGCAGCGTCTTGTTGATGCGGGCAACGATTCGACCTTGTGCCAGCAGCGACGCCGAGTTGTACAGGGCTCCGTGATCGCCCACCGACGGATGCCCCACCAGCAACGCCGCGCGCCCGGCTGTCAGCCCCGCCAACTGCTCGACCGCCGCCTCGCAGGCAGCCACGAATCCATTCCGCAGCAACAGATCTTTGGGGGGATAACCGCTGATCGCCAGTTCGGCCCCCACCACCAGATCCACCCCCTGCTCGGACGCCTTGTGATGCGCCTGCTCAATTTGCTGACTGTTCCCTTTCAGGTCGCCAACGGTCGGGTTGAGCTGGGCGAGGGCAAGACGCATGGGGGGGATTCTTGAGTCGGACCACGAACGACACCGAAACTTTCCGGAGCCAGTTTGCCAAAGTGTAACCAGTCGTAAAGTCGGGTACGACTTGTGAATTCGACACCGCCCCCAGATTCGTGGGACCGGAAGTCAAAAGAAAGATTTTGCGAACCTTGACAGTTACCGGCGTGTCGATAACTTACGCACATCCCGGCCCCATCGTCTAGAGGCCTAGGACCCAGGATTTTCAGTCCTGTTACCGGGGTTCGAATCCCCGTGGGGTCAATCCGGGAAACGCCATGCGGTTCTACCGCGTGGCGTTTTTTGTTGGTACGACGTTTATTGCGATTACGGGCATCTTCCCAAGCCCTGCTCTGGAATTTGGGCTTCTCCCCAAAACAGCTCGCTCCCGGAACGCCTCCGGTCGAATTGAAAGGTAGGCTCCCACAGAGCATCTCGGGCTCACAATCTGTCAATCGGAGTACCCATGGGTAGCGGCGACAACTGGAAAGAGCTGTTTGAGAACTGGCCGGAAGGCATGCCCAGACAGGGAATCCTGATCACCAGCTTCCAAGAGACGGTGCCATTCATGGATTTTCGGATCAGCGAGGGGATCCTGCTCCTCCAACGTGAACGTCCGGACACCCTCAATGCCCGTAAGATGATGGTCAGCTATGAGTCCATTTCGGCCTTGAAGTTCACCGACGTGGATGACATCTCGATCTACGGGGAATTGGGGTTCCGTTAAACAGCCAGCGCACAACCCGCAGCTGCCACAATGGCAGCCTTCGCCTGAGCCGCGAGCGTGTGCCTGTTTTTCAGGCTGCTGCTTTTTTGGGCAATGCGGGTTTTGTAGAATTTACTGGACACGCAGACTTTGCATGCTATTCTTCCGGTGTCGTGGCTGATGTGCTGCGGGGGGGCCGTCCGAAGCTTTGACGGAGCTCCTCTCAAGCGATACCAGGAAGGAGACAGCCATGTTGGTTTTGTCCAGGAAGGCAGGAGAGCGGATCCTGATCGGCGACGATGTCGTGATCAGTGTGGTCCGCATCGGTCCCAACACCGTCAAGATCGGGATCGAAGCTCCTCGCGACATGAATATTGTTCGCGAAGAGCTTTGCGAACTCGCGGGCCATGAATCGGGCGACAACAGTTCGTCCGTGCACAGCCCCCGATAAGACTCCGTTTGCGGGGAATCGACGCCTTCGCGACGGGCCTTCGCCCCCCCCTCTATCAGTCCGTTGAAAAACGTGAGACAGGCTTCCAGCCTGTCGATATGCTGAAGGGTGGAAGCCTATCCCACGGCGCTCTTCAACAGGCTACTATCGGGCCGATACCCAAATCCGCTGACCGTCCAACCACGTTTCCAGGACGGAGGTATCTTTGATCTGCTCCACCGGGCAGAGCAGCAGATCGCGATCAATCCGAATGAAGTCGGCGCGTTTTCCAATTTCCAGGGAGCCGATTTCCCCTCCTGATCGCATCAGCCACGCATTGTTAATCGTGTAAAAACGGATCGCCTGCTCGCGTGTCAGGGCCTCTTCGATGTGTAGCGGAGTGGGGTGAAAACGGCTCATCCGAGTGATCGCCACCTGCATTGCAAGAAACGGGTTGTAGAAGTTCAGACTGCGAAATGATCCGATTTTCTGCATATGGTCGCTGCCCCCACCCACGGGAACCTGCGCCGCGAACAGACTTGCCAGCGGTTGAAAGTATCGCAATCGAGGCTCGCCGAACTGGGCCACCAGTGTGTGGGTATCCAGATAGAGCCAGGCGGGCTGAATATCGACACCAATCCCCAGTTCGGCACAGCGGCGAACGGATTCCGCACTCATAAAGTTCGAATGCGTCAGCGTCGAATGTGTTGGGCCAATCGGGATTTCACGATTCACCGTGGCATACGCTTCCAGCAATGCCGCCACCGCCGCATCGCCGACGCTATGTGCCGTAAAGGCCAGGTTTCGGCGGGCACACTCGCGCACCACAGGCACCAAGAATTCATCAGGAATATACCGCATTCCCCGGTATTGATTGTCTTCGATTCCGTAAATCCGACTGATCCCCCAGGGGGCACTCATGTAAGCACTGCCGGTCAGCATTCCCCCGTCGAGAAAAACCTTGATACCAATGATCCTGAGCCGTTCCGAACCTTCACGAAACAGTGGGTCCGCAGCCACCTCGTCAAGGTCTTTGACGACTGCCTCCAATGGACGATTCGCGTCAAATGACCGCGACAGACGCATCCGTACCGACAACTGGCCCTGCATTTCCAGACGGGCCAGCTGTTCCTGCCCTTCCCGTGAGCAGTTACGGTCGATTGCCCCGGTCAGTCCGACACTGTTGTAATCTTTCAGCAGCGTCACCATTCGACGATCGCGTTCTTCCGGTGTGGACTTACGATCCGTCGAGGCAGGCTTGGTCTTGAGAATCGACCCAGCCTTGCGAAGCAGGCCCGTGGGCTCTCCGCGAGAATCAACAAGCACCTGTTCCGGGTGGGCTTGGGCAAACGCCGCATCAATCCCATTCTCCTTCAGTGCCAGTCGATTCACCGAGGCATCCGGCCCTGTCCGAAAGGCCACCGGATGCCGGGGCGCGGCGGCATCCAGCTCGTCCCGTGTCGGGTATCGCTGCTCCTTGAGTCGGGTGATAAACACCTGCTGCAGATTAATCCACTCCCCCTCCGGAACCACCTCCGCCCGTTGCCGCACATACGCCAGTACATCCGCGATCGAGGCCATCTCGGGAACGGGATGGTCGAATTCGAACATCGCGGCTCCGGCGGCATGCACATGCGAGTCGATCAGCCCTGGCAGGACCATGCCACCCGCCAAATCAATGACCTGCGTTTCGGGGCCACGGTGCGCCAGAACTTCAGCATCCTCTCCGATCGCGATGATCCGCTCGCCACGAATCGCCATGGCCGAAACCACACGGTTCTGGGAATCCGCTGTGACGATTCGGCCTTGTGTCCAGATCCGCTCTGCCGGCTCCTCGGCCCCAGCCAAGGCGCCTCCGCTAATCAGCCCCACGATCAAGATACGGATGAACATGCATTTCTCCCATTCAAACACAGGGGCCTCAACCACAGCCCATGCATCATCGATCGTCATCCACTCAGGTTCAATCCTGCCGGCCCCGCCCCACCAAATAGTGCCCCGACCGGCCTGTCAGCCGGGGGGGGGCCGACGCACTTGACGAGCTGTCTTCCCCGGCGATCGAGTGGCACAGACACTCCAGCCTGTCGCAATCTGAAAACCGATTCCGAACCGGCACTGGTTCCATGTTCGGTGTGTTCCGTGGCATTCATCCGGCTGTTCTCATCCCGCCGAACGATGTGGGGATTTGCACCAACCGCAAAAACGGTCCACCGCCCCCACATTGTGCCTCTCATGCCCGGTACCATTCCTTGGGAAAAGTGATCTTGCTGGAATTCGACAGCTCGTGAGACACTTCGCCCGCTTGTTCGGGTTCCCCCCTCTCTCTCAACGGATTCCGTGCTGACTTTCCGCTCCATCGCGATCTGCCTGGGGCTCGTCTGGTGGACGGGCTGTGCGGGTGTGTCGACTTTTCGCAGTGGCGGGATCGTCCCGATCCGTGCTGCGAACCCAATGTTAATTTCAACCAGCAATGAGGATCTTCTCTGGGAGCGAATGGTTGAAACGCTGGAGGACTTCCAGTTCCCGATTCTGAAAGAGAATCGGTTGTCGCGGGTGATCGAGACGGACTACAAGGTCGGGGCCAGCCTCTTCGAACCCTGGCACGGCGACTCGGTGGGGTTGGCGGATCGGATGGAGAGCACCTTGCAGTCCGTTCGCCGACGGGTCATCGTGACGATGGTGCCCAGCGAACAACAACCGGGCTATCTGATTCACGTCGAGGCTTATAAAGAGTTTGAAGACCTCCCCGGACTGGCAGCGAATTCGCCCGGCGGAGCGACCTTTCTGGAAAGTCGGCCCCTGGATCGCGACCTGGAACAGATACAAGGACAGTCCGCTAACTCCGGTTGGATGTCGGCGGGTCGGGATTACAAACTCGAGCAGGCCATGATGGGCCAGCTCCGCCACCTGCTCACCCAATCTCGATAGCAGTGAGTCGCGGCAATCAACCAGATTGTCCGCACTGGATTCTTCGTAAGAATCCCTGGGGGCTGCTCCGGTGCCGCTGAGCAGAATGACGGACGGAGAATCCTTCCCCTTGCATTCCGCATGGCGAGAGGGTCCAATCTGAAAGCAGTGCCCTCTCTCCACTCCTGCTCTGGATTAGTCGCGATGCCCATTCCCGTACAGTGTTCTTGTGGTAAGACCCTCAACATCCCGGATCAATATGCCGGGCAAAAGGTCAAGTGCCCCGCCTGTAGCTCCCCTGTGATGGTTCCAGTTGCAGGTGGCTCCAAACCCTTGCGCAAAGAAGATGTCGAAGAGGATGGACGCTACTCGATTGAAGAGTTCCTGGCTCGCAGCTCCGAGCAGGATTATGGCCATGGCGTGTTTGAGCTGGAGTCTGATCGACTGCTCGAAGTCAATCTGGATGGCATGGTATGGACCAAGATGGGCTCGATGGTGGCCTATGTCGGCGACGTGAAGTTCACGCGGGAAGGGATTCTCGAACACGGCATTGGCAAGTTCCTCAAAAAGGCGATCAGCGGCGAGGGCACCCGCCTGACCAAGGCCGAAGGCGAAGGCAAAGTCTACCTGGCCGATGCGGGGAAAAAGGTCACTATTCTGGAGCTGACGGACGACTCGATTTTCGTGAATGGCAACGATGTTCTGGCCTTCGAGGAATCGATTTCACACGACATCAAAATGATGCGAAAAATCACGGGGATGCTCGCTGGCGGGCTCTTCAATATGAAGCTGTCCGGGACCGGGCTGATCGCGATTACCACGCACTACGATCCGCTGACCCTCAAAGTCACCCCGGGGCGGCCCGTGATCACGGACCCGAATGCGACCGTGGCCTGGTCCGGGAACCTTTCGCCGCAGTTCAAGACCGACATTTCGTTCAAGACATTCTTCGGACGCGGGAGCGGGGAATCAATTCAAATGAAATTCGAAGGAACCGGCTTCGTCGTGGTTCAGCCATACGAAGAGGTCTACTTCCAGGGACAATAATCTCCCCCGCCTCTCTGTCGTTCGGCCATCCTCGGCGTTCGGCCATCCTCCTGCCTCCACTGGGGGGCGCCATTGCTGATCATTCGCCACGATGAGCGTCCCGTGTTCCCCAAACGACTTCGCACGCCGTGGACCCTCAATCCACGTAGCTGAACTCATTCAGATTCAACAGCGCCCGGCAGAGTTCGGACATTGGCTGGTTCTTCAGGAATCGAGTCGCCAGTTCGAGCTCGCCGGGACTGGGAGGTCGTTGCAGAACATGCCGGAAGACTCCCTCTATCGACTCGGGCGGCGAGGCTGATTCAGTCGCGACCCGTGTGGCCAGCCCCTCCGCGTAGCGAATCGCGTCGGGGCTGTTCAACAGCATCAGGGCCTGGGGAGCGACGACCGTTGTGTCTCGACGGGCACACGAGACCGTG
>QWPB01000143.1 GCA_003671275.1 Planctomycetota bacterium | reverse complement strand
TTCTCGTCCCCATGACCTGGAGGTCGCATTGGACCTGCCTGCTCCCCACACGATGCTGCGCCCTCATCGAAAAATTACCGGGATGTCAGCTGTACTGCTGCCATTTCTGGAAACTGGCGAGATCGATTGGACCGCTCTGCGTGCCCAGGTGCGACGGACACAGGCTGCAGGGTTGGTTCCGGCGGTCAATATGGACACGGGGTATGCCAATCTGATTGATGAGGCCACACGCCAGCGGGTGTTGCAGGCGACGCGGGAAGAGCAGGGGGGACGCCCATTCGTGGCGGGGGCATTCGTCGGTGACCAGCCGGGAAGCGTATTCGATCAGACGGCCTATGCCCGGCAGATGGACTCGATCACGCGGCATGGCGGCACGCCTGTGATCTTTCAGTCGTATGGGCTGACCTGTCAGGGGGACGCGGAGATTGTGGCTGCCTACGAATGGATTGGCAGGCAATGCGACCGCTTCATCGGTTTCGAACTGGGAACCATGTTTGCCCCGTTTGGAAAGATCTACTCGCTGGAGGTGTATCGAGGACTGATGCAGGTTGCGGCCTGCATCGGGGCGAAACATTCCTCCCTGAATCGGCAACTCGAATGGGAGCGGATTCGACTTCGGGATCAAGTTCGGCCAGAATTTATGGTACTGACGGGAAACGACCTGGCGATCGACATGGTCATGTACGGCAGCGACTATCTGCTGGGGCTGAGTACCATGGCTCCGGATCTGTTTGCCCAGCGGGATGCTTATTGGGAGTCCGGTGACCCCCGGTTCTACGAGCTCAACGATACGTTGCAGTATCTGGGGTGTTTTGCCTTTCGGAATCCGGTTCCCGCGTACAAGCATTCTGCGGCGATGTTCCTGAATCTGCGAGGGTGGATCGAGACGGATCTCACCCATTCCCGCAGTGCGATACGGCCCAATAGTGACCGGGCCGTGCTGGAAACCATTGCCCGTCATTTGGGCGTCCTGCCGTAACCATTGCCCTTCCCGTGAGTCCATGATCGGAGACCTCCCATGCTGGCAGAACATTCCCCCTGGGTGATGGGCGTCTTTGCATTCTTTGGGCTGGCGTTCATTGCTGCGTGGCTGCTGGACCCCGCTGCGCGCCGGTGGCGGCGGTTCAAACGTCAACTTAAGTCTCGCCCCGCGGTGTCAGACGAATCCCTGTTCACAATCCACTTCACGAGCGAGGAAGCCCTGCCTCAGGTCCCCGGCGTTGTACGTCGCCTGATGGGGCAGGACTCGGGCGTTCCCGTGGATCAGCTGCTACCCGACGATGACTTGGGATTTCTGTGGGAAGATCTGGAGGCGATCATCCTGCAGGAGCAACTGGAGGCTGAGTTTTCCGTCCGGTTTACGGAGGAAGAACTGCAATCCCTGAATGCCTGTACCATCCGACAGGTCACTCGACTTATTACGCGAAAACTTCGGGAATCATCCCCTGGAACGTGACTGCTGCGCTGGTTTGCGGCGCGGTCCGATGGCCCCCAATACGGAATCCGTTAAAGCACGGTCCCCGGCAACGTACGCCCAGTTTCAGGGCGGGCCAAATCCGGTCATGCCGCTTGATCCGAGTCTGGATTTGCGGGAACGATGAACACGCACCTCGACGCCGCCGTGTGTGCCCGATCAGCACCGAGTCGCTAACGCACACTCTGCTTCAGGGAGGCACGGTTGCGGCTCTGCGAGACACTGGGGACACTTTCCGTTTCCGATGACTCTCTTCTGGTGGACCGATCGATGATTCCGGTGTTTGCCCTGCGACTGATCTTTGGCATGAGCCTGACATGGTGTGTCATGGCTCGGGAGAAGGTCACCTCGGGGTTCTATCGGATACAGATGCTGGTCACGCTGGGACTGGCCGTGCTGGCGACACTGACACTGTCCCACCTGAACCGCCCCGAGGGCCCGGTCATCGCCACAACGGTACTGTATTATTGGGTGATTGCCATTGCGGGAGGTTCGTTTCTGGGGTCCGTGATGTGGACTCTCGAACGCCGGGCCGCCGGGGTGCGGTATGCGTGGGGCGTTTGGGCGGGCGCGGCCCTCGGGCTGTTTCTGGCGGTTCGCGGTCAGTCCAGCCTGGTTCCCCTCCCACTGGAGATGGCCAGCCAGCTCTCAGCGGGCTGGCTGATTGGCGGTGCGATTTCCACGATGCTGCTGGGGCATTGGCATTTGACCGCGACCGGAATGCCACTGGAGCCACTTCTGCAGCTGAACCGGCTGCTGCTGGTGGCGGTTGTCATGCGGACGGTCCTGCTGGGTGTCGTCTTGGGAACCCATTTTCCCGAGAGCATGGCGACTACTCACTGGATCTGGCTGGGACTGCGGATTGCGGGGCTGATCGGCCCTGCCATTTTGATCCTGATGGTGTTTCGCATTCTCAGATATCGGAATACGCAATCGGCCACCGGAGTGCTCTACGCCCTGGATATCCTCATTTTTCTCGGCGAAGCCACGGCCGCCCTGCTTTCGCTGGACTTGCATCTGCCATTTTAGACAGCGGGCGTGCTGTCGCTGACAGACCGGCTTTTGAGATACACTTCCGAGACCTCTCATCGACCTGAATCACACACACCGACATGCACGTCACTTTTCGTTGCCCGAATTGCGATCAGTCCCAGCGTTCCGACTGTCATGCTGACGGTGCCGTCGAGTGCCGTTGCGGCTGGGCGAAGCGTCTCACCGAACAGGATTTGCAGGGAGAGACCCCGCAGCGGTGCCTGGTCTGTGAAACAACTGACCTATGGCGGCAGAAGGACTTTCCTCCCAAGCTGGGCTGGGCCTTCGTGATTGTGGCGGGGTTGATCAGCAGCTACTTCTTCTATCACTACCAGCCGATTCGGGCATTTGCCGTTTTGATGGTGGTGGCACTGATTGATATGCTGCTGTACCGGCTGTTGCCGGACGTGCTGGTCTGCTACCGGTGCCAGTCTCGCCATGGGCAGGTCGATCTGACCGGGCGAGAGGCGTACGACCACGAATTGGGTGAGCGCTACCGGCAGGAGGAGATCCGCCTGCAAGCGAACATGAAATCTTGACGATGAATCCCCACGGAACTGTTCGAGTCCGCCAGTCGGCGACCGAGAACTCAATTGCCCGATCCCCAGCGTATTGCCGAAGACCTGACCGGCTCCTTTACCGGGGAGCTGCGGTTTGACCCATTGACGCGGGCGATGTACGCCAGTGACGGCAGCCTCTACGAGATCACGCCGCTGGGAGTAGCCTATCCCAGGCATCGGGACGATGTGGTCATTCTGGCCAAATACTGTGCCGAACATGCGATCCCACTCATTGCTCGGGGCGCTGGAACCAGCGTTACCGGGGCGGCACTGGGAGAGGGAATCATTGTTGACCTGTCGCGGCATTTCACCGCGATTGAGGAAGTCACTGACAAGTCCGTCCGGGTGCAAGTGGGCGTGGTACGTGACTCTCTCAATAAGAAACTGCGAGAGGTCGGTCGCTACTTGCCCCCGGACCCTTCCTCCACTTCCGTGACAACCGTGGGGGGGATGCTGGCGGTGGATGCGGCAGGATCGCATGCAGTTCGCGTCGGTTCCATGCGAGACTACGTCCGCAGTATCGAAGTGGTTCTGGCGGGAGGCGACTGGTTCGAAGCCAAACGCGAGCCGCTGGCTAAGCTGTTTCCCGATCTCGATCCGGCAATGCTCTTGCCGGGCGAGTCTGCGGAAGCCAAACGGTCAATCATCGCCAAAGTGACCCGTCTGCTGCGGGATAACGAAGCACTGATTCGTGAACGCCAGCCCCCCCTGATCCGCAACTGCGCCGGCTACTCCTTGCGGAGTGTGCTTTCACGAGACGACTTGAATCTCCCCCGACTACTGGTAGGCAGTGAGGGGACTCTCGGGATCTTCACCGAGGCCACACTCCACACGTCTCCCCTCCCCGCTCATCGGGGGGTAGCGCTGCTGCTGTTCGGACAGCTGGAAACCGCGATCCGGATCGTCCACGGGATCGCTGATCAACAGCCCAGTGCCTGTGATCTGCTGGACCGCCGGTTGTTGTCGCTGGCTCGTGAGTCAGACCCGCAGTTCGAAGCGATCATTCCCAAGACGGCGGAAGCTGCGCTGATCATCGAACAAACCGGATTCACCGAACGGCAGGTGAAAGACCGGATGCGAATGATTGTGGAAGTTGCTCGGCAGATTGATCCGTCGCTGATGGTCGCCCAGCAGGCCTACGACGAAGCGGGAGTCGAATTCCTCTGGTCACTGCCATACCGGGTGGTGCCACTGCTCACCAAGCTCAAGGGGCAATCCCGCCCCCTGCCGATCATCGAAGGGTTGGCGATACCGCCGCAGACGCTTCGGGATTTTCTGCTGAAGGCTCAAAAGGTGCTGCAAAAGCACGAGATCACAGCCTCGCTTTATGCTCATGCCGCCTCGGGACAGATCCACCTGCGACCGATCGTCCCCTTCCCCACATCGGCAGACGGCCACACGCTGGAGGCCCTGGCCCGCGACCTGTACGAAGTGGTTTTTTCCTTCGGAGGAACGATCAGCGGCGAGCACGGTGACGGAATTTCCCGGACCGCCTTCCTCCGCAGCCAGTACGGTCCGCTCTACCGAATCTTTCAGGATATGAAGGGGATTTTTGACCCCCGCAACCTGATGAATCCCGGCAAGATCGTTTGTGATGATCCGCATCTGACGATTCGTTATTTGCGACCGATTGCTCCTGTATACTCCACGCCTCCAGTGTCCGAGCCCGCACCGGTGGACACGATCCCGTTGCAACTCAAATGGGGCGAAAATGGTCTGGCCGAAGCTGCGGAACGATGCACCGGCTGTGGCAACTGCCGAACGCAGGACGATCATCTGCGAATGTGTCCGTTCTTCCGCCTGGACCCGATTGAAGAGGCCAGCCCGCGTTCCAAGGCCAATGTCGTTCGTAACTTGACCACGGGGGTATTGTCAGCCCGCGATCTTTCTTCGGATGGCGTCAAGCGGCTGGCCAAGCTCTGTTTCAATTGCAAACAGTGCGAGCTGGAATGCCCGGCCAACGTCGATATTCCCCATCTGATGATTGAGGCCCGGGCCGCGTATGTGGGCGAAAATGGCCTGAACCGGGCCGACTGGATTCTGGCTCGGGCCCATTCCTTCGGTAGCCTGGGGTGTTCGATCGCTCCTCTGGCGAACTGGATTCTGGGGAGCCGAACGGGCCGCTGGCTGGTGGAGAAAATCCTCCATGTCGCCCGCCATCGCCGCTTGCCTCCGTTTGCCCGTCAGACCTTTCTGCGGCAGGCGAAGCGTGATCTTTCCCGGCGTGAGATTCTGACCGGTGAGCCCCGTCCCGTGGTGTTCTTCGTGGATCACTTCGCCAATTTCCACGACCCCGAACTGGGCTGGGCGGCGGTGGCGATCCTGCAGCATCAGGGAATCCCGGTTTACGTGCCGGCGGGACAGACCTCCAGCGGAATGGCGATGATTTCAGCGGGTGACCTCGATTCGGCCCGCGAACTAGCGGAGCAAAACCTTCGCGAGCTGGCGGAACTGGCTCGGGAGGGACTGACCATCATCTGTACCGAGCCGACGGCGGCTGTCTGCCTGAAACAGGAATACCCCCTGCTGCTGGACCACCCGGATGTGAATGTCGTCGCATCACAAGTCGTTGAGCTGGGGGCCTTTCTCCGTCAGCTGCACGCAGAAAATCGCCTCAAGACCGACTTCACACCGATCGATCTGACAGTGGGTTATCACACACCCTGTCACTTAAAATCCCTACAACAAGGTACGCCACTGGCTGATCTTCTTCAGTTGATACCGGGCATCAAGGTTGACCGTCTGGCCAGTGGCTGCTCGGGAATGGCGGGAGCCTATGGCCTCACCGTCGAAAACTTCGAGACCTCGATCAAGCTCGGCCAGCCCCTGTTCGACGCCTTGCAGTCCCCCACAATTCAGGTCGGGGCCACCGAATGTGGCAGCTGTAAGATGCAAATGGAGCAGGGGCACACAAGAGCCACGTTGCACCCGCTCAAGCTGCTGGCCCTCGCCTATGGCTTGATGCCCGAGTTGCGACAGCGACTGCGTCCGAGTGACCGCCGCTTGTTAACCACGTAGCCCCCAAGCCGGGTACCGGGGTGACAACGAGAGGTTACCAAGGTAGACTCCCATCAACTCTGCCACATTCGTCGACGCGCTGGGTGCCCCGGCGGGCAGAGACCTATTTCGGAGTGTGCCATGTCGTTCAATCGTCGGTCGTTTCTCGGTCGGGCTGCGCTGGGAGCCGCTGCCGTCTCCGCTTCTCGCGTGGCGAATCTGCAAGCTGCGGAAGAACCCGCCAGCAAGAGCCCGAATGAAAAGATCGGCTTTGCGATCATCGGGGTCGGAGGACGCGGTGGCGAGCATATCAACGAGTTTGCCGGGCGCACCGATGTCGACATGATGTATCTCTGTGATGCGGATGAACAGCAGGGCGAACGCCGCTGCGGGGAAGTCGAAAAGAAGACAGGTCGCCGTCCGAAGTTCGTCAAGGACTTCCGCGAGGTGCTGAATGACCCCAAGATCCACGCCGTCTCGACGGCCACTCCGAACCACTGGCACTCGCTGGTCTCCATCCTGGCCATGCAGGCGGGCAAGGATGTCTACGTCGAGAAGCCCGTCAGCCACAATGTCTGGGAAGGTCGGCAGGCGGCCATGTGGTCGACCAAACTGAGCCGCATCTGCCAGTGCGGGACGCAGTCGCGTTCCAGCCCCAGCCTCAAGGAAGCGGTGGCGTTTGTCCGCGAAGGCAAGCTCGGCAAGATCCAGTATGCAATCGGCACCTGCTACAAGCCACGCCCGTCGATCGGCAAGCTCGATAAGCCGCTGCAGATTCCGGCCTACATCGACTACGACCTGTGGTGTGGACCGGCGGAGAAGCGGGAGCTGTTCCGGCCGCGACTGTCCTATGACTGGCACTGGGATTACAACACCGGCAACGGCGACATGGGGAATCAGGGGATTCACCAGATGGACATTGCTCGCTGGTTCCTGGGCGAGCAGCAACTCTCCCCCAAGGTGATGAGCATCGGTGAGCGGCTCGGCTATGAAGACGCTGGAGATACCGCCAACACGCAGGTCGTCTATCACGACTACGAGAAGGCCCCGTTGATTTTCGAAACCCGGGGACTGCCCAAGAAAGACATGAACTACAAAGAGGGCATGGACAACTATCGTGGTTCGACCGTCGGCGTCATCGTGCAGTGCGAACAGGGATATGTCGTGATTCCCAGCTACTCGAATGCGACCGCCTTTGACAATGATGGCAAGGAGTTGCAGTCCTGGAAGGGTGGCGGTAACCACTTCGTCAACTTCCTCGATTGTGTGCGCTCACGCAAACGGGAGAACCTGAACGCAGACATCCTGGAAGGCCATCTGTCGAGTGCCCTGTGCCATACCGGAACGATCTCGCATCGCCTCGGACAGAAAATGACCGGCGAACAGGCCCTCGAAGCGGTGAAAGACAACGAACGGTATAGCGACTCGATGACGCGCATGGCGGAACACCTGAAGGTCAACGGCGTCAACATCGAATCACCGTCGATCAGTGTCGGCCCGTGGCTCGAAATGGACCCGACCACTGAGCGGTTCAAGGACAACGACGCTGCCAACCTGTTGCTGACTCGCCCGTATCGCGCCGGGTACGTCGTTCCTGAATGCCAGCAGGGATAAATGCTGAGTGTCAAATGCACCTTACCTAAAGTCCCGAGGCTCATGGGCCTCGGGACTTTTCGGTAGGGACAGGTTCCCGAAGCCCACGGACTTTGGCGGAAACCGTTTCCTGATCTCTGATACCGACCCCTTGTTGTCTGGACCAGTTTTACCATGACCAATCGCCGCTCATTCCTTCAAACGACAGCTGCCGCCGCATTCGGGAGCGCAGCCTTCTCCTCGCAGGTCACCCAGGCGGAGTCGTCAGCTCCCCCCAATGGTCTGGTGCATCCCGGAGATGTCGTGCTGTTTCAGGGGGACTCAATCACCGACACCGGACGCAGCCGTGACAAGGCGGCAGAGCCTAACAATCAGGCGGCTCTGGGAAATGGCTATGCCTTCATGGCCGCCGCTAATCTGCTGACCAACACGCCCGATCTCAAGGTTTTCAATCGCGGGATTAGCGGCCACAAGGTGTTTCAGCTCGCGGACCGGTGGCAGGCTGACTGCCTCGATCTCCAGCCGAACGTCCTGAGCATCCTGATCGGCGTGAATGACATCTGGCACAAGCGAAACGGCAAGTACGACGGGACCGTGGAGGTCTACGAGCGGGACTACAACACGCTGCTGGAACGAACCGTCAAAGCCATGCCTCAGGTGAAGCTGGTCATCTGCGAACCATTCGTCTTGCGATGCGGGGCCATTGATGATTCCTGGTTCCCCGAATTCGATGGTTACCGGGCCGCTGCCAAACGGGTTGCGGAGAAGGCCAAGGCGGTCTTCGTCCCGTTCCATTCGATGTTCGAAGCGGCCGTTAAATTGGCCTCACCGGAGCACTGGGCCAAGGACGGGGTTCACCCGTCTCCGTACGGAGCAGCCCTGATGGCCCACGCCTGGACTCAGGCGGTTCGGTAACACCTGATATTCCTAACAGCCTGTTGAAGAACGCCCGGGATTGGCTTCCAGCCTGTCAATCCCTTCAGAAAATCGACAGACTGGAAGCCTATCCCACGTTTTTCAGCGGACTGTTAACGTCCGTCACATCAAAGACGCGAGCCCCCACCCAACTGTGGATCTCGCGTCTTTCGTTTTGCGCTGACGCGATCGGAATGTTTGTGCCACGGATTCGTAGCACAAACATTCCGGTCGGGCCATTCCCTGCGGATCAACACTGAAGCGGCTCTCGTGACGCTGCAATCGACCTGCGAGACGAGCCTCTCGAACCAATGCAAAGGACCTGAATCTCAACGAGATTCAGGACCGGGTGTTCTATCTGGATGACTCACGAAGCTTATTTATCCAGTTTCAGATCCACTGTGTTCTCTCCAGCAGTCACCATCCACCGCAGTTGGCTGGTCGTCGTTGAGTTGTACTTGGCGGCAAATTGCCCCTTGACAGCTGGCTGCTTGGCCACCTTGGACAAATTCATGCGACGGGCCATTTCCGTAGGATCGGACGATTGACTGGTCTGCTCCGAGATTGCCTCCACAGGAGGCGCAATCTGAATCAAGTACTCAATCGCCGGCATGCCGCGCTTGTCGTTGTAG
Source organism: Planctomycetota bacterium (assembly GCA_003671275.1). GTDB lineage: Bacteria > Planctomycetota > Planctomycetia > Planctomycetales > Planctomycetaceae > TH-plancto1. The sequence goes on along the minus strand of QWPB01000143.1, from coordinate 9,434 downwards.
ACCAGCTTGTACTTGCCTTCTTCCTCCACGATACCCGTTGCCGTGTAGCCCTTTTCCTTACCCGTGAACAACACGAGGCAACCTTTGGGAACGGCAGCCCCATCCACGGTGATGGTGCCCACCACCGTACCACGGTCACCGGAATGGCCATCGCCACTGCCACCGCTACAGCCCGCCAGCCCCACCAAGGCCAGGACGGCCACACAGCATAAAGAACGAACCATCTTGCCATGCTCCTTTGCACTGCGATCTCAGAACTATAACACCACGGAAGCGATCACTTCCGTGGTGTTACTGAATCTGAATTCACAGGATCTTAGAACTCGCCCAGAACCTTGCCATCATCGCGGACAGCCAGCAGGGTCAGTGTGCTCATGTCCAGATTTTCGCTAACGAACCGCACCGCACCATCGGTCAGCAGAACGTGAGCTCCACCCACATGTGCGGAGGCCAAGGGGGTGTTCGAACCAGACGCATCATCCCACGCCGGCCAGACCAGACCGTTCTGACCGAGGACCTTGGAGTTCGGAGCATAGCGGATTGTCACGTTGGACACATGGGGAGCCCAGCCATCCCAGTAGGTCAAACCACCCATGGTCCAGCCCCAGTTACGGCCCGGACGGCGGTCACCGCGGTTGCCAGCAGCATCGAAGATGTAGTTGCTGATTTCCGCTTCAATCATCGTGTTCGAAGTTCCATCGGTACAATCGCGAATCTTCTTGCCGAAGCGATTCACGAGCATTCCGCGGTTGGAACAATGCCCCCAGTTGGCACTCTGGTCAAAGAATTCCGCCGTGTCGGTAAACGGTGCCCGAGGAGAAGCCCCGGCAATTCCAAAGTACTGCGCTGCGGGAGCCACTGTTCCATTGCCGCCATCTCCCAGCGGAGAGGAAGGACAGAACAGCCACGGGATGCGCTTGCCGGTGTAGATGGGGCGATTCCCGACCCAACCCTCATCATTGGCGCTGAAGTTCCACTGATTGTACATCGGAGCCTGATCGGCGTACGGCAGCAGCGACACCCACTGGGAATGTCCCCACATTTCACCGCCCCCGGAATTGGGACCGGTGTTTCCCTGAGCCGAAGGGAACTGGTTGAAGACATCGTGATAGTTGTGCAGGGCCAACCCGATCTGCTTCAGGTTGTTTTTGCACTGGCTGCGGCGGGCAGCTTCGCGTGCCTGCTGCACAGCAGGCAGCAGCAAAGCGATAAGCACGGCAATGATCGCAATCACGACCAGCAACTCGATCAACGTGAATCCACGACGACGCAACATGTGGTACTCCAATTTGGATGAACACCTTGAGGCCAAGAATAGACCCCAAATATCAGTGACGCTCTATGCGATTCTGGCATTTCCTCCAGTCAAGTCAAGACATCTGGCCGCTGGATTTTTTGTATACATGCAGGTTTGCGATGCCGAGCCCCTACAGTCAAGCCATGTTGAGGTGCTGTGCGGGTGAGATTGGGAATGTGTGGTTTGGGCAGCTTCCCATCGTAATAGTCCCTCTCCCCCAGCGGGCCGTAATTCACGGAATTATCAGCAAAGTGCACCTGACCTAAGAGCGTGAGGCCGGGGGAGACTTCTTCGCAAGCCTCAGTGGAGGCCCAGACCGGACCGTGCGGGATGAAACCATCCCGAATCAGCCTTCGCCAAGTGGGGACAGGGCGTGCGGATTGTGCCTTGCCCCTGGTGGGTCGTATTGTACGCGTATCGCATGGGGCATCGGACCAACCATTCTGACCTCGGAGATGTTATGCATCGTCGTACTGCGCTACAACTTATGGCCGCAGCTGGCTGGGGATCGCTGTCCCGTTGGGGAATGGCTGCGGATGGCCCGCAGCCCACCGTGCGGACCATTACCCGGGGCCCCCGGCATCACTGGTTTGGGTATTACGACAAGCAGCAGTTTTCGGTCGACAACCGTTACGTTCTGGGCATGGAGGTGCCGTTCGAGCATCGCTCACCTACACCCGACGACACGATACGTATCGGCATGGTCGACCTTCAGGACGGTGATCGCTGGATTGAACTGGGCGAGACACGAGCGTGGAACTGGCAGCAAGGTTGCATGCTGCAATGGGTTCCCGGTTCAACCTGCGAAATCCTCTGGAACGATCGAGTGCGTGATGGGACGGAAGAACGGTTTGTCTGCCATGTAATGAATACGGAGACTCGTCAGATTCGTACCCTCCCGCACCCGATCTATGCACTCAGTCCAGATGGAACGGCGGGAATCCTGCCCGATTTTCGCCGATTGAATGATTGCCGCCCCGGATACGGATATGGCGGGATCTCCGATCCGCATGCCGCTGAGGACCACCCGCATCAGACCGGGCTGTGGCAGATGAACCTGCACAGTGGAGTTCTGAAGCAGCTGTTGTCATTCGAGCAGATCGCGGCGATTCCCTATGATGATGGCGGAAAGTCGTTCGTGAACGATCCCGCGAAATCAAAACACTGGTTTAACCACTTGCTCTATTCCCCGGATGGAAAGCGGTTTCTATTCCTGCACCGCTGGCGATCGCGTGATTCGCTGGCGGGAGGCGGAGCTGCGCGGGGGGGATTCTCAACGCGGATGTTTACGTGCAACTCCGATGGCAGCGATCTGTTCGTTGTCGATCCCCTGGGTAAGACCTCGCACTTTGTCTGGCGAGACCCACAGCACATTGCCGCCTGGGCCTTTCATCCCAGTCACCAGGAACGGTTCTACCTGTTCAAGGACCGGACACGCGAAGTCACCGCGATTGGTCCGGATGTGATGACGGTGAATGGGCACAACACCTACCTGCCGATCGCCGACAATCGGTGGATATTGAATGACACTTACCCGGACAAGTCACGTCTCCAGCATCCCTACCTGTATAACGTTCAGACCAACGCCAAGTTGCCGCTGGGACATTTTCATTCCCCTGCGGAGTACGTGGGTGAGTGGCGGTGCGATACCCATCCCCGATCCAGTCGCGATGGCCAGCTGGTCTGTATCGATTCACCGCACACGGGCGAAGGACGACAGATGCATCTGATTGATATTTCAGAGATCGTCGCGAACCGGTGATTTATCTTTCCGCCACGAATAACCCGATGTCAGATTTTCACCACAAGCCCTAACAAATAGGTGTTCTGAATGACATCGGGATCACTCACCGTAGTGATATTGAGAAGCGGCGCAAAACCCAGACTGCGAATATACTCGAATGATAACTGGACGTTCTCGTGAATTTTAAATTGAGTTCCCAGAACCAGTTGACTATTGGATCGAAATGTGGTTCCTGAATCGCCCTGAATTCCCTGACTCCAGCTGGCAGACACGAATGTTGGTACGGGCATCCCGGGAAGGTCCAATCCGAGTTCTGTCTTATAAGCCTGGACCGGGGCACTGACGACAGGCCAGTCGTTGATAGTCTGAACATACTCACCGGAGGCATAGGCATTTCCCATACGAATTCGTCCGTTGACATCCCAGGCACCGTTGCGTTCTCCCGTGATGGCGGGGTTGATATGCTCGGCGACGGTGGAATCGTAAATCGTTCCGTGAAGGTAGCCGGCTCCGACGATGAAGTCCGTATCGGCGTCAAGCGACAGTGTGTAACTTCCGTTCGCCGAAAAATTATTCAGAGTTCCCTTGGATTCACTATCCGCAACGCGGATTCCCCGACTGCCGTTCAGAGCCATGACGGTCAGGTTCCACCCGCCATCGCTGTAACCACCACCAATGCCCTCTGCCAAGGGAGCGAAATAGTGCCACGGAACCGCCTGCGTAAACGGGCTGAGCGTCCGAAAATCACCGAACGTGACATTCTTCTTCCCGATAAATGCGTAAAACGGAGTGACCTCAAAGTCTCCTAAAACCAGATAAGCTTGCCGCATCTGCAGACTCCCCTGATTAAATGTAGGAAACGAAAACACATCGGAGAATAACAGTTCGAGATACCCCGAAACGCCCGGGGCGGCATGCAGAATGACCCCCGCATTGGCCTGCAGTAATCTCGCATCGGTGGCCGACGTCCCGACAAAGTCCGGTGGAAATCGCCCGAGGTAGGCAAACTTGTTGGCCGTATTCGTGGTTGCCGCCATGGCTGAGGCCCGCAACTGTCCTCCCACGATTAACCGAGGAAAGGTGTCGCTGTCGCTCTGGCTCTCGATAATTGCCAGTTGCTTGTCAGACTGGCGATTTTGAAAATCAAACATGTGCCCCGTGGTCAGTGTGTCCAGTTGAATTCGAGGTTCCCAGATCACGGGAGTTTCTTGCGGAATCTCGGCCACAAGGGAATCCGGGTATCCGGGAGTCACCTCGCCCGACGGATTCGAATAATACGTCGAGTGCTGAGCCAGCACGATGGCGGGCATGCCTGACACCAGCCCGATAACCAAGGACCAATACACCAATCGGAATCGCGAAGCGGCACCGAATTGATGCGAATCAAGTGAAGGCACGATCGAGATCCTCTTCGTTCTTACGACAAAACAGATGGAATCGTGGGAGGAGGGCTCACCGGGAGGGCAATGAATGGAAGGTGACTGGCTCGAAGGCCAACCAAAGTCGGACACATCCGGAGTTCATCCTTCCTTTTATCGAAACAGCTGACACCGGAAAGCCAACCTTTATGCCGGTTGCGCAAACTTTATCATTTGCGGTGAATGTTCATCCGGGAAGTGTGCAATTACCACAGATCCTGATCTGGAAAGTGGTTACGAAAAGTGTGGCCGTACCCGTCAAGTCAGTTGCAGCGGCGTTCGCCCCTTGATACCTTGCCGCCTCTTCCGAGAGAAGGTTTGCGCTTAATGACCGCGCCGACCTCCTCTTGCCGGAGTGGGGAGGGATCCTCTGGTCCGGAACCACGTTCGCGACTCCACTATGAACCGGTGACGTAACCCGTTACTGAGCATTGAGATCAAGAGTCGCGATTCACGTTCGATTCGACTCAGGAACTGATTCATGTCCACGCAGTACGTGTACTTCTTTGGCAGCAAGAAATCTGATGGCGACGGCAAGATGAAAACCTTGCTGGGGGGCAAGGGAGCCAATCTGGCGGAAATGATCAACATCGGCTTGCCCGTGCCTGCCGGTTTCACCATTACGACCGAAGTCTGTAACTACTACTACGCCAACGGCCAGCAGTACCCGGCGGAACTCGAAGCCCAGATCGCCGCCGCCCTCAAGAAAGTCGAAGACGCGATGGGAGCCCAGTTCGGCTCCACCACCAACACCCTGCTGCTCTCCTGCCGCTCGGGTGCTCGCGAGTCGATGCCCGGCATGATGGACACCGTCCTCAACATCGGCCTCAACGATGTGACGGTCGAAGCGTTGGCGAAGCAGTCGAAGTCCGAGCGGTTCGCCTGGGACAGCTACCGCCGCTTCATTCAGATGTACGGCGACGTGGTCATGAACCTCAAGCCGCAGTCCAAGAATGACCCTGATCACTTCGAAGAGCTGATCGAGAAGAAGCGTCACAAGGCCAACGTCGAGTTCGACAGCCAGCTCTCCGCAGCGGACCTCAAGGAACTGGTCGCCGAGTTCAAGGCCGTCATCAAGAAGCACACCGGCAAGGAGTTCCCGACCGACGCCATGGAGCAGGTCCGCGGCTGTATCGGAGCTGTGTTCAGCTCCTGGATGAACGACCGCGCGATCGTCTATCGCCGGATGTACAACATCCCCCACGACTGGGGCACGGCGGTCAACGTCCAGGCGATGGTCTTCGGAAACCTCGGCGATGACTGTGCGACCGGCGTGGGCCTGACCCGCGACTGTGCGATCGGCACCCCCGGCTTCTGCGGTGACTACCTCATCAACGCCCAGGGCGAAGACGTCGTCGCCGGTATCCGCACCCCGCTGCGGATCGAAGAAACCCTCGCCAAGGACATGCCCGCAGCTCACGCCGAGCTCGACAGCATCGGCAAGATCCTGGAAAAGCACTTCAAGGAAGTCCAGGACGTCGAGTTCACCATCCAGCGCGGAAAGGTCTGGATGCTCCAGACTCGTAACGCCAAGCGAACCGGCTTCGCAGCTGTCCGCATCGCGGTCGACCTCGTCAACGAAGGCCTGATCACCGAGCAGGAAGCCCTCCAGAAGCGCCGTATCCCGGCCGACGACCTCAACCAGCTGCTCCAGCCGATCTTCGACACCGAGGCCAAGAAGGAAGCCACCAAGTCGAACCGCCAGATCGCCAAGGGGATCAACGCCGGCCCAGGCGCAGCCACCGGCCAGATCGTCTTCCACGCCAGCGACGCGGAAGAGATGTACAACAAGGACAACAACGTCCAGCTGATCCTCGTCCGTAAGGAAACCAGCCCGGAAGACCTTCGCGGCATGAAGGTCGCCAAGGGGATTCTGACCTCGTTCGGGGGAGCCTCATCGCACGCCGCACTGGTCAGCCGCCAAATGGGCAAGGTCTGCATCGTCGGTTGCGGCTCCATGGTCGTCGACTACGACAAGGGCACGATCACCGCCGGGGGCCAGACCCTCAAGGGCGGCGACTGGATCAGCATCGACGGCTTCACCGGGGAAGTCTTCGCGGGCAAGGTCGATACCAAGCCGAGCGAAATCGTCCAGGTCCTCGTCCAGAAGACGATGCAGCCCGGCGAGTCCGAGACCTACACCCGCTACGCCCAGCTCATGAGCTGGGTCGACAAGTACCGCAAGCTCAAGGTCCGGGCCAACGCCGAGCAGGACGAAGCTCACCTGGCCGACGCCTTCGGCTGCGAAGGGGTTGGACTGTGCCGCACCGAGCACATGTTCTTCTCGAAGATCCAGGAATTCCGCGAGATGATCGTCTCGGAAACCCTGGAACAGCGCAAGGCCGCTCTGGCCAAACTGCTGCCGTTCCAGCGTGCCGACTTCACCACGCTATTCAAGGCCCTGGGCAGCCGCCCGGTCACGATCCGCCTGCTTGATCCCCCTCTGCACGAGTTCCTCTCCGAGCACCACCTGCACGACGATGCGGGCCTCGCAGATCGCTTGGCCAAAGCCGTCGGCATCAGCAAGGCTGTCGTCGAACGCCGCGTGGAAGAGCTGAAGGAATCGAACCCGATGCTCGGCTTCCGCGGTTGCCGTCTGGGAATCGTCTATTCGGAAATCACCGAGATGCAGGCCCGGGCGATCTTCGAAGCCGCTGCGGACCTCAAGAAGCAGGGCGTCGACGTCCATCCGGAAGTCATGGTCCCGCTCGTCGGCTACAAGACCGAACTCGACAACCAGACGAAGATCATCCGCGACACCGCCGAGAAGGTCTTCGCCGAGAAGGGCGTCCAGGTCGACTACCAGGTCGGCACGATGATCGAAGTGCCGCGGGCCGCTCTCACCGCTGGTGAGATCGCTCAAACCGCCGAGTTCTTCAGCTTCGGAACGAACGACCTGACCCAGACGACCCTCGGCATGAGCCGCGACGACTACGGTTCGTTCATCCCGCAGTACCGCGAAACCGACATCATCGGCGACGACCCGTTCCAGAAGATCGACCAGACCGGCGTGGGCCGCCTGATGAAAATCGCCTGCGAAGACGGCCGCGCCACCCGCGCCAAGCTCAAGCTGGGCATCTGCGGCGAACACGGCGGCGAACCCTCGTCCGTCATGTTCTGCCACAAGCTCGGCCTCGACTACGTCAGCTGCAGCCCGTTCCGCATCCCCATCGCGAAACTCGCCGCCGCCCAGCAGGCTCTCGAAGGCTAACCCGGTAGCAGAATTCGTCAGAATTCTGCCGAGCCGTTAGCCGCCGAATTCGCTCGATGTGCCTCTCTTCTTCCGCCCCCTCTCCCCTCGGGAGTCGGGGCGGAGTGAGGGTGTGCCATTCGCAACGTACGTATTCAATCCCAACTAGTGCGAAATCGGTTTTGGCGTTTCGGAAAGACCGACAGGAATGCCAGTCCCCCTGTTGTCGTGGCGCAGACATTCCTGTCTGTGCTTGTGAGAAATAGTTTCCGAATTTGCTTCTAAGATGCTACCTGCAAGTATGACCGTGCGTTTTCAGGATGCATCCAGAAAGCACGTTGCTTCAATTCGCGATAGTCCCGCTCCACATCGTTCTGCACCTCCAAGTTCATGATAATTACAAAGGAACCGGTCACCGCGCCCGAGTCTTTACCTTCGGATAAGTCAATCTGTTGGTCGTCTTTCTCTCCGTGAAATAGCGTCGTGCGCGGGCTGAGTGTGCCCACACGTTGGTCGTGATTCGAAAGTCCACTCCTCCGGCGGCGCACTTTTGCGGAGCAAAAGGCGACACTCAAGACAGCCCCACACCACACAAGAGACTCGATCGTGGTCCCATCGCTCGACCCGGCCAATCGGACACGGCTTCAGAAGTTTCGGAAGCTTGCGGGCCGGTCAGGAATCGTCGCAAAGGTGACCGAGCTGCTGTCACTGTGCGACGCCCTGGAAGCCCGCACTCGATAAGTTGCTCCGTGGCATACTCGGCCCCCTGCATCAACTGAGGGATCTGGAATTCGGAATCTGCGGGCTGGCTCAACTCGAATCTGCGGACCACCTGTTTGAAGTTCATCCGCCGAGCAGGGCGACGGCCCTGGCCCCGCGTGTTCCAGAATCTGCGAGCCAGTCGGGAGACTCAACTCGTGGAGACGTACCCGGTTCACGTGGTGACCGGCTGGCTGGGAAATACTCCCAAGGTCGCCATGCAGCACGACTTGATAACCACGGATGAACACTTCGACGCAGCTGTTCGAAGTGGAGAAAAAGCGGCGCAGTACACGTCAGAAACGGCAGAAATCGGGCTGCAAGCGATGGGGCCAGAAAACGACACAAGCCCCGGCATTGCCGGGGCTTGCGAAGTTTTGCGAAGTTTTGCAAAACATCAAAATGGCGGGGACAGGATTCGAACCTGCGACCTCGAGGTTATGAGCCTCGCGAGCTACCGGGCTGCTCCACCCCGCGTTGTGTCCTGCCCGAGGGCAGGGGAGAGAACTATAACGTTGCTGGCGACAATGTCCAGTGTCGGTCGACCGAATTATCTACGATTGGGGGCATCGGCTCAGGAGGGAGGCTGATTTCTGGTCCATTTCAGCATCAACAGGCTGTGGGCTGATCACCTAATTCAGCGTGGCGATGCAGGAAACTGGGCCGGGAATGTACTTGAGGTTTGAAGGGGCGATTGCTCGAAGCGGATCGGTTACCGGGATACTGTTCCTCTGCATGCTCCTTCTTCAGCGATGTCCAGGAAAGGAACCTCCCCGTCAGGAGCCCGTTGTGGTTCCGGACGATTTACGTCCCAGGAAAATGTAATACGGGACACGAACAAACGGCACCAAGGGCAATGTTCCCGATTCTTCCCGCAACGCGGTTCGCTCAAATCGATTCGCCAAGTACGGAACATGATCCCCACTCGGATGCACGTTGTCATTGGAGAACCAGGCGGGGACCAGATTGCGAGTCATCCAGCTGTGCCGACGCATCCCTTCGTCCGGATGTTTGCGAGACACATAG
>QWPB01000138.1 GCA_003671275.1 Planctomycetota bacterium | reverse complement strand
GGCCCGCGGGGCTTCGCCGTCACGTTTCCCCTCTTCCCGAGAGCGCAGCTGATCGACCGGCCCATGCCGCAGCACGTTGTTGCCGAAGTCGAGAACCAGGCAATTCGTCTTGCCAGGACAAAGGCGAAAGCCGCGACCGACCATCTGATAGAACAGTCCGGGAGACATGGTCGGTCGCAGCAGGACCACGCAGTCGACGTGGGGAGCATCGAACCCGGTGGTCAGCACGTTGACGTTGCACAGGTACTTCAGCGGCGGGCGTTCGAACAGACTGTCGTTTGTGTCGTCACGGAATCGGGCCAGGATCTCGTCCCGCTCTTCATCGGGAGTCGAACCGGTGACGAACCCGCACTCGACGCTATGCTTTTCACGCAGAATGTCGCAGACGTGCTGTCCGTGCCGGATACCGCTGGCGAAGATCAGGACCGACTGGCGGCCCTTCGTCATCTCGACAATCTCGGCACAAGCCGCTTCGACCAGCCGGATATCGTCCATCACCTCTTCGACTTCGCTGGCGACGAACTCACCCGCTCGCAACTTGAGTTTGGAGGTATCGGCCTTCGCAATCCCGGCCTTACTCGTCAGCTTCGACAGGAACCCATCGCAGATTAGTTCCCGCACGCCGATCTCGTAACAGACTGCATTGAGGAAATGGTCATGCCGGCAGATCGGACCGGCATCGAGGCGAAACGGCGTCGCGGTGAATCCGATCACGCGCAGATGCGGGCAGAGGGCTAGCGCCTCGGCGAGGAACTGGCGATACATCCCCTCCCCATCAGCGGGGATCAGATGACACTCATCGACCAGGATCAGGTCGAACGCTCCCAGTTCCGCTGCCCGTTGATAGACCGACTGAATCCCGGCCACGATCACCGCATGCTCGGTGTCTCGTCGCTTCAGCCCGGCGGAGTAGACACCCACCGGCAGGTCAGGACAAACCTGTCGCAGCTTGTCGACTGACTGCTGCAGCAGCTCTTTGACGTGAGCGAGGACCAGCACGCGACCGTTCCAAGTCTCAACGGCATCACGACAGATCGTCGCCATGACCGGGGTCTTACCGCTGTTGTGGTGGACGACGAAGTGGCCATCGACATACAGATGGTCGCCATCGAGTGTGAATCCAAAGAATGGTGCTCGTTCGCAGGATTCGACTTCGAATCCAGTCCGGAGAACGCACTTCCGCTGCTTGCGAATTGGTGCCTGTTTCCTGCGAAGCCGACAGGGAACCTCGTGACAACCACCATCGATCAGGATACGGAAGTACCAGTTGCCCGCCCCGGTCTGGCAATAGCTGTACTTCCGGACGACATTCGCGGACAAGCCCAGGCTGCGAGCGAGAAAGATGATGTCCGACGCCAGTTCACGGGACGCTGTGGTGATTTCGAACCCACTGTGATGCAATGTACCATCCGAATCGATCAGCCCGGCCAGCAACGACAGTCGGTCAGGACGACTGGCCGTCAGGTAGGACTCCGGAATGAACTTTGTCCCGGAGTCGCATCCGGCTAATCCGAGTTGCACCAGAGACTCCGTGACGATGTTGTACTTCCCTCGCTCAGACACCAGCGAATAAGTCGGACACCTTCCCCCGTTGTCACTGACGGTCGTGATCGCACCGATGCTGAGCGCGTACTTCTCCCAAACGTCGGCGATCTCAGCATCCGCCGTGGTCAGCTCGACGGTTCCACGCAAGCAACCGTCACCAATCAACAGTCCCAGGATGTAGGAAGGGATGGGAAGGTCTCGTTGGACCTGAAACTCGACCGGCACGCGGTACAGCTTGCGAAGGTGTTTCCATGACCTCGACTTGGTCAGGTAGTCACGGACAGTGATCTCCTCGATTTCGCCTCCTTGACGACTCGATGGAAACCGTTTGCCTTCTCGTGTGCAGACCAGCGACAAGACATGGTCGCCATTCACGACAAATGGCTCTCCACGATGGGGAGTGATCCGGTACATCTCATCCTCGCCGCGACAGAGCGCCTGAACGCGGCGAGGTCGACTGTCCGGTCCCATGATGAGGTCTCCGACCTGCACATCCTCAACAGGCCGCACAAATCCGTCGAACATCAGAATGGGATGCCCCTGGGCGTGACAGCCCGTGGGCAACACGACGACCGGATTGGTGTCGAAATTCCGGAGGTGATGATACACCGCCTCAACCGCATCCTGCTGGTAAGGTCTGAGCGTCAGCATTCGTCACGGACCTCATACACGCGGACACGGGGCTTAAACCGACGACTGTGCGGGTTCGTCGTAACCCACTCCCAGAACTGCTCGCGAACGATGTCGCACATCAGCTCACAGGCTTCATCGGGAGAGAGGTCGTGGTCTGTTCCCTCGTCGCCGGTGACTTGGAGGCGCGAGACCGACTCGACGAGCGCGTCGTAGTGGTCCCGCTCTTCTTCGAAGTCATCGATGATGTCATTGGCGTGCATGGCGTGTCCTTCTGTGCCTGTGGTGTCGGAGAGAGTTCCAGCAACGTGACCTCCGCGCGGGGAGGGCCAGTCGGGTCATGCTTCTCGATGATCAGCCGTCGAATCTGGCTGTCGTCGTGGTACACCCCGGCGTGCTGGAGCGAATCCCAAACGCCTTTTTGAAAATTGTCACAATCGCGTCGTCGTCGATCGGGGGGATAAAGATGCAGTTCCGCCTGCAGCGGACCTGAAAGAGGCTGCTGAACCCGCCCCGCGAGAAGTGAGAGCACCCGGGAGCGGTACTCTCGACCTTCGCGGCTGAGGAGCGTGCGATAGCCCACATGCCGGTAATACCGGTTAACGCTCGGCGGGAACGGCAGCACAAACTGAAGCGGGGCTACCGCGCGTGCTGACCTGTGCAGCAAGGACATAGCGATGTCCCCAGGTTCAGCCATCAGTTCCGTTTCCACGGTGCTCCTCCGGAGCCTTGTGCCTGCGCACCGCTGCGCGGAGCTCCGGGGGTGGAGGTGGGAGGGTTGCTCATCAAGGGGGAGGCACCGGCCAGAGGTTGAGCAGCAGTGCGAGAGCGATAGCCCTTGATGACGTTGGACAACTCGTCGGTGTCGGACCGTTTCTCGGTCCGCACCTTGACCAGCAGTGGGAGATCATGCATCTCGCAGCTGTCGTTGGGCTCCATCACGTTGATCGACCGGCAGATGGCCGACAGCGAGGCCCGGGCAATCTTGACCGTCGTCTCGTTCGGGTTGTTGAGGTTCAACCGCTCCCAGAGCTTGCGCCCCTTGTACGGTCCGTCGATCACCTCGAACTCCAGTTGCAGGTAGGAACCCGTCCCTGCTTTGGTCGGCTTCTCCTCGGAAGCGGTGATGACGCAGAGGTATTCCCCAGCGGGGATTGGATCGAACGAATCAGTCGGTTCCACAGTGTTGGCATTGAAGCCTCGCAAGTCAGCCATGAGACAACTCCAGCATGAAGGTGTGAGTGCTCACTGCGCGCAACGGGAGCGCAGTGGGTCTGGGAAAGGAAAGGCCGTCGGCGAATGCACGAGGCCGAAAGCAAGTCATAGAACTACGCGGTCAGATTCGCGTACTGGGCATACACCCGAAAATCGAGCGGCATCTCTTCGGGCAGATTCAAGCGGTTCTTCGCCATGTGAGCGGGACGTTCGGTCGTTCGCAGAATGCGATCTCCGGTGCCGATCCCGCGAGTACGGGTCTTATCGAACCCTTCCTCCGTCTGCCGCGTGTGGACCTTGTAGGTCGCAAACAGCACTTCGTCGCACCATTCCTGGATCACGGCAGAGGCGTGCTTATTCAGACGCGGTGAGTACCGGTCGTACGCTTCCGTCTCCGGGTTCTCAAACCGCTCGATCTTCGCATGAGCGATCAAGATGATCATCATCTTCCGCTCGTTCCGCAGAGCGTCGAGCCCATCGAACACTTCCTGCCACGGCTCCAGGGCGTAGGTATATCCCTTGCTGAACCCGTAGTCTTCGATCGAGGTGACGAGGCGACCCTTCTCGGTCGTTGGTTTCCGTTTCACGACCTCGGCCCAGATCAACCGCTCCAGCCAATCGAGGCTGTCGATGACCAGCGTCTGGTAGGAGTGCTCATCGGTGTAGAGCACCATGAGAGCGGCCATCACCTCCTCGAACGACTTGGCGAGCGGGAACCGGGGAGCGTCCAGGTTTGCCAGACCATCTTCGGTCTGAATGAACACCGGATTCGGAGCCATCGCCCCGAAGGTACTCTTCCCGATCCCGTGGACCCCATACAGCATTACTCGTCGGGGCATCTCAGATCGTCCCGTTTGGACGGCTTGCAGCAGACTCATCTCTGTCCTTTCGTGAAGTGTCATTTGTGTGTCCCTCTACTATTAGGCTTTCCACTTTCAGCCGGTTTTGGCGACACGGATTTTTCGGAATCCCCAAAATAGTTTCCTCATCCATGCTTCTTCGCGAGCCGGTGAAGGTGGGCCCGCAACGTTCGACGTGTGATTCCGAACCGCTCCATCACCTCTCGTTCATTGGTTTCCGCGAGTGCCTGACAGATCTCACGAGTGCGATGCGTCGCTGATTCCAACATCACACGGACATCATGGGCGGCTTCGAATGCTTGCACGCCGTTCGAGCCGTACTGCCCGACCGTTGAGTCACGAGATTCGTAACTGATCTGTGATCCGAGAGAGACATCATTGCCCTCGGCATCCTGAACTCGTACATCGAGCGAGCCGATGTCATTTCCGATGCACCGCTTATCCGCCCGCCGACGAATCAACAGGCGTGCTGCATGCCGCTCGATTACGGTGGACACGAACGACTCCCAATCCCCCGCTTGAGGATCGAAGTTGGGGAGTGCTTGAAGAACTGCCAGTGACAGGTCCTGGCACAGATCCTCGCGGTCAGCGGGTTTGAGCGAGGTGTGCCCCATCATCCGCTTGGCTTTCAGCCGGATGCAGCGGGCGGCAAATCCCTTTGTGAGCTCGTAGTTGATATCGATCGCAGGAGTGGTGGAGGCAGGAGCAACTGACGACATGACAATCTCCAGTGGAGGGTGTTGATTGCAGTGCCCGTTGCACTGCGACACCCCCCGCTGGAATTGCAGATACTGGTGCGATGATTTCTCTGGTCTCGACGTAACTCCTTGCCTGACTGAACCCAGCGATTCTCAGAATTCCGAATTGCAGTTGCAGTTGTCGGTGCAAACTGCAATTCACCGTCCGAATCGCATCACACCGTCCAGATCGTCCGCCAGGTTCCACAACAGTTGCAGCTGCTGAGCCTCGGGATCGTTCAGCGATCGACTGATCCGAGATTCCGTCACCCCGATCCTCCGTGACAGATCCTTCTGTGACGGTCGGGGGAGCAACGCTGGAACACCGCTGGCATCGAGCGTGTGGTAGGCATGGTCGCGCGCGGCCCGCAGATGCTGCTTCAGTTCTCCCACCAATGCCTCAATATCGGCGGCTCTGGTCTGCCGTCGCGTGGGAGCAGGTTTCTGGATGCGATCTGCTGCATCTTCGACCTCGAGCATCTCCTGCAGACGATCGATATCCCACCGGATCAATCCGGTCTTCCAATGCGTCAGTTCTCGGATCGAACCCATAATGAGGCCCTCGGGAGCCGCCCATTTCGGTAGACGCGTAGGAACCAACAGCAACGCTCGCTGCGGTAACAGGGCCAGCACGTCCGCCGCATCCCGTTCTCGCAAGTTCATCCCCAGCCAGACCGACCAATGACTCTCACCGCACGGCATACGCCCCAAACGCCAAAGGCGGTCGGGCCACTGCTCGACCGCCTTTCCTGAAAGGGACAGCGATTGCAGACACAGAGTCAAGAAGGCCAGACGCTCGACCTTCCAGCGACGCAGCCACCCCGGCGGCAGCTCATAGACTCCGCACTGCGGACAACTCAGCATGGCTCGTGTGCCCTGCGGGCCATCCCGGAAGATGACTCGCCGAAACGGAGCTTCCGGGCACTCCGGGCAGGCAATCTCGTCTCCCAGCGGCAGCTCGGTGAGCAGACGAGCTGCCATCAGCTGGTCGACGAGTTCCGGTGGCCAATGGCGAATGGCGTCCCCTTGGATCACCGGATGGCGCGAGTCGATCGACCAGAGAACGTCTTCCCAACCCGGATTCGCCCTCTCAATCATGGGCAATCCTCCACATCCGCAGATGTCGACGGACGACCTCCGCCCGTTCCGGAGACTGGCTCCGGAGGTTGCAGACGTTCGGTGCGGAGACATCGATCGTCACGGAGCCGCCTCGACGTTGAGCGGTTCGCCGAAACAGGAATCGCAGCGTCGCGGAGGTGATCTGGATCCTGTCGCGAGGCACCTCATCCTCGTTCAGGCACTCATCCACCATGCGCAGCACATCCGTCGACTCGCCGATGCGGGACTCCAGTGTGATCCGTCGGTTGTGTCCAGGCAGGTCGAGCCTCACCCGTTTGAGTTCCACCTGCACTTCGTCGGTCGGAATCGTGTCGAGCTGGAAGCCGCGATCTTTCAATCGATCGAGGTGATACACCTGGCGCGGGACACGCGGGCCGATCCCCGTATCGAGGATCATCCAGGCAAACGACTCCTCCAGCGGACCTTTCATATGAGGTGGCAACGCTGCGGATGTCTCCAACGTCCCCGTGGGCTGGTGATATGCAAACATGATCTCAAACGTCTGTCGCACCGAGCGGGTCGTGAGCTGACCTCCGTCGTCATGCAGGGAGACTGTCTGCACGAAATCGTCGGGATAGCAGCAGAAGTAATCGATCCCGTTCTCCCGCTGAAAGTACTCCACCGTGCAGTGCTGGCCCCGTCCCTGCTCACTGAGCAACAGCAGGGAGATATCTTTGCCGAGGCATTCCAGAGCATGACGATCCGTGTGCGGTGTCACCCGGGGCAGATCATCTCGCTTACGCCAGCCGTGTCGGTGCTCAATCTGGTAGTAGGCCAGCGCGGCTTCGAACACTTCGGGGGCTTCGAGCCAGGCCCACATGGCCCGCTGGTACAAGCTGCCCTGCGACATTGCGAGCAGGACGTGGGATTGCTGGTGCAGTTCCACGGCGGCCTCTCGCAACGCCTGGTGTCCTGATTCGCACGCCAGTTCGAAGACATTCCGCAGCACACCTTCGACGAACTCTCGCGCGTCAGCGGGCCACGTCCGCAGGAGATGCACCAAGCTTTCCGCTTGTCGCTCGCCCATGTGATCCCAGTCGATGCCGTCGCAGGAATGAGGCAGTTGGGTCAAGAACTTCCGCAGGAGAGTGTTGGGAACCATACGCAACACGGTGGGGATGGAAAAATGCCGAGACATGAGTGATTCCTCAAGGGATGAATGTTCGTAAGTAACCTTCCATGGGACGTACTGCAGCAGTCCCGCTGCGCCAGAGATGGCTGGAGATGAGCAGCGCAGCAGACCACCCCTGCGCAGGGCGATCCGCTACGGATTCAGAGCAGCTTGAACTGGAATCAGTTCGTCAGCAGTGCGATAAGCGGTCGGCGAAAAAAAGAGGCCAATGCCGCATATGCGCACGAGTGGAATGAGGACGTCATGACGTCATTCTCTCTCGTGGGGCGTTGACACCTACAGCGGTCAACACGCGGCCGGAACCCTGCCGGACATGGTCACCACAGGCCGCTTGAACGCGTTCGATTCATGACGAACTGCACTTCAAAACAACCCGGAACAGGACTGAACGCCTGTTCTTCGAGTAGTCTAATTCTCGCTTCAATGCCTGTCAAAGAAAATCACTTTTCACGCTGCTGAGCGGAACGTCAATCGTGGCATCGACATCCGCTGAACGCCGAAAAATACTTTCGAAAATCCGAAAAAGTGGTGTCGCCAAAACGCCATCTTTTTGGAAAGCCTAATAGTAGGGGGACACAAAACGCACTCCCCGCACGCACTCGCCCGGGGAGGCTGATTTGGTCACGGAACATGATCTGCTACCACAGTTTGCGTTGGGTTTACAGACTGAGAACCCCAAGGACCGCATCGGCGACACCAAGCCTCCGCTGCATCTGATCCCACCCTCCGCCGAGATCCTCGAGGCGGTGGTGATGGGATTGGGGGCTCGCAAATACGGTCCGTACAACTGGCGCACCGCTCAGATCCGGGCCACGGTCTACATCGCCGCCGCCAAGCGGCATCTGGCCCAGTGGCTGGATGGTCAGGACGATGATGCCGAGAGCGGAGTGTCGCACTTGGCTCATGCCCGAGCCTGTCTGGGCATTTTGCTCGATGCACAATCGCTGCATTGCCTGAATGATGACCGCCCGCCAGCGGGAATTGCACACGAACTGATCGTCCGTCACACGACTGCATCTCAGGAGCGGTCGGAGTGAAGCGTTCGATTGTCCATGAGGCCGCTCTGCGCTACGCCGAGTTGGGCTATCCCGTCTTCCCCTGCTCGTCGGGCGACAAGATTCCCGGCACGGAGCATGGGTACAAGGATGCGTCGACCGATCCCAATCAGATCGATCGCTGGTGGACCCAGAAACCCTCCTCGAACATCGGCATCCCGACGGATGGGTTGCTCGTTCTCGACATCGATGTGGAAGCCAATTGGTTGAACGATGACCTCGACCGTCAGGTCGAGTTGGCTGTTGCCCCGATGGCGCTCACCCCCTCCGGCGGGCGGCACTACGTCTACCGACAACTGGCGGGCAAGGCCTGGAGAAACACACAAAGCGAAATCGCTCCGCACGTCGACACTCGGGCCAACGGCGGTCTGTTCGTCGTGCCGCCTTCAGCCCTGCCCGGTCGCAAGGTCTACCAGTGGGCTCCCGGCTATGAACTCGACGTGTCCCCGGACCAGTTACCCGAACCGCCCGACTGGTTGATCGCACTCCTCGACAGATCCAACCCAGACGCCGCGTCGTCGCACAGTTTGCCGCGTGTGGCCAACAGAACCACTCCTGGGAATGATATCCCGGACGGGCAACGGAACGGCACACTCGCGAAACTGGCGGGCTCAATGCGCCGCGTGGGTATGTCACAGGGTGAGATCCAAGCGGCGCTCCTGACAGCCAACGTCGATCGTTGCAAACCACCTCTCGCCCCACGCGAGGTCCAACGGATCGCGGAGAGCGTCGCTCGCTACGAGCCTGACAACATCTCCGTGGCACTGATGGAGAATCACTGGGATCAAATGATGTCCGGCAAGAAGCCGGACGAATTCGCGTTCGACATCCTGTCGTCCGAACAACTTGATTCCAACCTCTACGAGATCGAGTATCTCGTTGAAGGCGTCATGGTCCGTGGGCAGCCGATGATCATCGCCGCTCCCAAGAAGACACTCAAAACCACAGCCAGCGTCGACCTCGCGTTGTCACTGGGAATGGCCGGGCACTTCCTCGACCGCTTCCCCTGCAACAAGGCGGTTCGCGTCGGCGTCATGTCGGCGGAATCCGGCGCTGCCACCATTCAGGAAACGGCCCGTCGCATCGCAGTCGCTAAACAGACCACACTACGGAAACAGGGCAACGTCTTCTGGGCTTTCGATGTCCCCCAATTGGACAACGCCATCCATCTGGCAGCACTACGCAAGTTCGTCGTCGATCATCAGCTGGACGTCCTGATTCTTGATCCGACCTACATGATGATGGTGGGCCTGGGGCAAGACGCCTCCAATCTGTTCGTGGTCGGTCGCTACTTGAAGTCGCTCACCGATTTGATTCGTGACACGGGCGTCACCCCGGTACTCTGCCACCACCTCCGCAAGGGACTGAACGATCCGTACGAGCCCGCCGAACTGGAGAATATCGCCTGGGCCGGATTCCAGGAGTTCATCCGGCAGTGGGTGCTGATCAACCGAAGGTCGAAGTATGACCCGGATCGGGGCGGTCATCACGAGCTTTGGATGAGCTTCGGTGGCAGTGCTGGTCACAGCAGCCTCTGGGGCGTCAACGTCGATGAGGGCACTTCTCAAGACCCCGAGGGACGGCATTGGAACGTCGATGTCATCACCTCCAGCGAAGCCTACGCTGGACGCGTGGATGCTGCGGAAGAAGAGAAAGAGCACCACCGCGATCAGGTCCGCCAGCAGAAGCAGTCCAAGCATCGTGAACTGGCTTTGAAAACACTCTGTAAGTTTCCCGAGGGAGAAACGAAAAAAGCCCTCCGGACAGCTGCCAAATTGAACGCCGACAACTTTCAGTCGGCCATCGAGTTGCTCGTCGAAGAGGGGTTGGCGGAAGCCTGTGAGATCGAAAAGGTCGGTCGAAAGTTTGACGGGTATCGTCCGATCGGGGCATCGGACCAAGCGGGACAGACCGGACCAAATTGAGTTGTCCCGATGGACCGGAGGTGATCGGACCAAACCCCATGTATATGGGTTTGGTCCGATCCCGGTCCGATGTCTGTTCCGGTCAGCGGGTCAAAGTTGGTCCGGTTGGTCCGGTGAATTTTCATCAAGCAATTCAATCGGGAGGTTGGGACATGATCAGCATCTGCCAAAAGGGAGGTGACCCGATACCGGGTTCCAGGCTGGCAGATCCTATGGCCAATAGGTACTCCCCCGGCCTACCTCGAAGGTGATGCCATTGGGAACCGTAGCGGTCATGACCACACATTCTTTCGCGTGTCCGGGATTTGCAGGCGAAAACATACCCTCTCACGGCCAGTAACCATGGGAAAGCAACAAGAATGGTGGACGATTCTGCCCTCACTGATCGACCGTTTCAGGATCGACGCAGCGAATCAGCGAATTTCCTCGGACCCATGGCAGTGGAAAATCCATTGCATGGTGACCTCGTGGAGGCTTCGAAACAGCCACGGGACGAAGGTGAGCAGAAAGCGTTGTCGATGTCTGAACGAAAGTTGGGAAACTGCCGCTCATCGGATTCGACACAACCTACTGGCAAATGCCAAACAGCAAACCCGAATGCTGACTTGGGAGCACTGGGCTCAGCAACGTTCGAGGCGAATCTTCAGGTATATCAAGCAAGACAACCGATGAACCGACTCCGACCGTCGGAATGTGTACGACTCCTCAACTCGACCCCGCTCGGCACAGTCACCAGCGAACGCCAACTCTTTCGGCATCGGGCGGAGGCCGGATATCGAATTGGAGAACAGCGATCAGTTGATTTGATCCGATATGCCGCATGGTTGGCTTTCGAACGCCACAAACCGGCCTCTGCTCGCGTTCGAAGGGCGCCGGTCCCTGAAGTGGCTCCCCCCAAGGGCAGAGCAATTTCCAAGAGGGATGTACTCGGTCTACTGGATTCGTATGCCTATTGCTGTGCGTTGACCGGATGGGAACTGACTCCGCACACAGCGTCGCTCGATCACCGACTACCAGTCTCTCGTGGTGGTCAACACACAGTTGCCAATGCCCAGGTTCTCCACGAGGACGTCAACCGGGCAAAGGGCACGCTCACCAACGAAGAGTTCATCAACCTCTGTCGTGCGGTCGTCCAGCACGCAGACCGCACTGAATCGCCACGCAATCCATCAACCATCAAGGACAAAGCATGATTGCCACCCAAATGCAGATTGAAACCTGGCCCATCGACCGTCCGCAGCCGTACGACAAGAACCCGCGACTGAATGATGACGCGGTTGAGGTGGTGGCGAAGTCGATTCGCGAGTTCGGCTTTCGGCAGCCGATCGTCGTCGATGAGGCCGGTGTAATCATCATCGGGCACACGCGGCTCAAGGCGGCGAAGTCGCTGGGGCTGTCGGAGATCCCGGTGCATGTGGCCCGCGGGTTGTCGCCGGAGCAGGTGAAGGCCCTCCGCATTGCGGACAACAAGACTGCTGAGATCGCCGAGTGGAACTTGGAGTTGCTGCCGATCGAGCTGGCCGAGCTGCAGGGGATGAACTTCGATCTGGGGCTGCTCGGGTTCGACCAGGACGAGCTGGCCAAGCTGCTCGATCCCGATGGCCAGCAGGGGCTGTGCGATCCGGACGAGATCCCCGCCCCTCCGGACGAGGCAATCACCCAGCCGGGCGACCTGTGGATTCTCGGCGAACATCGGTTGCTCTGCGGCGACAGCAGCTTGGCGGCTGACCTCGACCGGCTGCTGGATGGCCAGCCGATCCACCTGTGCAACACCGACCCACCGTACAATGTGAAGGTCGAGCCGCGCTCCAACAATGCCATCGCAGCTGGGCTCTCGTCGTTCCAGGGGACGACGCATCACCAGTCGATGGATGTCGCCCGTCATCCCGAGAAATCCAAGCCGACACAGAAGAAGCTGCGAGCCAAGGACCGCCCGCTGGCCAACGACTTCGTGTCGGACGAGGAGTTCGACCGCCTGCTTGACGCCTGGTTCGGCAACATCGCCCGCGTGTTGGTCCCGGGCCGGGGGTTCTACATCTGGGGCGGGTACGCCAACCTCGGCAACTACCCGCCGTTCCTCAAAAAGCACGGTCTGTACTTCAGCCAAAGCATCGTCTGGGATAAGCAGCATCCTGTTTTGACAAGGAAAGATATGATGGGGTGCTTCGAGCTCGCGTTCTACGGCTGGAAGGAAGGAGCCGCTCACCAGTTTTTGGGGCCGAACAACGCGACCGACCTGTGGCACGTCAAGAAGGTGAACCCACAGAGCATGGTCCACCTGACCGAGAAGCCGGTCGAACTCGCCGTTCGGGCATTGCAGTACTCATCCCGCACCGGCGAAAACATCCTCGACCTCTTCGGCGGCAGCGGCTCCACACTGATCGGCGCTCAACAGACGGGACGCCGCGCGTTCCTGATGGAACTCGACCCGCTGTACTGCGATGTGATTGTCCAGCGCTGGGAGAGGTTCACTGGGAATAAGGCAGTGCATGCTTTAACGCCGACAATCGCCGTCTAACGACAAAAGTAACCGGGCGGCGGCCAGATACCATTAACGCACGGCCCGCCGCTCCGGTTGACCGCCTTGTTCGGCGATCTTGATTATCGGGCTACCGATAGCATGCGTAAATGAACGCGCCACCTGCCCCCTTATTCAAATCGACTGGAAATTTTGTGTAACCCGTTGGAGCCGGGACACTCGCTGAGCCGCCAGCGACCACCGAAACATCTTGCAGGGGAGCACCGAGCGCTCGAAGTCGCGTGAAGCAAAGATAAATGAAATCACCTCCAGCACCCTTGTTGAGGTCCAGTGGGAATTTGGTGAATCCATTTGGAGCTGGAATGTCAGCGTTATTGCCAGAGATGATGTACAGGCCGCGGATAGCTGCTTGATCGTCATCAGGTGCTGCGCCCTCAGCTTGCTTGAAGCACAAGTACAAGAACCTGCCTCCCGCCCCCGCATTCAAATCAACTGGGATTTTGTAGTACGCCGGATCATCTGGGCTAATGTCAGATGATCCACCTTCGATAACCGTGAGATCCGCGATGTATGCCATAGTGCATTCTCCTGAACGAAGGAAGTGAAGGGCATCGTCCATCGAAGTGGTGACGATGCGAACTTTGAAGCCGAACAGGTATTCGACCGCCGAAGTGCGACAATCTGCTGCCGCCCTTTGGACAATCGAGCCAATAACAGTATCAAGGTGGTGGATTTTCCTTGCATGACCTGTTCAGGTCATTCTGGGGAAAAAATTCGATTGGACTTGGAGTTTGTTTTCAGCGTGAACTGCCCCCGATCGGCCTTCACGAACCTCGCTTCTGCGCCCTTCTTCTGCAGCTCTCGAAGGATCGCCGAATAAAGCGTGGCGTGTGGCGTCGCGCCGCCGGGGCTGGTCCAGTAGCCCTTGGCGGCCATCGCTTCGATCATCGCTTTGGTCGTCATCGGGGTTCCGGATTCGGCCAGTACCTTCACCGCCGCGTCGAGCTGGCTGAGCTTGCCATCGGGCATTGAGGCCTTCGGTGTCTTGGTCGGAGCGCCTGCCTTCGCGGGGGCAGGCTTGGCGGCCTTCGGTGCAGGGGCCTTCTTGGTGGACTTGGGAGCGGTCTTCTTCGTGGGCATGGTGGCATCTCTTTCGGACAGGGGCGAACAGGAAAGGGCCTCGACCAACACGGTCGGGGCCCAGGAGGTTTCGTGATTGCGGCTCGCTCGAAACGTGCGTATCGAGCCGTCAGGGGCAGCGAACTCGACCTCCTGTTGGGGTTGGTCGATCCGCACTCGGGCTCGGCACTCGTTCACCATCAACAGCTTGCCGGTGATGTTCAGGTCCGGTTGCCGGAAACGGGTTCCCGGTGGGAGTTGGTTCAAGGGGCGTAGCATTCGAGGCTCCGTAGCTCCGCGTCAGCGGTGCGGAGGCGTCAACCGCCCCCGGCGGACATGAGTTACCTCGATGTCCAAACGACATCCACTCGACTGCGAGAGCATTTCGCAGGAATTCAGCAGGTTTTTCCCATGCCGGACGAACGTCGCATCAACCCGCAACGACTTACCCTGGCGGAACTCGCACGGGCGTTGTCGAACGCCGGGTCTCGCTTGATTACGCCCGAGCAGATCGAGGCCGATCTGGCAGCGGGGGCACCGCGTAACGCGGATGGGACGGTGAACATTCTGTTCTACATCGCGTGGCTGGCACGGGAGAGTGGCAATGGCCGCTGATCTATCGCACATGCGCCAAAGCGAACTGGTGCGGCTGTTGAACTCGACCCCGCTGGGTGAGGTGACGAGCGAGCGGCAGGTGTACCGCGATCGCGAGCGGGCCGGGCTGCGGATCGGGGAGAAGAACCGGGTCAACCTGTTCAAGTATGCCGCCTGGCTGGCCTGGGAGCGGCATCACCCCAAAGCGCCCGAGCCGCCGCAGACCTATGACGATCACAAGGACCGGACCGCTCGCCGGGGTGCGGAGCTGTCTGCTAAGGGACGGGATATTGGCGATTTGCCCGCTGTTGCGGACCCGCAACGCAGGCTGAAGGCAGCCACCGACTTTCAGTACTTCTGCGAAGCGTACTTCCCCCAGTCGTTCCATTTGGAGTGGTCGGACGACCATCTGAAGGTGCTACGAAAGATCGAACAGGCTGTGCTGCACGGGGGCCTGTTCGCGATGGCGATGCCGCGTGGGAGCGGGAAGACGACGATCTGCGAGTGTGCCTGCATCTGGGCTGTGCTCAATGGACATCGCGAGTTCGTGTGCCTGATCGGCTCGGACGAGGGGCATGCAATGGACATGCTGGAGTCGATCAAGACCGAACTGGACGCCAACGATCTGCTTCTGGCCGACTATCCCGAGATCTGCCACCCCATCCAGGCACTCGATGGGATCGCGAACCGCTGTAACGGGCAGCTGTATCAGGGGGAACGCACGCACATCGGCTGGACCGCGAAGCACATCGTGCTGCCGACGATCCTGCCTCGAGGCTGGGACCAAGACGAAACGCTGACTCAGTTCGTACGGGAGGATGGGCGGTCGCGAGGCAGCGGAGCGATCATCAAGGTCGCCGGGATCACCGGACGTATTCGTGGAATGAAGTTCAAACGCCCGGACGGCAAGAGCGTCCGACCGGGACTTGTGGTGCTGGAAAGGCACATCACCCGTGTGGAGAAAACCAGCTTCACATGGCATTACGGAAAGGTCTGGCAGATCCCGTAGGTTTCGCCGCGTACGCCCAAAGCCGCGTTTTTTCGCCTATGTGGCAACGGGCGGCGGGCTGGTCTGGTTCGCCAACCCGGAACGCCCGGACGGCCCCGACGCGAAACAGTGCGATCGTGGCGAAGCCCGACTATTTTGGGGTTTCTCAGAATTGCGTGTCGCCAAAACGGTCCGTTTTTGGAAAGCCTAATAGTAGGGGGACTCGTCTTGGTCGCGAGTCAGCCCGATTCCCAAAGAGCGGCGGGGCGACAATTTCAGGAATCTTTCCGGATTTTTTCGACACCCCCCGTCCCTCGTTGATAGCTCCATAATAGAGGGACATCGAAATGCACTCGTGCAGGCAGGAACCGTCATCTGCATCATTTCTCAAAAAACCTCCGCCGCCCTCCCTCGAAAATCGGTAGATCAATAATAGGGGGACACGCCAATGACATTCGCTCGTTCCCGGTAGCTCATTTCCCGGTATCCACCTACTCACATTGGCCTGGCCCTGTCGTGCCCGGTCCCAACTTCGTTCCCTTCGGAGGAACCTGATTTGACTTCATCCACCTCGGAACCTGCCGGACCCACTGCGTCGGATGACGCTGCAGTTCGCGTCGGCAAGTTCCTGTTCACCATTGCTCAATCTGACAAACCGCCCAGTGACGACGTTCGTGTCCGTGCGCTGACAGCTTGGCTGCGAGCGACTTGGGAAGCTGACCAACGAGAGGAGGCCCGCGTTGACGTATGCATTACCGCCTGATCGAATCTCATTACTCGACTGGTTGCTCCCACACTGCGAAGCGGAGACGGCCAGTCTGCTGTATACGAAGGGGACCACAGACGGCCCCGGCTGGGTGAACGGAGCGGATGATGTGATCCGTGCAGTGACGGCGTTCCGGGCTGGCACGCTGACGAGCGAAGAGTTTGCCTCGATCACGCAGGACGGCAGACGCTACTCGATCACCGGGGCCACGCGTTTGGGGCTGGTGCCGCATCGCGACGGTCGAGTGAGTCGGTTCTGTTGCGACTTCGATGACCATGCCGGTGATGGCGGGAATGTGCATCTGGCAGCGGCCATCGATCGCTTCCTCGGAGCGGAGTCGATCCAGTTCACCAGCAAGAGCGGTCGGGGGTTGCACTGTTACTATGCCTTGGCGGAGCCTGTCTCTGTGGAGCAGTTCGTGGCCTGGGCCAAAGCCTGGGGCTTCAATCGACGAGGGGATATCGAGTGCTTCCCCAAGTCGGCCAAGCGCACGCAGGTGTGGCTGCCGAACGATCCAAACGAAGAAGGCGGCGATGTCTGGCGAAGTGGCACGTTCGAGTCCTGCCTCGTCGGCGAGCTTCCTGCTGAGCCGTCGCGGCGGTTGAATCAGACCACACTCAACTTCCTGCGGGGCTTCGTCGCGCCCGGTTGGCGGAACGATGAACTCAACCGTGCCGCCTATCAGTGCGCCAAGCAGAGACTCAGTGAGACCGAAGCCCGCACGCTCTGCGAACGCGGAGCGGAGCTGTGTGGCCTGAAGGGGGAGAAGCCGGACGAGACACGGGCCACGTTCTCCAGTGGGTATCGGGCCGGAGCGGAAGAGGTTCGGCAGCGACAACCCAAGATCACGGACGACCGTCTGGCCGCTCCCGATCTGCTGCGTGGACTGGGCTGCACGGACTATGGCAACGCCCAGCGGCTGGTCCGTCGACATGGGGCGAACCTGCGGCATTGTTACGACTTCAACCAGTGGCTGGGCTGGACCGGCACGCACTGGTCGTTCGAACCCGCCGTCGCGGAACAGCTCGCCAAGGACACCGTGCTGAGTATCTATACCGAAGTCGGCCAACTGGTCGATGCCAAGGAGCGGGAACTGCTGCACCATCACGCGGTGGTCTCGGAAGCCGCCTCGCGGATTGGGGCAATGCTGGCCCTGGCCCGCAGTGAACCTCATATCCCGATCCGGCCCGATGGCCTGGACCGCGACGTGTGGCAGCTCAACTGCGCCAATGGCACGATTGATCTTCGCACGGGCATGATTGGTCCGCATCGCCGCGAGGACTTGATCACTCGTTGTCTGGCGGTGTCGCATGTTCCGGGTGCGGACTGTCCTCGCTGGCGAGCGTTCCTCAGGCAGATCATGGACGACAACGCCGATCTGGTCAGTTTCGTTCAGCGAGCAGTGGGCTACACCTTGACGGGGTCGACCGCTGAGCGCTGCATGTTCATCCTGCACGGTGGTGGCAAGAACGGGAAGACCGTGTTCCTGGAGGGGCTGCGGCTTCTGCTGGGCGATGGTTATACGGCTCGCACGCCGACACAGACGCTGCTGGCCAAGCGAGGCGAGACGATCCCCAACGACCTCGCACGGCTGCGTGGTGTCCGGCTCGTGACGGCCAGCGAGACCGGCGACGGCAACCGCCTGGATGAAGCCCTCGTCAAAGACATCACCGGTGGGGATCGTGTCGTGGCGCGGTTCATGCGGGGAGAATGGTTCGAGTTCACGCCGCACTTCAAGATCTTCTTGAGCACGAACTATCGGCCGCGCATCTCGGGGACCGACGATGCCATCTGGGATCGTCTGCGACTGGTGCCGTTCCTGATCCGTATCCCGGATGCCGAACGCCAACCGATGGATGACCTGCTCGCCGCCTTTCAGGCCGAGCTACCGGGCATCCTGAACTGGGCGATTCAAGGCTGCCTCGATTGGCAGCAATTCGGCCTGGGCGAACCACCCGAGGTTCGCATGGCGACCGCCGACTACCGGGATGAGATGGACACGCTCGGTGAGTTCCTGGCCGACTGCTGCATCCTCCGTCGCGACTCCCGCGTTCCCAGCCAGCACCTGTACGACGAGTACAAACGCTGGGCCAATGAGTCCGGCGAGCGTGTGCAGTCGCACAAACGGTTCTCGCAGTGGATGGAACACCGAGGCCAGCAATCCGGCTTCCGCAAGCAGCACACGCGTGAAGGCAAGGTCTGGCAAGGTCTCGCTCTGGCCTACGCCTTCGCCAGTGAGGCCGGTTCAGGCAGCCAAGAGTGTGACGGATCGAATTTTTGATCCGTCACATCCGTCACCGTTCACAACCGCGAACAGAAGGTCCAACCACTCGACACCCGTCACATTCGTCACTCGGGTCACGCAGAGTCACCGAGGAGAGGCAAAAGTGTGACGGATGACGGGTGGTGACGGCTAATTCCTGATGATCGGTTAAAGTGAAAAATTTCCGTATATGAAGAGAAGAACACACATCATCTCACAAAATAACGCCATTTATGGCGTCATGGGAAAACAGCCGTCACCT
>QWPB01000098.1 GCA_003671275.1 Planctomycetota bacterium | reverse complement strand
GCTCCCTCCCAGCCGACGCCCCCTCCTGCCACTAGTGCCCTGCGGATTTTTGCCCGCCCCAGCGACGAGGAAGCTGCCCGGCACCCGATCCTCGAAGCCACGGCGTCGGTGGACGCTTCGAAGCTGGTTCCAGGAGCGACGCTTCCCTTGGTCGTGCGGATCAAGATCCAGGAGGGATGGCACATCAACGCCAACCCCGCCCAGCCCAAAAGCAGCAAGGCGACCACGCTGACCGCCGAGTTCACATCGGGTTCCACGCTGGGGACGGTCGTCTACCCCATGGGCCATGACTTCAACGCGGAAGGTTTTGACACGCCCCTTTCTGTCTACGAAGGGACGATCGAACTGCGGTCAACCCTGCAGATCCCGAAGGATTTCGTAGGGAATAGCGAATCGGTCAAGCTGACGATCTTGTATCAGGCGTGTAACGAAATGGAATGTCGGCCACCGAGCAGGCTGATTCTCCAAGGCACAATCGCTCCGTGACCTCAAAACTCATCTTGAGGCATCGGCGGAAATTGCCATATAAGTTCCGATGCACAGTGTTCTGAAGACCTGCCGGACAGGACTTCAGGACTTGGCAGGGATTGCTTTACCGTGTCGGAGACTCGGAAAGCCAGGCCGACAACGGTTTCACCAGGAGGGGGATATGCTCAAACTCGTATTGCGTGCCGTGATGGGGTGTCTGGTGCTGGCCAGTGGGCTGGCTCAAGCAGATGGACTGGACCCGGCCTTGCCCGGCTACCGTCCGATCAATGCCCTGCAGGGGGAAATTACCCTGGTCGGGTCCAACACAATGTCGGACGTTGCGGCCATGTGGGTCGACCGGTTTACCTGCTTCTACCCCGATGTGAAGATTAACATCGTGGTCAAGGGGGCTGAAAACGCCATGCCTGCTGTGATGAACGGCGAAGCGACGATTGGCATGCTCAGCCGCGAAGCCAACCCGCAGGAAATCGAAGAATTCACCAAGAAGCTTGGCCATGCACCGAAGCTGCTCGTTCCCAGCCTTGAGCGGATCGCCATTTTTGTTCACAAGGACAACCCGCTGAATGAAGTCACCCTGGCCCAGCTCGACGCCATCTTTTCGCAGACCCTCAAGCGGGGTGAAGTGAAGGAGTTCAAGAACTGGGGGGATCTCGGCGTGCAGGGCACACTGGCCGCTCAGCCCATCTCCCTGCAGGGACGATCGGACACCACAGGGTCTCAGGTCTTCCTGAAGACCCTGATCCTGCAGGGGGGCGAGTTCCGCTCGGGGCTCACCAAAAACGCTGACAACATGAAGCTGGTCAAGGCGATCGCGTCCGATCCAGCCGCCATCGGTTTCGCGGGTGAGACTTATCAGTACCCCGGGACCAAGACCCTGTCGATCAGCTGGAAGGCGGGCGAGCCGGCCTATGCCATCGATTCCGAAGCGGATGCCCACGGGACGTACCCGCTGGTACGCCCGTTGCAGTTCGTCGTTAATCAGGCCCCGGACAAGGCGCTCGGGGACGTGGAACGGGAGTTCCTGCGGTACGTGTTCAGCGCCATGGGACAGGAAGATGTCGTGAAGGCCGGATTCCATCCGATTTCGGCCCGCCCGGCACACACCGCGTTGGGAGCTGTCGGCCTCGACAAGCTCAATTAACGCCCGCCTGTCGTCCTGCATCTGGCGGTTTTATTCTGAATCATGTTTGATTCGGACCGCCCTACAAACACGTCATCGCTGGAAGGAGTCCATTCCATGACACGGCTATTCTTCGGGGGCCTGACCCTCGTCTGCTGCCTGGCCCTGATGGCCAGTCCCGCTTGGTCCATTGATCCCCGCCTGGGGGTCGGTGCTCGCACATCCGTTCCGACCACCAATGATCCGAATTATCGGGTGGTCGCTCCGAGCACTGGTGTTCAACAGATTTCCACGAACAGTACTCAGGATCGTCTGCTCGACCCGACGCGGTTTGAGTACAACGCGGCTCGCCCGGGCTTCAATGATCCGACGCGTCTGCTGCCGACCCTGCCGGGTACCGGAATCAACGCAACGATCGCACCAACGCAACCCGTCAGCCAGAACCAGCAGTCCAAATGGCGGCTGGGCGTTTATTCGAAGGACACCAACACCGGAGTTCAGATCGTCAAGGTCGTCGAGAACGGGGCCGCTCAGCGGGCCGGTCTGGAACCGAACGATGTGATCATCTCGATCAACGGATTCCAGGTCGGCTATGTCAATGGAGCACTGTATGACTGTGCGCCCGAGTTCGAGCGATCCGCTGACAGTAATGGCTGGGTTTCCATGTTGGTCTACGACGGACGCAGTCGTTCGCTGACCAACTTGCCGGTCCAGCTCGACTCGCGGTTGCGTCAGCTCAGCGGAACGCTCACCTGGCGTGACACGGCCCAGTTGCCGCAGGGTGCCGTGACAGTTGTCGAATTGCGGGAACGAGCTCGTCCTGAAGCTCCCACCGTGGTTATCGCCAAGGTCACCGTCAATCCGAATCAGATTCGCCAGAACACGATCCCGTTCCAGATCGAGTACGATCCGGCCATGATCGATTCGCGGCGGACCTACACCGTTTCGGCACAGGTGTTTTCGAAGTATCAGGAAGTCTTGTACCAGTCGAATCCCGCGATGAACTACCAGGTGCTGAATCTGTCCGCAGGGCAGCAACGTCCGGTATCTGTTGCACTGGAGCGGACAGCTCCTTACGGTCAGAATCCGGCTCCGACGACGGGTAACACGACGCAACAGGTTACCATGGATCAGTTCGTGACGCTGTTCCAGACCGTGCTGCAGCGGAACCCGACGCGGGCTGAAATGCAGGCATACCAGAACTCGATCAACGCGGGTGAGTCGTACACTGACCTGCAGGCCGACATTTACGCTCACCCGAGTGTCTTCGTGCAGGCCAACCGTGACAAGCAGCAGTACATTCAGAAACTGCATGAGATGGTTCTGGGACGCCCGGCGGATGCAGAAGAGCTGGCCTACTGGATGAAGCGTTACGACGCCAACCAGGGGATTCGCTCCGATGTCGCCCGCGAGTTCATCATCGCGAACGACAAGCCGAACTAGGGCGTTTGTGAACTGGTTATCAGGCACGGCAGACAGGAATGTCTGCCGTTGCCGTTTTCAGGACACACACTCCCGTCACACCGGCCTGTGATCCGTGGGAAGGTCATTTCTGAATGCTCTGACTCTGCCGGATTGTGAAATTCCGAGTTCGCTCAAGACACCGTGTTTGTTCACAGTGTCTTGTTGTTTTTGAGGGGACACCCGACGAGTTCACCCGGCACACGGAACTGGTGAGACTCCCCCGATTCTGCTTCTCTGACTTGTTCACTTGAATGAATGGCGTCGGGCCGCGAAGGTATCGATATTCAAGTTCCATCGGTTCCTTCTGTCTCGGTGACTCTTCATGCCATCGCCATCACCTCGCCGCGAGTTTCTAACCGCTTCGCTGACTGCCGGAGGACTGCTGAGCCTGAGTGCGGTACTTCGAGCCGATGAATCGCAGGCCCCGTTGATGGCGTACGTGGGAACGTTTAGTTCACCGCTGAAGGATGTGCTGCCGACACAGGTCGACTTGCCCCCCGGAAATGGTCGGGGGATTCATCTGTTTCAGGTGGATCGATCGTCGGGGGTGCTGACTCCCGCGGGGATCTTTGAAATGGGGACCAGCCCGAGCTGTCTCGCCGTCAATACAGCGGGAACTCACCTTTACTCGGCCAATGAGACCGACCGGATCGGCAAGGGCCAGGAAGGCACGGTCAGCGCTTTCGCCATTCATCGACAAACCGGCCAGCTGGAGTTGCTGAATACGGTTCCGTCGGGTGGGGCAGGGCCGACTTATGTGAGCATTCATCCTTCGGGCCGGTTCCTGCTGGTGGCGAATTACTTCGGTGGCTCAGTGGCCGTCATCCCGATCCAGGAGGATGGTCGCTTAAGCCCTCCCAGCGATGTTCAGCACGATGACGGCGGAGTCGGCCCGACTCGAGCCCCGCACGCCCCGCCGGGTAGCTTCGCCTTCAGCGGTCATGATCGGACGCATGCCCATATGATTCAGTCCGATCCCTCGGGACGATTTGTGCTCCATGTCGATCTCGGGCAGGATCGGATCTACGTCTGGAAGTTTGATGACAAGGCCGGGAAACTCCGGCCTAACGATCCGCTGATTGTGGCGCTGCCTCCCGGTGATGGTCCGCGGCATTTCCACTTTCACCCGAATGGACGCTGGCTCTACTCGATTCAGGAGGAGGGATCGACCATCGTGCTGTTTGATTATCAGGGCGACCAGGGGCACCTGAAAGCTCGCCAGACAATCTCCACGTTGCCCCCGGGATATGCTGGCAGCAACTTCTGTTCGGAGATACTGGTCTCTCCCGATGGTCAGTTTGTCTACGCGGGAAACCGTCTGCACGACACGGTCGGGGTGTTCCAAATCGGCCCGGAGGGCACTCTCAAACATCTGGACGATGTGCCCACCCGGGGCAATTACCCCCGCAGCTTTAACTTCGACCCGACGGGGCGGTTCTTCTACTGCTGTAATCAGCGGGCCGACAATGTCACCGTGTTCCGAATCGATCTCGAATCGGGGGGGCTTGTCTTCACAGGGCATTATACCCCGGTCGGAAACCCGTCCATGATTGTGTTCTTGGATCTGGCAAGGAAGCCGTAGGCCGCAAATCGTACGCAATGAGACGCCGATGGTGTCTTAAAGTTATCGCTGGAGGAGGGGTGGCTTTCGGTCACTGGCGTTGACGATGCGACTTCATGTGTGTGTGTGTGTGTCAGCAAGGAGGTCCGGCAGACAATCTTGTCTGTCGCACGCTTCACAGGGCATGGTTTTCCTTGAAATCGTGGGGCAGGCTAGACCGCCTACCCCACGACCTATTTTCCTGACGCAGACACTCTCTCGCCATATTTTGGTAATGATGATTGGTTACTTGAATGCTCGACGAATCATTACTATGCTAATCGTGTCGTGAATATTAGGAGCCGGTTCCTAATTCAACTACCGAAGTAGCAGAGGGATACAGTGGCTAAAGCATCTGCAGTGCGCAATCTGACCGTGGCACAGTTGGAAAAGCTGCTCGCAACGAAGAAGAATCAACTCGGTGATCTCGTCGCCAAACGAGTGAAGCTGCAATCCGACTTGGAAAACCTCAACCGTGAGATCACGAACCTGGGAGGTGAATCGGAAGTCGATCATCCCCGTCGTGGACGTCCCAAGGGGACGGTCAGTAAGAAGTTGGCTCGCCGGGGACGCCGGGCGAAGAATGCCATGTCCTTGGCGAAGTACGTTGAGCAGGAGCTGAACGTTGCCAAGAAGGGCCTGACGGTCGATGAACTGGGCGTCAAGGTGCAGGAGGCGGGCTACAAGTCCAAGTCCGAGAAGTTCCGCAACGTGCTGTACCAGTGTCTGTTCCATGGTGAGCAGTTCCAGAAGGACGATGCCACTGGCAGATGGGTTCTGGCTCAGAAGTAATCCGGATGCAGAATCGCCGTGTGCGATGTTGCAGACCGCATAATGGCATCGACGGTCCGGGAGTCATTACCCGGACCGTTTTCGTTTCCAGGTGATTCGCTGATCAGGATGTGACACGTTATCCTGCAGCTGTCTGGTTGTTGCCCATTGTTCTTCGACAGGCTGGTCTATGTCCGGTCCCGCCGAATCGGGTCGGCCTCGCCCGATCAATAAGCCTGCCCGGGCCGCATCTTCCAAGGCGGCTCCCGGTCGCAGTTGGCTGGAGATTCAACAAGAACTCTTTGCCCGCACTTCTTCTCGCTCGCGGCAGAATCTGAAAGCTTCGCTGCCTGGTCTGGGTGTCAGCCTGGGGATACATCTACTATTGGGGCTGTTTTTTGCACTGATCGTCCTGACGGTCCGCCAAGTGCGGGATGCCGACCCCCTCGAGTTGGGGTGGGCCACGGTCGCTGCCAAATCCGCAGCCTCGGAAAGTGCTCCACCCGTCATGATCGAAGCGATCTCGCTGGAAGATGAACTGCGGGCTTCCGCGGCCCGCAAGGCCGCGATGGCCCCGGTGAGTGGAGCGGATCCCGACGCCAAGCCAACGGTCAAGCCCGTGGATGTGACGCGGACATTGGAGAATCGGATGGCTCCATCGTTCCAGCGGGGGCCGGTGGGTGAAACCAGTGAGAATGCCCGTGCGGCGTTGGATCGCGCCCTCGTCTGGATTGTGAAGCAGCAGCAGGCGGATGGTCATTGGATGATGACGGGGCCCTACCCGGAAGGAGCCACCAGCCGCGAAGCGGACACGGATTCCGGTGCCACAGCCTTGGCGTTACTAGCGTTGTTGGGGGACGGCAATACCCCAGCCGCCGGGAAACATGCGGGGGCGGTTAAGAAGGGGATCGACTGGCTGGTGTCCCACCAGAAGTCCGATGGCGATCTATTCGACAGTCAGGAACTGGGCCGTTCAGCACACTTTTATTCGCATGCTCAGGGGACCATTGCCCTGTGTGAAACGCTGGCATTGTCCGGAGATGAGTCGTTGCGACCGGCAGCGACACAGGCCGTCCGTTTTCTCGTGGAAGCACAGAACCCTTCTCGCGGTGGATGGAAGTACCGTGCCCTGGAATCCGATGGAATGGGTGATGTCTCCGTGACGGGCTGGGCATTGATGGCCCTGCATACGGCCCGGATGGCCCGGATCGAAGTCCCGGATCAGACCTTTCAACTGGCCAGTTCCTTTCTCGATGACGCCCAAGTCGCCAATGATGATGCCTCGCAATATCGTTACCGTCCCGACGAACCCGCTCAGCCGGAGCAGCTCTGGTCGATGACCGCCGAGGGGCTGCTGTGTCGGCAGTGGCTGGGCTGGCCCCGCGGTTACGAAGCGTTTTCAAAAGGGCAGGCGTTCCTGCTGTCCGAGGTCAACGCCCCGGTCTGGGCCGAGGGGCAGCGCAATGTCTATGCTTGGTACTACACGGCGCAGACACTACATAACCTGGGTGGAGACCCCTGGAAAAACTGGTTTTCCCGAACGCAGGGTCTGTTGCTGAAGCATCAAGCTGCGGGTGGAAAGACGGGCGGCAGCTGGCATCCGACGAAGCCTCGCGGAGCATTTCTTGAATGGAGCGAAGGGGCGGGGCGGTTGTACTTCACGGTGATGTGTGTGCTGGTCCTGGAAACGCCCTTTCGGCACGCTCCTATTTATTCGGAACCGCGAGTCCCGGGTGCGTCGAGTCCGTGACATTTGGGGCGAAAGTGCCTTCACTGTAATAAGCAGTGCTTCCGGTACGATTTGGTCGAACCGCATTCAAGTGTTAAAACACACCGAATCGCATTACGCAGGGGCAATGGATGCTATTGGTCCGTGGGAGTGCGTGTCTGACCATTTTGATGGTCAGACAAAGACATCCTTGCGACATCGACTTACGATGTTTGTCTTCATGGAGGCTTGCGAAGGTCGCATGGGATCGCACGTCGAGAATCCGTTTCTGGTTTCGAACATCATGCAAAGCTGATATTTTTCCAACGGGTGTTCACGGATCTCTCGAATCGCACGTAGATCAACCTATGGAAAAGTCACACACGGGACTCGTGGTTTTGCTCGTTGTCATACTGGGGGTGACGACGACGCTGGCCCATAGGGCGTTTTCGATCGGTGTGGGCCGGGGAGTCCCCGCAGTCAACAGTGGGGCACCCCTGGTTCTCCAGCCGCTACCGGGGATTGAGAACCTGATGGAAGTCGCTCCCGGGCTGCTGTGTGGCGGGCAGCCCGCTGATGAAGAGGCGTTTGCGGCCTTACACAAGGAGGGGGTGCGGGTGGTCATCAGCGTGGATGCTGAACCGCCCAATCACGAGTGGGCGGCCCGGTATGGGATGCGTTATGTGCATTTGCCCATTGGCTACGATGGGATTCCTCCCCAATCACAGGCCGACCTGGCTGCGGCCATGCGGATGGCGGGTGATGCCGTGGTGTATGTCCATTGCCATCATGGCCGACACCGGGGCCCTGCGGCCGCTGCTTATGCCGGGATCGTTTCGGGAAAATTGAGCCAGGCGGCGGGCTTGCAGCTGTTGTCGTTGGCTGGGACCAAGCCGGAATATGTCGGTTTGTGGGATGCCATTCGTAAGTATGAAACGCCCATACTCCCTTCTCGCCCGTTGACGGCCCAAGCCGAAGTCGAACCGCTGGCAGCTACGATGGTGCGGATCGACCATCAATGGAAAGCACTCGGCGGAGAGGCATTCTTGAAGGCTCCTGGTGACACAAAAAACAGTGTCCCGTCATTGGACGGGGTCACGGACCCCCAGCGGGTGGCGGTTGTGTTACTTGCTGAAGAGTTTCGCGAATTGGCTCGCCAGAAAGTCGGCCCCGATGCCGGGTACCAGTTGATCATGCAGCAAGCTGCGGATCAGGCACAAGTGCTATCTCAGGCGATGATTTCCCAGGATCGACCAGCTGTCCAATTCGCCGTTCAGCGGGTGTTGGAAACGTGTACTCAATGTCATGCCAGTTATCGGCAATGAAGTGGATTGAGAAAGCTTCGGCGTTACACGGAAGCCAGCTGGGGGATGATCAAGGTCTCGACCAGCCGAGCCAGATCACGGGGACTGAACGGCTTGCCGATCATGGCCGCGATATGCAGATCCCGCTTCAGGATTTCTTCCGAGAGTTCGTACCCTTTGGATGTCAACATGATGATCGGCATGCCGTCAAAGCGTCCGTCGCTTCGGATCTTGCGGCACAATTCCAGTCCATTCATCCCATTGGGCATCTGACAGTCGGTGATCAACAGGGCTGGGGGCTCGCGGCGAACGGCCTCGAGGGCCAGCTCCCCGCAAGGGTAAGTCTCAATATCGTAGCCCAGTCGTCTCAAACTCATATCCAGAGTGCAGGTGATGTGTGCGTGGTCATCACATGCCACAATGCGGTACTTTGTCATCGTTTGGCCCTCACGGATAGCTGTCATTGAGAATGACCGCTTTAGAACCGTATCTTACGGCCTGCGTTTGGCAGCCGCCTGAGAATTGAATCGGGATAAATCACAGCGTTTCTGGCGGATGACAGTTGCACATCGAGTAACAGGCACGACCCGAGAAACCATTACAGACTCTATAAGCGTTAAGTTGCGTTATACGTTTGGCGTGCTTTCTCGCACGGGGTGGAGGGTCTCCGGCGTGACGGTGATCAAGAGTTGAATTGCCAGGAAGATACCCATCGGCAAAAACAGAATCACCCATGCCACCAGCATGAGCCGTTGAAACCAGCCCCCGTGCAGTGGGCGGGTCAATGTCCGCAGATCGGGTTGGTCCAGGTGAGCGTCCGTCAGGGCGGTGACCACATGGGCACGCCGCTCAGCGGCCAGATCTGGCCGGGAAATACCGTCTTGGATCAGGATGGACGAAGAATGCCGGTTGTATGTCACGATGATCTGGGCCAATCCCTCACGTCCCCGTGAGTTGAGTCGGGCGGAATCCGGCTCGAAGTCCTGATCGCGGAGGACGAAGCCCACCGTTTCGGCCTGTTTCTGCTGGGCATCTCGCGGATCGCAGAGACGCCCCACGAGCAACAGGCCAAACAGCCCGAACATCGTCGCGAGCAACAGTCCGCAACCCACGGTGGTCATGTGGGTCTTGAACTGGCTGCGTTCAGATGTCGACTCGAACTGCAACTCCACTGTTCTCCTCCGGCGAATTGATCGTCGGGCAGCGTCGAGCAGGTCGAATGCTCGCACGGCATCCGTCCACGTGGACCCTGTTTCGGAGGGAGGATTCTCGGTCGGAGATGCCTGGGCGGTGGCCACCGGAGCCAGCCAGACCGTGGAACCCGGACTGGCGATCTCACGGCAGTTGATTAGTAGTTGGGATTGGTCGCCGTTCCAGATCACCTGAGCCGTTCCCCGTTCTGTGGTCACGGTCAATTCTGATCGCGGGGAGTTCCCCCGGCGATAGATCCACATGGCGTCCGGCACCCCCTCGCCCGACAGACTGACCGAGGCGGTCGTGATCCCTGTGGGCCCGATTCCGCTGTGAATGGCGGTGACTCGTTGAAATTCCGCGGACGTCAGTGAGCGTAATACGGCGGCTGTCTGCAACCACGCGCGGTCAGCCTCCTCGATGGGAAAACAGGGAGGCCCGTCCACGGTGGTTTCCCACTGCAATTGGAGGATCGCTCCCAGGTCACCTGTGGCCAGTAATCGTCGTAATTCATTCAGGGGGGGGGCGAGCACGCATTCCCAGATAGGTCGCAATCGTCCGGGGAATTCTTCGTCGAGCGGAATTAACGGGTAGATTGCGGAGGATCCTTGGTCGGCACTCAGGGCCACCCAGACCGTTCTCCCTTGTCGTAGAAATTCGGGGATCCGTTTCCAGACCTCCGGATCAGTTCCTCCAGCCAGAACCGATTGACGGGAAACGCTTTCCGGCAGTGCGGAAAATCGCTGCATCCCCGATGGCAAGTTGTCTTCCGAAACGGGGCCCACGACGCCCTCGAGGGGCAGGTTCGCCGCCTGGGCTGCCGCGTACAACGAGGTCAACGTCGAATTGTCAGCAAGAAGAAGCATTCGCACATCATGGCGTGCCTACGGGGGGGAGGACAAGTACGTCCGGAATTCATCGGTTTGGCTACCGTTGTCCTGCGTGACGGACCATTTATGACGAAAAGTAGTCAGTCACCCACGCAGTTCACGGCTTACCGGACCTCCCTGGGGAATCGATCTTGACACCCACAATGTGCCTCGTAGACTGAATTAGTGGAAAGGTTTGTGTCGTCGGAATTCTCAACTCGACGATTCTGCCGTTGTTGCGGGCCATGCACGACTCACCTGTCGTAGCATCCCGCCAATTTCCAGTGCAGCCAGATCGAAGATGTCCCGAAACAGGGGATAAGGGTTCAGGCGCGACTGGATTTTCCATCGAAGATTGTCCGGTCGCCCCCTCCCTTCTCGAAATCGACCGCATCCCTAAGGCGAAAATCCATGGCCGCCCCCTCGTCGAGTAAGCCCGGTGCCTTGCACTACTGGTTCGCGTTTTTTGTGATGCTGACGCTGTTGTTCCTGGTGACGACAATCATTTACGTCAAGGAGTTCAACGCTGCGGACATTCGAGCCAAGGAAGCCTCGGACAATGCCACCAAGGTCAATGGGGCCTTGACGACCGCACTGGCGGATATTGATGCGCTCAAGCTGGATATGGGATACAACCAGCCCGAGGTCGGTGTCGGGAACCCGGCCCCCGCGAATTCCGCGCGGGCACAACTGCAACAGGATCTGACGACCTATGGTCGTAATCTCACTGCGGGAACGGTTTCAGCGACGCTGAATGCGTTGCGGACAGCTCTCGATCAGGCGGAAGCGGATAGCAAGAAAAACAAGGCGGATCTGGATCAGGTGAGTGCGAAGCTCCTGGCGGTGGATGCCGGAGCGGAAAACCGTGTGGCGACGTTTAAGACCGACAAAGAAAAGTCGGAAACCGACCTGACGAAGCTGGTCAAGGATCGCGATGAACTGGTCCGTCAGAAGGATCAGGAGATCCAGAAATGGCAGAAGAACTACCGCGAAGGTCAAGTGGAGCTTGAAGGGTCTCGTGACGAACTGGCTCGCGTGCGGAAAGAGCTGGACGAACGGATCAGCAGTCTGAACCAGATTGTGGATTTCCAGCGACAGAAGCTGGATGAGCTGCAGAACCTCTCGTTTGACAAGGCCGACGGTTCGATCCGTAATGTGGATAACTCCCTGCGGCTGGTGTGGCTCGATATTGGGCGCAAGGATGGGCTGCGTCCGCAGGTGACCTTCAGCGTATATGGCAAGACAAACAACGGCATCGCTCGCGGTCCGCAGGATGTGAAAGCCAAAATCGAAGTCGTCACGGTCGAACAGACTTCGTCGATTGCCCGGATTGTGGAAGAAGACAATACCCGTCCAATCGCCGAAGGGGACGTGCTGTTCTCGCCCGCCTGGACGGCTGGTCTCGACGAGTATTTCTCGTTTGTTGGGAACGGAGATCTGAATAAAGACGGGCTCATGGATGCTCGTGACCGCAAGATCCTGTTTGATGTCCTGGCCAACGCCGGTGCCAAGGTTGACATTCAGGTCGACGATGAAGGGGTCCGTGAACCGGCGGATGCCAAGCTGACCGTGAATACCAAGTGGCTGATCGTGGGTGATGTGGGTGACCCGACCAAGTTTGAAGGTGATGATGAAAAGATCCAGAAGATCCTGGCCGTTCAGAAGCAACACCAGATCCTGGTTCAGGAAGCTCGGGAACAAGGAATTAAGATCGTCAGCCTGCGAGACTTTCTGACCTACATGGGTTGGAAGCCAGAATCTCAGCTGTATATTCCGGGCTCGGACGCTCCGTTCATCCTGAAGGCTGGTCTGAAGAAGTAGGTGAGCGAGTCCGTTCGCTGATTCGAGTCTGATCGCCGGTTTCAGGGAAGGGACCGTGTCATCGATGAGCCTGCTGCGTATTCCACCGGGTGGTGCCTGGGTCGGTCCCTTCTGTTCCCACCCCCTGGGAATTGCGGGCTGGACCCCATTCGAATCGATGGAATCGTTCCTCGCTCATTCGGGCAATTGGTCCGTAGTCGTTTTTTGTGATTCCGCCGGGTTGTTGCGGGAGGCCGATTTTCAGGCGGTCTGGCCGGCAGCTCCCTTTGCCCGGATCATTCATGCAGTCGGGCCGTATCGCTCGGGGATCAATCGAACCGATCCGCAGTGGCCCCGGGCGACGACATGGCAGGGCTCGATGGAACGGTTGCGGCAGTGGACACCGGGCATGCTCTGTGACCGGTATGTACCACCGACGCCCGAATACACGGAGGTTGTTGCACCGCCAGCGGCTCCTCGAGTTCTCAGCCTGCGAACCGCTCTGCGGATTGCGGATCCCGACTTGCGGGCGATGTGGAGTGATACTCTGCGGGCTTGGCGGGCTCCCCTGGTACCGCTCGAACTGGCTGATCTGATCATTTTTGATGCCGATGATTCGATCGGTATCGATCCAGATCCAGAGAGTCCCCGGCAGCTTGTTGGGCTGACCGCGTGGCCTTGGTGGCAGAGTATGGATGGCATAGAGCGGGTCTCCAAGGCGGCCTCCCCGGATGATGTCCTGGCCGGGTTGAGTTCACAGCGCACTCTCACGGCGAAGGCCGCATAATGCACGGTCGTGATCGGCTGGTGGTGGTCGTCCTTCTGGTTATTCTGGGGGCGATTCTACTGACCTCGTTATCACCGGAGTCCCCGGTGCCGCACGCGGATGCCTGGCAGATCGCTTTGCAACGGCTGGCCAGCGAGCAGTCCGATGCGATTCTTCTGCCCGATCATCCCGTGACCGCGACAGAGCTGATGCAGTTGGAGCCGCATGTGAGCCGGCTGCGTGAACTCGATGTGCAGGTACTTCCGCCAACCACCGGTTGGGATCTGCTTTCCCGTTGTTCCAAATTGGAAGTGCTGCATTGGCATTCGCCGGTCGGGGACGAGCAGTTGGCCACTGTCAAAGCGTGGCCCCAACTGCGTGTACTCGATCTGCCGGATGCGGACCTGACGGATGAGGGGTTGCGGATGCTGGCTGGGCATTCGCGATTGCAGTTGTTGCGACTCCGGTCACCGCGCGTGACGGATGCGGGCTTAGCGATCTTAACCGAGTTGCCTGCGCTGCGATTCCTGCATTTGATCGAGATACCTGTGACCGATGCGGGGTTACCACACCTTCAGAAGCTCGCCGCGCTGGAGTCGCTGTATCTCGATGGGGACCACGCCTCGGAGGATGGACTATCGGCTCTCATCCAGGCATGTCCCGGATTACATTTTCATCGGGACCAGACGCACCTGCCGAACGATCCTCGCAATGCCGATGGACACCACGAACGTCCATCTTCGGGCCGTTAAAGCGGTTCGGTTCGGTCTGCGGCGAATGTCGCTGTGGCCGAACGAATGACCGCTTCTCCGCAAAGCCGCTGGCCCCGGAGGATTACCCGCCAGACGTGAATACCTTGTTCCTGCAGGTGGTACGTTCCCGCATCCCAGCGGGTAACGGTTCCTCGATCTCCGCTGACCGGACCTTCATAGTCGAGATACAGCTGGCGGTGATCGGCGATTCGCTCCGCTGGAACGGTCTTCCCCGGTCCCGGTTCCTCCCGCAGTCGCCATGTCGCAGCGACCTCTCCAGATTCCAGCAACAGATCCCAGTGGCGAAATGGATGGTCGTGCGTCAAAATCGCGAACCGTCCGCAGTCCTCGAAGAGTTTTAATCCCATGTCGTCGCCTGCTCATCGTTATCGCGTGCTGGTGTTGCCGCTGGCGGCACTGGTGATCGCCGGGCTGTGCTGGTGGCGCATCGAGGTCGACCAACAGCAACGATCCGCCGCAACCGGGAAGAATGCCGCGCGTCCTGTCCGGCTGGCTCCCCGATTTGAACTGTATGACCAGAAGTCCCAGCTTGTGAAGTTCGAGCGGTATCTGGGGCGGACGCGGATTGTGCTGGTCTTCTTCGATGGCGAGCAGGGGGCCGACAGCGATCCGTGGTTACCCCAGCTGCGTGACCATTTCGAACAGATCAAAGCAGCGCGGATACAGGTAGTCGGGGTGGGGTTTGCATCCCCCTATGCCAATCGTCAGGCCGCCGACCGGACCGTGCCATTTCCATTTCCGATCTGCTCGGATATCGGACATGATCGTCCCGCCCCCGCGCATACCGCGTGGGGGTTGTTTGACCCGGAGCAGCAGGTGTTTCGAACCGGCATGTTTCTGATCGACCGCTCGGGTATGGTCGAGACTGAACGAGGCCGCCCCCGACCGACCGATGACCCGGCGAAAGCGGTGGTCGATCTGATTGCCGGTCGTTGGCCAGCGGCCAGACCTTAAGCGGCCAGAGCATCGTTCGAGGCATTATCTGGGGGGATCGCGTGAGTGAGCAGCCGTCAGAGAGGAATCGTCTACCGGTCGGTCGGCTGGCCCCTTCGCCGACGGGAGCCCAGCATGTAGGGAATGCCCGGACTTATCTGATCGCCTGGCTTTCCATACGAGCCCGGAGCGGTCGAGTGATCTTGCGTATCGAGGACATCGACTCGCCTCGTGTCAAACCGTGGGCCGTACAGCAGTCGATGGATGACCTGCGCTGGCTGGGGCTGGATTGGGATGAGGGGCCTGACTTGGGAGGTCCACAGGCTCCCTATATTCAGACCGAACGTTGTGAACACTACATCGCTGTCTTGCAGCAGTGGCAGATGCTGGAACGCGTTTACCCCTGTACCTGCACACGAAGCGATATCGCGGCAGCGGCCAGCGCTCCCCATTTTGGGCAGGAAGGCCCTCGTTATCCGGGAACCTGCTCGGGCCGAAGGGTCCGGGATGCTGCGGCATTAACCGAACCGTACGTGTGGCGCTGGCGGGCCTCGGACAGGCTGTGGCAATTGCACGATCAGTTTGCAGGCGAATCCACCTGCCGCGTCGATCAGGATCTTGGAGATTTTATCGTCGCGAAGAAAGACGGCAGCCCCGCGTATCAGCTGGCCGTGGTCGTGGACGATCATGCAATGGGGATTACCGAAGTCTGTCGAGGCGATGACTTGCTGCCGAGTGCCTTTCGTCAGTTAGAGCTCTATGCATCTCTGGGATGGCCATCGCCAGAATTCACCCACGTCCCACTCGTGGTTGGTTCGGATGGCCGACGGCTGGCCAAACGACATGGAGATACGCGACTGTCCCAGTTGCGTGAAGCGGGCGTTTCTCCAGAACGATTGGTGGGGCTGCTCGCTCATTCCTGTGGTTGGCAAGCCCGGCCCGATCCGATCTCCTCCCGCGAACTACTCTCACGATTTCAACTCGGCTTGATCCCGCCTGCTCCCTGGGAATTCACGGAGCCGATGTGGCGTGAACTCTTGAGATGACATTCAGAAGG
This sequence comes from Planctomycetota bacterium, assembly GCA_003671275.1. Classification (GTDB taxonomy): domain Bacteria; phylum Planctomycetota; class Planctomycetia; order Planctomycetales; family Planctomycetaceae; genus TH-plancto1. The sequence goes on along the minus strand of QWPB01000098.1, from coordinate 2,881 downwards.
CCCGCGGAATAACTTCCCAGCCGACTTTCCTGACCCATCCGCAGGCCAGATAGTCCTCGATGGCTTCCACGGAAGTCCTTGCTGAATGCTGCTACTTTGTCTTGATTTGCTGCCAGAGTTTCGCGGCGAACTCTTGTGCTTCCTGGGGATCTTCGGCGAGTTCGATCCAATCTCCGGAGCGTGGATCGGGTTTGCGGGTGGCATCGATCAGCAGCGTCGCCGCACGTGTCAAATCGCGGCAGACTCGATGGGCCCCGTCCCGGACCGCCGGGATCGACCAGATATCATGTGCCGGATCAGCATGGCGCGAGACCTCAGCCCAGAGCCGACACGGTTCGGACAGCAGCGCGGGATCATCGACTCCAACAATCATCACCACGTCCGACAACGGGGGCCAGCTGGCCAGACATTGGAGGGCCTGTCGCGCATGGCCGGGGTGTCGCGTTTCAATCGCGGCACATCCGATCCGACGGCCCGCCCCATCGCGATAGAACTCAAAAGCCCGGATGGCCGGATTGATCCGTTCCAGAAGCGGCTGTAACAAGGCGGCCAACAGCGGGCTCCAGGCATCTGTCTCGTTGCCCGCCGCCGAATGAACCACGACGGGGATGACGGGTTGGGCCCGATGGGTGAGTGCCGTCACGCGGATCACCGCCAGCTGCGTTCGCGGGACCAGGAACCCAGCCGCTGTGGCAACGGTTCCTTCTGCGGGAATCGCCTGGAGATCGATGTACCCTTCAATCAACATCTCGGCGTCCGCCGGGGCATCGAGTTCGACGGTCCGGCCTCGAGCCAGATTCAGCGAATGTCCCCGGAGGATGCCGACCAGACTGTACGCATCCCAGTCGGGCACCGCAGGCCCTTGGGCGGCCAGTGACAGCAGGGGATCACCGCCGAGCGAAATCATGACCGGGGTTTGTTTTCCCAAGGCTCGGTGTTCGGCGACGCGATCCGGGCCTTCATCCGACAACGGCCAGTGCACGAGCAGAGATTGCGGGCCCGCTATCTCCAGAACGGGAGAGCTGATCGTCCGTCGCTGACCATCGGGACTGGTCAGCATCAACTGGGCTCCGGTAATCGTTCGTCCGGTTTCCCCTTCAAAGTGTCGGGGAAACGCGAATTCTTCCAAATTCACATCCCGCCCCAGTCGAACGACCTGTTGAGAAAAGGCGTTCTTCACGGGCTTCGAGCCCAGCCGCGTCAATCGTGACAGCAGAGACGGGGCCGCCACCGGGGGCTCGGATCGTGATTCCCCCCATCCGGGTTTGATCCACTGCATGATTCGTGCGGAAATTTCGGTCAGATTCGAAGCACCGCATGCCAGCTGGACCCGCTTCGGCGATCCCAGCAGATTGCTGACCACCGGGTATCGACTGTCGCGGACCGACTCGAAGAGCAGGGCGGGGCCGCCGTTGGGATGTCGGCGAGCCTCCGCCGTGACCGCTGCGATCTGATACCGCAGGTTCACCTCGGCTCGAACCCTCAGCAGCTCGCCCTCCGCTTCCAATATTTTCAGGAAATCGCCCGTTGATTCCAGTGGCATGCCGCTCCCTCTCGATTGCCTCCAAGGATTCCTCAGGTACTGTGACTCAAGCCGGGGGTAAGCCCCACATCCGCCGCCAGGCACTCACCTGACCCAGATGCATCATGATGTGCCCGCCGCAGTAGAACGTATGCATTGAGCCCATCGTCGGGAACAGTTCGACAATCCGTCCTTGTCCTGGATTCGGACGCTGGAAGATCTCATCGGGAGCGGTCTGTAGCGCGGCGAGTCCGGCTTCGTATCCCTGAAAGAACACGCGGGTCACTTCCTCCATCGAGGGGTAGATCGTCCCCAGGGGATCGTCGACACATTGCGCATCTTTTGAAAACGCCGCTGTAAACGATTCCGGCGGAGTGATACCAGTGGTCTCTCCTCCGAGCTGTTCGACGATCCGACTACCGTAAAGGCCCAAATGGCCGTAGACGAAGGCGGCGTGGTTTGAGTCAATGACCCGGTCACCCAAACGTGCCAGACGACCGAACTGATCCGGGGTGATGCCGACCAGCATTCGTCGGGCATACTGGAGACTGAGGGACAGGGAATCGGCGATCGTTTGGCCGACGGAACGAGGCATGTGAATTCTCCCGGAGAAATGCGATGACGGCACTATAGCGGGTGGGCGCACACTCTCCCAAGGGGAGCGGTCCGGGGGCGGAAAGCCGGATGTACCGCCTCTGCCAGAGTTCGGCGAGAGCGGGGAATGGTTTGGCTCCCTCGTCTCATTTTTCGATGGTCACTGGATTTCAGAGCGGAATCAGATTCTGTCTTCAGAACATACCGACAGGAATGTCTGCACCATGGGGGCCGACATGAGGGGAAGTGCATGCGATATGTCTCTCCACCCCAGCCCTTTCTCCGGCGGAATAGATACAAGGTGAAAGGCACATTGACTGTGGGAGAGAAGGGCCGGAGATTTCGGCGACCTGCTTTTCGGACGCACATATGGGCCGCATTTCTGTCCGCCTTCGCTGTCTGACCGAGGGGCTGATAAGGTATCTTGAGGTCTTGACCACTCGAACCAGAAAATGCGAACCAGAAAAATGAGGCGGGAGAGTGTCGTGAACCTGCGGTCTGCAATTCATCTTGGAGTGTTCACCCGGTGGCTGTGCGTCGTGCTGGTGGGGCTGGGCATCGGCGGCAGTCTGACACGGGCGGCTGATGAACCGATCGATTTTTCCAGACAGATCCGTCCGATTCTGTCAGAGAACTGCTTTGCCTGCCACGGGTTTGACCCCGGCTCGCGGGAGGCGGATCTGCGTCTTGATGTTCGGGATGCCGCGCTGGAAGCTCATGAAGGGCAGGCGGCCATTGTTCCGGGAAAACCGGGCGAAAGCACCG
>QWPB01000155.1 GCA_003671275.1 Planctomycetota bacterium | reverse complement strand
TGTCCGCGAAGATCGAGGAGACTGTGGCTCTGTGCGGGGACCAGATTCTGATGCAGGGTGGGCTGCATCCCAAGCTCCCGCTGGAGTGGTACGAGGACACGCTGCGGGCGCTGAAGGCCAAGTTCCCGCAGGTGAACATCCACGGGTTCAGTCCTCCGGAGATCTACCACTTTCACAAGATGACCAAGCTCCCGCTGGAAACGGTGTTGGAGCGGCTCAAGAACGCGGGCCTCGGCAGCCTTCCCGGCGGCGGCGGCGAGATCCTCGTCGACCGCGTCCGCAAGCTCATCACGCGGGGCAAGGTGCTGACCGATGGCTGGCTCGAAGTGAACCGCGTCTGGCACCAGATGGGAGGGGTCAGCTCCAGCACGATGATGTTCGGGCATGTCGAGACTCTGGAAGAGCGAATCGAGCACCTCGACCGGCTGCGGCAACTTCAAGACGAAACGCACGGGTTCAAGGCGTTCATCTGCTGGACGCACCAGTCGCCGAAGGTTGCCCCGTGGTTCGGCAAGGACGCCGAAGAGGGCCGTAAAGGGGGCGTCGACATGTCGCATCTGCCTGAGGTCGGAGCGTTTGAGTATCTCAAGACGCAAGCCGTCGCGCGGCTCTACCTCGACAACATCCCGAACATCCAATCGTCGTGGGTCACTCAAGGCGAGAAGATCGGCCAGATGGCCCTGATGTTCGGAGCCAACGACATGGGGAGCCTGATGATCGAAGAGAACGTCGTGGCTCAAGCGGGCACGGTGTTCAGCCTGACCCTCGACACGATCAAACGCTGCATCACGGATGCAGGCTACGAGCCACGGCAACGGAACGTACACTATCAACTGATCGGGTAATCAGTGGCGAGCGGGGGACGTGAGTCGCCCCCTAACCGGAGCGCACGCTGCCAGAGCAGATGACCTCTGAGGCCGAGTTGGACGCGAGTCTCGCTGGGGGCTGCGATAAGCCCCCCGGGTCGAACGAGTTGGCCTGGACCATCCGGTAACGCCAGATCTGCGCAGTGATTTCTTTTGCGGGATCAGAAGCACTCCACCAGCTCAACAACCAGCGCAAAAAAACCCGGAAACAGCGAGTCCTAGGGGGGCTTTGGACTCAAGCTATTTCCGGGGGCGATGAGAAGCAAGAACCCGCAAGCGAACAAAAAAGGCGGGAATCGTTGGCATCCTTGCCTTCGATTGCCCGTGCCGGACCATCCATGGCCAGCATCCATCCGCGTCGCGTGTTGCCCGTTCGCGGTTAGCGATCGAACGCGGGCAAGGTATGCCTGCTTTTCGATTGGGTCAATATGACTTTTTCGAATTCGGACCAATTCCACCGTTACTTGGCAAGAATTGCCGCTCAATAATTCAACCCGTCCAACAACAGAGCTGCCTAACGGACCAGACGCCGTAATTCGGGTGCGATTCGCTGCATCCCTTCAGCCACGGTCACGTACGGCTGATAGCCCCAATCACGCATGGCAGCATCGATCCGGTATGAATGCGACTGGCTCAACTGAGCCGCTAAAAACCGGGTCATTCGCGGTTCTGACTCCCATCGAAACAATGAATAGACCGCCTCCATCGTCGCCCCGAGGGCATAGGCCGTTCGGCTGGATATCCGTTTCCGCACGGGAGGCAGACCGGCCAGCGCAATCAATTGATTCACCCAGTCCCACAACCGTACAGGCTCGGGCTCATTGATGAAGTACGCCCGCCCCGCACAGGCCGCCCTTGGGCGAAGGGCCTCGGCCACCTGCCGATGCGCCGAAGCGACGTTTTCCACATAGGCCATCGAAATCTCATTCGTTCCATCACCAACCTGCCGCAGTTGCCCGCTTTGAGCACGCTCCAACAGACGCGGAATCAGGTGATTATCCCGCGGCCCCCAAATCAGGTGTGGTCGCAACGCGACGGTCAACAACCGATCGCAGTTTGCAGCAAGGACTGCCCGCTCGGCGAGCGCTTTGGTCTCCGGATAGTGACAAAGATAGCGTTCCGGATAGGGCAGCGATTCATCAGCCCGAACATGCGGCTGTCCGTCATAAACGACACTCGGTGAGCTGGTATAGATGAAGCGGGCGACCCCTTGTGTGTGGCTCGCAGCGAGCAGATTCTCGGTCCCGAGGGTGTTCACCGCGTGGTACTTGTCCCATGCACCCCAAATGCCGGGGAGCGCTGCCGTGTGGTACACCGTATCAACCCCCTCGCAAGCCAGAAGCAGAGCCGCCTGATCTCGGAGGTCACCGATCGCGCATTCCACCCCCGCAGCCATTAGATCAGGCTGCGCAGTCCGGGAGAGCACGCGAACACGCTGCCCATGGGCGAGGAGTTGATCGACGAGGTGACGACCGAGAAAACCGGAGCCACCCCCCGTGACAAGGGAGAGAGACAAGAGAGGCACTTCCGCAGAAAAGATCCATCGCGATCGACGAGTTCGGTTGAACTCGGCTATTCGAAAACAGATTCGGTGGCGGCTGCAAACTTCGCTGGCAAGGGCAGGGTCCCGAACGCTTCGTGATCCCCCAGCCGGAACTGCCAACGCCCCTCCAGGGAAACCTTCTCTTCACCGTAGTACAGCCCCGGCAACTGGAAGGCCAGCCCGCCGGTCCCCTCGGTATTATCGACTCGCACGCAGAGCAGATGGAGTTCACCAGGCGTCACGAGATCCTGCGGGATCTCGACCAGCACACCTCCATCCACCAAGGGATCTTTGGGGAACGAAACCGGCGTAACATCCAGCCTCTCTCCTTGAAAATAGACTTCCAGTTCGTTGCCGCTGGTCGCCCCCAATCGGAGATTCAGGTTGGCGTTAGCCCATGATTCAGGCACGCGAACCATGCAGCGGTACCAGGCAACCCCGTCATATTCCCTCAGAGCAGGACCACCGACCGTTTCCCAGTTTCCCGGGACGAGGATCGGACTCCAATACAGGGAGAGATCTTTGCCTGCCGACTCATGGATTTCAGCAGGCACTTTCCCCGTGGCAGCCCAATACAGGGCGTTCGTCAGCAATCGGCAGAAGACCGGGTTCTCGAAGTCCCCCTTGTGGCCCAGTGAGGTGTAGAACGACCGACCTCCATCGGACCGTTTGAATGTCCAGGCTGCAGGTTCCGTCGGTTGGCCCTCGATCTCGCCCTGAAGGAGGACCGTGGCCCCCTCAGATAGCGGGGCCGTCTGATACAGCGATCCGCCAGCGACAAACGTTTCGGCTGGAATTCCTGTCAGAATCGGATGCGAGGCCACAGCCACCACCGGTGTCATCGTTGTCTTCAGATCGTTGGCATAGTGGTTGTTATAGTTCCCGCCAAAGACCTGTTTGTCCCACTCCGGCCATGCCGCGCGGCCCGTGGGCGGCTCCTGGCCCCGCAAGCACCACGCATGGCTGGCGGTGCGAATTCCGAGAATCGGCTTTCCCGCCGCGACAAAGTCCCGGACATACTGCAACGCATCCGGCTCCAGCAGTCGCCGCCGCACACTGATGAGCGCGAGATCGAAGTTCTGGAGCTGTTCGATCCCCGGGATGTCGTTGGCCTCAACTTCAGAGCCGAAGAAGAACTGCGTATGGAAATCGTGACCGAGATACCGCGCGGCGAACTCGGGCAAGGTCTTGAGGGTCTCGTACTCGACCTCAGACACGATGATCGCCAGTCGCGGCCGCGTGTCGGTCTTGTGACGAAACGCTTCGCCGCCCAGGAATTGGTCACTGGTAATCGTTGGGGCCACGAACTTCTCAACATGCTCGATAATCAAATCGGTCCCGGTGAAGTGACTGACGAATGGCCACCGCTGCGGGTTGTACATCGTGTCAGTCATGTCGCGAACGAGGGCGACCTTTTTCCCATTGCGAGCCATTTGCCGCAGTCCGAATGGGCGCCCCAGCACGCACATATTGGTATGCACACCGGTCAGGATCACGTTCTCGATGCCGCGTGACTCGAGGATGCTCCAGACCTCGTCTCCCTTGTCGGAGATGAAATCTTTCTCACCATCGATCTGAATGAAGTCGGCCTGCTTCTTCCACGGGAGCTTTGGGTTCCGTCCGAGTTGCTTGAGTTCGGCGGCCCACTTCACGTGCTGCTCCGCTTCATCGTCCTCGCCACCATCGGACTGATCGATCGGGTAGATCGCCGCTTCTTCGGAGGGAATCTTGCTGCACCACGACTGGATATCGGGGGGGAGCTTGACCGACTGGGGAGTCTCGATCGCCCGTTTCCGAGCGGGGTGATCCACATACCAAGGCATGCAGTCACTCGGCGAATGGATGATCGTCATCCCGCGCGAGCGGGCATTCGCGACCAGCTCATTCAGCCGCGGCCCGAACTCGGTTAGCCGCTGCACAGCGTTGTAGCAATGGTGGTAATCCCAGACGTCGCACACGATCACAGCCGTCTTGGCCGGGTCCCAGGCCTCTTCGCGGATCAGCGTGTGATAGCGTCCGGTTCCGGCGGCCGTCTCGGTGCGATACCGCAGTTGGAGCGGGAGCGGCTCGGCAGCCAGCGGGGCGGCACAGAGAAGCACAGTACCGACGAGCGCAGCACAGAGACTCACCACGCTCGACATCAACAGCGGAACTCGTAACATCATCGGCCTCCCGGGGGTACGGAACTGTGCCCGCATTGTGTGCGGGAGGCCGGGGAGAATGCCAGTTCACCGCACGGGCAGTCCAGCCGGTGCATCTTAAACGTCGGTGGCATCAATGAGGTCAGAACACCGATTTTCTGAAATTCCTAGCATGTTGGGCTTGCATTTACGATTGTCCCAAAGAAATACTGATTGTCGTGGGCCGCAGCATTCGTTCGAGTGCTCCATCAATAATATGCGATTGTGTTGGGGATTGACCGATGATTCACAAGTTCTTTCCGTCTTTCCGTCTTTCCGATCTCGTTAAATTCGTTTCGCCCCGATTGAGAATTCGGCGTCGGGGGGTGCGACGGAGCGATCTCATGGTGATATCTGCCATTGAGAGTCGAATGCTGCTCGCGGGGATGACCGCTCAGCTGGACAGTTTGGGGGCAGTCTCAGGTGGGGTCGCGTCGGCCAACATCAGCGGAACGGTAACCGGGTTTGCAGATGGCACGATGATTACCATCATGGAGGGCAATACCTACGTCGGTTCAGGGGGCAGTTATGACGATATGTTCAGTGCGTCCGCGACCTTGGGAGTCGGTACGCACGTCCTGACAATAAAGGCTGATGGCACCAACGTCGTCACGGGTGTCTACGAGAGCGTCTCGACCACGCTCAGCGTTACCGTCAACGCGGGAAACTCCGCGACATCAATCACCGCCCAACTAGACAGCTTGGGCGCGGTCTCGGGCGGGTCTGCATCGGCCAACATCAGCGGCACGGTGACCGGGTTTAGCGGCAGCACGATGATTACCATTACGGAGGGTGGAAACTACGTCGGGTCAGGCTACGGATATGAAGGTACTTACAGCGGCTACGCGACTTTGGGGATCGGCACGCATACCCTGACAGTGACCGCCGAGGGAGCCAATGCGGTCACGGGCGTCTACGAAAGCGTCTCGACTACGCTCAGTGTCACCGTCAATGCTGGAAACTCCGCGACATCCATCACGGCTCAGCTGAACAGCTTGGGCGCTGTCTCAGGTGGTTCGGCCATTGCCAACATTAGTGGCACGGTGACCGGTTTCAGCGGTAGCACGATGATCAGTATCACACTGTTAGGGAATCCGGTTGGGTATGGATACGGAAGTGACGGGACATTCAGTGGCTATGCTTCCGTGGGAATTGGAACCCATACCCTCGTGATAACCGCTGAAGGAACCAATGCTGTGACGGGTGCCTACGAGAGCGTCTCTACCACACTAGAGGTCACGGTGACAGCTGGTAGCTCTGCGACATCAATCACGGCTCAGCTGGACAGCTTGGGTGCGGTCTCGGGCGGGTTTGCATCAGCCAACATCAGTGGCACGTTGTCCGGGTTCAGTGGTAGCACGATGATTACCATCACGGAGGGTGGAAATTACGTCGGATCAGGCTACGGATATGATGGTACTTACAGTGGCTACGCTTACCTAGGGATCGGCACGCACAACCTCACGGTGACCGCTGAGGGCACGAATGTGGTCACGGGCGTCACCGAAAGCGTCTCGGCCCCCCTCAGTGTGGCCGTCGTGGGTGTTCCACCAGTCATTACCAGCAATGGAGGCGGTGAGACAGCACAACTTGACATGGCGGAGAATCAAACGACAGTGACTACCGTCACCGCTTCAGGAAGCAGTCTGCGGTACTCACTCTCTGGAGGTGCTGACGCTGGCAAATTCAGCATCGATCAATACACTGGAAATCTGACATTTATCTCTGCGCCAGATTTTGAGAGTCCGAATGACACAGACTATGACAACTTATTTGAAGTTGCAGTCATGGTTACTGACGTGAGTCAGACAACGAATTCAACAGACATACAGACCATATTCGTAACCGTCACGGATGTTGGGCCAATCGCCGTAGATGATGTTATCTCATTCGGACAAAACGACAATCAGGTCAGCTTTGATCCAACAGGAAATGACACAGTCGGCCCCACCTACAGCTGGACACCTGGTGCACCACAGCAGGGCGGCCTTCAAAACCCCTCGTTTGTTGCCCTAGGTTATCCAAGTTTTGGAAACAGTTTAGTCGATATTCAGCCTGGCCAGCCGGTTACCTACACGCCATCAGTTGACCCATTGAGTCTGGGCGACATGGCTTCTGAAATATCACGCCTTGAAGCCGAGATTACAACATGGCACGAGAGTATAGAGACAGCTATTGATGCACTCAAGGAGAACTCGGTCGATGCGATTAATGACGCTGCCGGATTTATGGAAGACTGGTTCGACGACCAGGCCTACTGGGATACACTTAGCGCCTCCTTGGCAGTGGGAGTGATCGGCGCTGAAATAGGGGGATACCCAGGGGCGATTTACGGCGTGATTGTCGGAGCCATGGCTGAATCTATTGGGCAGTACATTGCCGGTTCCCCATTTGACGAAGCACTCGCCGCCGCAAAGGAAAAGATTCGAGATGCTTGGGAGACGGCCAGAAGGGAAGTTGACACTCTGGCTGCCAAGATGCGTAGAGATCTCGCCACGTTCATTGGAACGCTCGGAAACCCTGACAGGATTGAGAACGACACCTTTGACTACGTGGTGAAATCTGGAGGCGAGTCATCGACGGGTACAATTGTGATTGACTTCCAGGGCCGACTGAATTATTCAAGTATAGTTATGGCTTTGAAAAGTTATAAGACACAGGGGATGGTGACTTTGAATGTCCCCTCAGCTCTGGCCATTCAAGGCCAATTGATACTGGGCCTCGGTTCGAGTCGAGGCATGCGTGTCAGCTGGGAGTATAACGGAGTTCCACTCGCCTCTACGGGAAGCCCCTACCGTTGGGTACCAGCTACAGCTACCACCAACTGGCCCTGGGGTTTCGATGAGTTCGCTCTCGCAGACGCGTTAAATAGCATCGGCTATACACCATACACTCATTGATCCGGAGAGATAAATATGCGTTCGATGACACGACATGGCGTCTTGTGGGCTTTGATCGTAACGACCTTGTTCGGGGAATCGTGCATGAAGAACGCCGATCCTGCGAAGCCTCCAGAACCACTGGCACCAAGTCGTGCTCTCGCTCAGTGGCGTAACCCGGAGTTGAGTGGTGATGTTGATTCGCTCAAAGGTTTGCTGGAAGCATACCCTGACCTGGTGAGTCAAGCTGACTCCAGTGGCACACTACTCCATTATGCCGCAAGGCAGAATCAGGAAGAAGTAGTGGAGATGCTCGTTAGCGCAGGAGCGGATATCAACGCCCTTGATTCCAATAGCCGTGTTGCTCTTCACCGAGCCGCCTACTTCGATTCAGCAGATGCAGCGTCGATTCTTCTCAAACACGGGGCTCCGGTCGACAGAGTCATACCTCATCCAATTGAGTATGCGAGTACTCCCGGGATTAAGAATGGGATTTCAGCATTGGACATCGCCGCCCAGAATGGGTGTTACCGGACTGCGAAGGTTTTACTTGAAGCAGGAGCCAAGCTGGATGCAAACCCTCCCGAGCATAGCTTTCCGGCGATCTTTCATGCGGTTTCCGGACGGTATCCCATCGAAAAACGATTTCGTTTGAAACGTCGGCCCGATCACTCGCGTCACGATGAATTGATTACGCCCCCTGAACCCGGAAATGCATCGGTGATTGATCTTCTTGTTGAATATGGAGCTGACCTGAATGGCACGCTCTTCGATCTTACGCCACTGGAGTATGCTGTGGATTGCAATGCTGCTGACACGGTGCGTCATCTATTGAAGAAATACGCAGGCCATTTCAAACTCAATGAAAACAATAACCGGGGGCAACCAATCCTGTTTCAGGCGATCATGCGTCGACCTCGCGGCAGATTCTCGCCTGACCCGGGTCCCGACGATATCACTCGCTACAATGAGATCATTCAAGTTCTGGTCGAATATGGCTCTGATCCGAACCCACTAGATGGTCGGCTATTGAGTGGCACACCATTCGTTAATGCCTATGATTGCGCCGCTAGCTGGGGAGCATCTGAGAAGACTCTGAGTGTGATCAAATCAAAGATGAAGCTGATCGAACAGAAATAGTGAAGTAGGATGGGACAATCTCGCTTGGATCGCTGGCCCACTATGGAAGACTTTCACCGAACCGGCAGCTTGGCGGCGGCTCCGGCGACTTCGCGGACGTAGCGGGGCAGGGCGTACCCGGGCAGGCGGGTTCGCAGTTGCTCCAGCAGTTCCAAGCCCCGCTCGGCGGGGACTTCAAAGTGGGCCGTTCCGCTCACGCGATCGAGCTGGTTCAAATAGTACGGCATCACCCCCAAATCGACCAGCTGGAGTGACAGCTCGGCCAGCGTATCGGCATCGTCATTAATCCCTCGAAGCAGGACCGCCTGGTTCAAGGTGGGGATGCCGCTGCGAACTAACAACTGCAGCGCATCGGCGCAGTCGGCGGCCACCTCGGCGGGGTGATTGGCGTGGACGACCATAATCGGCTGGAGTCGGCTGGCCCGCAGCAGGGCGATCAGTTCGGGCGAGACCCGGTCCGGCAACACAATCGGCAACCGCGAGTGAATTCGCAGCCGCTTTAAATGCGGCATGGCCTCCAGCCGAGTGAACAGAGCGGCCAGCCGACTGTCGGGGAGCAGCAGCGGATCGCCTCCGCTGAGGATCACCTCGCGAATGGTGGGATCACCCGCAATCTCGGCCAGCGCGGGCTCCCAATCGGCCAGCGTCTTGGGCTCATCGTGATAGGGATAGTGGCGGCGAAAGCAGTACCGGCAATGAACCGCACACGCCCCCGCCGCGATCAGCAGCACGCGTCCCTCGTACTTGTGAATGAGTCCCGGAGCCCGGCGGGCCGCTTGATCATCGACCGCATCGGTCACGAACCCCGGCACGGGTAACTGCTCGTCGGCTACGGGCAGGACTTGCAGCAGCAGGGGATCGCGAGGATCGCCGGGACGCATCCGTTCCAGAAAACTACGCGGCACCAGACACGGAAACTCGGCTGCCGCTTCGGGACTCAGTGGCACATCCAATGACGATAACCTGAGTTCACGCAACAGCGACGCGCCATCCCGAATGGCCGACGCCAGCGATCGTTGCCATCCGGGCGAACGATCAGATGTTCGCGTCGACGATGAAGAAAAAACAGTCAATGGGACAAATTCATCCATCAGGAATTGCCGGATGTAATCAATGCCGCTTCCAGCACACGCTGGCGACGAACCTTACGCACGATCACGCGGACCCCCGGTTGATCGATCACCTCACCACCCGTGGGAGCATCTCCCAGATGGCCAATCACCCAGCTGCTGAGATTATGAACTTCCCCTTCGGGCATGAACTGTTCCAGATCCAATCCAGACTGTTCGCGCAGCTTGTGGAGTGAGATCCCGCCGCCGGCGACCCACCCGGCCCCGGACTTCATCAGGTGGGTCGGCAGCAGATCGTACTCGTCCTGAATATCACCGACGAGTTCCTCAATAATGTCTTCGAGGGTAATCATCCCCTGCACCACGCCCTGAGCATCACAGATGAGTGCGATGTGCGTGTGCTCCTTCATTAGTTGTTCGAGGACTTGGGAGATGACCTGATGATCCTGGATGCGGGGGATATTCCGGACGATCCCTCGAATCGAGGGATCGAACGGGTTGAGCTTCATAAAGGCAATGATGTCCTTGAACGTGACATACCCCATGATCCGCTGCGGGTTACCGGGTTCATCCGTCACCGGGAACCGGGTGTGCATGTCCTGATGGGCCCGGATCAAACTGTCCGTAATGGTGTCTTTCAGATTCATCATGCTGATGTCTTCGGCGGGCAGCATGACTTCTTCGACGGGTCGACTGGAGAGACGGGCCGCCCCCAGAATGATGTTTTCTTCACGAGCACCGATCAGACGCGAAGTCCGGGCCAGGCTGGCAATGGCCCGCAGTTCCTGTAATTCCAAGGCTTCCGTCCGGGCATCGGCATGGGGCTTGGGGGTCCACAGTTTCTCACTCAGGTCCATTAGGCCCGAAGCGGACCACTCCAGGAACCACACCGCGGGCCACACACTCAACGAAAACAGCTTCATAGGCGGCGACAAACGCAAGACGACCCACTCCTTGTTGCGGAGGGCGAACAGCTTGGGGACCAATTCGCCAATCACGATTGTGACTGCGGTTAGAGGAATGACGATCACCACAATTGCCAATAGCGCGGCGGTACTTTGTCGGAGTCCCCAACTGAGCAATAGCGGCTCGATATGCTCCTGTGAACTGCTGCCGCCGGTGGCTCCGGCCACAAGTCCGACGAGCGTGATTCCCAATTGGACAACGGCCAGGCTCTTTTCGATATCTTCTTTCATCACCAGCGCAGCCGATGCTCCGGCTCGCCCATCTTTGATGAGCGTCTGCAACCGCGACACGGTGATGGAAGCCAAAGCGATCTCGTACGCCGCAAAGATGGCGTTGACGAAGACCATCAACAAAACAACGAGCAGTTCCATGCCGTCCACAGGGCCTCATCCAGGATGCGCGAATTCCAGGCCGACAACCACCAAGTTCGAAAACTCAGCCCCGAGCCATTTCGCGACAATGCAGACTATCGTGGACAACAGCCACTGACGCAACGACAATCGCCGAAAAGTTGCATGATCCATGCGGCGGAATGGATACCGATGGCCAGGGGCGTGAACAATCAACATTTCACGGGCGACAGAGATCGCTCCGTCAGGGCATCCGCTTGCGATTTCCTGGCTTCCGTTTGTTCCCGGATTCTCCCGGTTGATTCGGCTGAGGCATCGGGGCATGTACTTCGGCCCGCCACGCCCACAGCTGTTGGTGGAGATCCCGCGTCTTATCCGGCATGGTCTTCACCAGATTCGAGGACTCTCCGATGTCTTCCTTCAAGTTATACAACTCTAATCGACCGTCTTCGAGAAACTCCATGAGTTTCCAATCCCCACTCTGAATCACGCTGACGGGGGTCGTCCGCCATGTTCCCTGGCCAGCCCCCAGATAACCGGGAAAGTGTTGAAAGATCGCCTCGCGCTGCAATGATGCAGTGGCCTCTCGAAATAGCGGGACTAATGTCTCTCCATCCAGGATATGAGCGGGATGAGCGGCCCCAGTCAGGTCCAGGAATGTTGGATACAGATCCACGTGAATGGTTGGAACATCGCACGCCGCACCCGGAGAGGTCACTCCCGGCCAGCGGACGATCAGGGGCACGCGCGTCCCGCCTTCATACAAGCTGCCTTTTCCGCTGCGGAGCGGAGCATTGTCCGTCACATCCCCGCCTTTCTTCAGCCCTTCCCGGACGTACCCCCCGACGCCTCCATTGTCGCTGGCAAAGATCAGGACGGTATCGTTGGCCAGTTGCAACTCGTCGAGGGTGTGCATCACCCGACCAACACTCTCATCCACACTGGCAATCATGGCGGCATAGGTGGGGTTGTTATGCCCGCCGACTCCCGGCTTGTCCTTGAACTTCGCAATCAGTTCTGGCTTCGCGTGATGCGGGCTGTGAACACCAAAATGGGGCAGGTACAGGAAGAACGGCTGGTCTCGATGTCGCTGAATAAAGTCGACGGCCCGGTCGGTCAGAAAATCGGCCAGATACTGCCCCTTTGGGTGTTCGGTCGGGGGATCGGTGACGAAGTCGAAATGTTGCCCCATTGAAACAATCGCTTCTTCAAAGCCTCGCTGCTGCGGATGATAGGCCCCTTTCTGTCCGATGTGCCATTTTCCAAACATTCCGGTGGCGTATCCCGCGTCCCGAATCTGCTGGGCGATGGTGGCGCGATCCAATGGCAATTGCTCGACATTTTCAACCGGTTTCAGCGGCCGCTGACTCCAGTCAAATCGATCGATGCCGCCCACGGTATAGACGCCTGTCCGGGCCCCGTACTGGCCGCTCATCAGGGCCGCCCGCGTGGGAACACAATTCTGGCAATGGTGATGGTTCAGGAGCCGCAGCCCCTGCTGGGCCAACCGGTCAATATTCGGCGTCTCGTAATACCGGCTACCGAAACATCCCACGTCGGTATACCCCAGATCGTCCGCCATGATGAAGACGAGGTTCGGACGCCGCGCTGCGGATTTCGCTTCCTCAGCCTGAGTTGTCTCTCCCCCCCAGCCCAGAAACACCAGACTGACCAGGACCACACTCGGGAAACTCCAGTTTGTCATCAGAACACCTCGCGGGGCAGGGGCCAGACCGGTCGTAATGTGGCGTATTGGATTCCCCCTGGACAAGCCGAGAGGACTGCCCGGCCGCAACAATCATTGCATCCACCGCAGCAAACTGACACACTGAAAGCGACCCGCATTCACTTCTGTTCAGGACAACTTTTCATGCGACACCCTCTTCGTTGGATCATGGCTTCTGCTGCGGTGGCGGTGGGGGCGATCGGTATGACTGCGGAATGGAAAAGCGGCATCAACTGGGATGAACCGCGGCTGGTGGATACTTCCCAACCAGTCCCTTCGGATGCCAAGATTCTCTTTGCCGGCGAGAACATGGACGCCTGGAACGGCGTCAAAAACTGGGTCTTTGAAAAGGGCTACGCACAAGTCGGCAGCACTGTCCACAGCAAGGAAAAGTTCGGCGATTGCCAGCTGCATCTGGAATTCGCCACACCAGAAAAGGTCGAGGGAAACGGGCAAGGTCGCGGCAACAGCGGGATCTACTTCATGAACCGCTACGAGGTCCAGATCCTCGATTCGCATGAGAATCCGACCTACTTCGATGGACAATGTGCATCGATCTACAAACAACGTCCACCACTGGTGAATGCGTGCCGTAAGCCTGGTGAATGGCAGACCTATGATATCGTGTTCCACGCGCCCAAGTTCCTGGCCGATGGTTCCCTGAAATCCCCAGCCACCGTCACGGTGCTGCAAAATGGCGTGCTGGTCCAGGACCATTTTGAACTGCAAGGGGCCACGGCCTGGGACGCACCTCCCGCCTACTCCGCTCACGATTCCAAGGACACGCTGTCACTCCAGTTTCATGGAAATCCAACGCGGTTTCGGAACATCTGGGTTCGCGAACTGTAGGAAATTGACTGACCGGACTCCACCACTCCGTCGGAAAGATTCAGGGGCCCTGGCAGCGCTACTTCGTCTTCCCCTGGATCGCTCGTTGCAGCACATTCGCCGTGATCTTCTGCACCCGTTCATCCGGTCCATGCGGGCGGCTCCAGTGGCTCCAGGGGAGGACGTGCCCCGGCGGATCGGAGAGGCCCTGGCTCCAGAAGATGCTGCTGGCGTTGAAGACCACGTTCCCCTTCGGTCCGTCGTAGACGGTGGCGGTCCATTTTTGCGGTGTCTCTCCGCCGACCCAGGCGGTGCCGGTGCCGACCACTTCCAGGCTTGGGATCTCCGCCGGGTCGCCGTGGTACTCCCACCCGATCAGGCCGGGAATGCGGTCGCCGGACTTCATGCCGGTTCCGGCGAAGATCCAGTGGTCGGGCTTCGTGCAGATCCAGTCGCCACCACCGTTGACCGGCTCGACGTTGCGAGCCCCCATCAACAGTCCCTCATCCGGGCCATGCTCGGGGAATGGGCCGTGATCCTTCGCCCGGGCGAGCGCAATCGGACGGTCACCCCCATACGGCCCACCGCGATACATAATTCGATTCGGGCGACCATCAAACCCCGTCCGCAGCGGAGTCACCCAGCAGACGCTGTTCCCCGACAGGAACATCAGACTCACCCCCTCGTCCCGCATCTTCGAAACGCTGCGGAACTGACGGATGTCCCAGTACTCATCGTGCCCCACGCTGATAAACGTCTTGCACTTCAGACCCCGCTCCGGCGTTAGCATGTCGCTGTTACAGCAGTAGCTCACATCGTACCCGTGCTGCTCCAGCCAGTAGGCCAGCGGGAATTCGAAAGGCAGGTACTCTCCGGCCCCGATCGTCAGCGGGGCGTCAACGACGCTCGTGAATTGGGCCTCGCGGCCATAGGGGCGGTCGAAGCTGACATCGGCCCACGGGCCTTGCACACCTTTAGGATTGGTATAAACAGAGTAAATACTCGGCCATTGGTTGTAAGCCTGCCACGTGTTGTCCGAGACCTGAAACAGCACATCCGCCGGGCGATCATCGGTGACCACAAAAATCACGTAGCTCTGCCAGTACGGCTCGTTTTCCTTGGCCGGAATGGTTGTCAGCCGGCCGAGGTAGACTCCGCTGAGCCAGTC
This sequence comes from Planctomycetota bacterium, assembly GCA_003671275.1. Classification (GTDB taxonomy): domain Bacteria; phylum Planctomycetota; class Planctomycetia; order Planctomycetales; family Planctomycetaceae; genus TH-plancto1. The sequence continues at coordinate 4,116 of QWPB01000155.1, read as the reverse complement.
CTTCGGGACCGTCAGCGTGTGCGAGGTCTCCCAGCGGCACTCGTGCAAGTTCTTCTCGCCGGGCTGCGGTGTCTCTTGCGTCTTCCCTTCGAGCGGGCCGACCTTGGACATCAGCCGGGCCCCTTTGCCGCTGTAGTACCCGGTGCGGAAGAACTCGATCGTGAACGGCCGCGGCGGGTTAGTCGAAACCTTGATGTCGATCGACTCCCCGGCCTTCACGCTTTGCTTAGAGCAGTACCCCTCGATCCAGGTCGAGCGGTACTTGCTCCCGTCGACGCGAACCCGAGTCAACTGCCAGTCAGTGGAGCCGGGCTGGGCGTTTTCAGTGGTGACCGCGTTCGGTTGCTCCGCCGCTTGAACCGTGAAGCTGAGCAGTAACAGGCACAACGAAACCGTAGCTAAGGGGTTCATCTTCGCTCCTCAAATGTGTCACCCAGCAGCCGTCGACCGCAATGGTCCGTACAAAATCGTTCGAACTACGCCGAGAGTCAAGTGGACGACGAGCCCATCCTCGATAAAGACGCTGCCAGCAATCTAGCGGACCGGTGAATCCGTCGATCGACTCAGTTGTCGGACTCCGCGTTGGTGGCTGGTGGTGACTTCTTTCGGAATTTCGCAAACACAGCCACCGCTCCGCCGATCAGCCCACCCAGGATACCGCCCCGGAGACCGCTCGAAAGAATCCCATTGCCCAGACTCCACGTCTCGACAGGTACCTGAATCGTCTGCTGGATCGCGTCAAAAATCTTCGAGTCCTCAGCGTACCCCTCCAGAGTCGAAGTGAATGTCACGACGAATGTCTTTCCTCCGCCGGGAATCATCAGCTGACGCTGGCGGATCGGATCCATCGCCCAGGGCATTGTTGCGTCGTAGATCATCTCGAACACTTCTCGCTCCGCGACGTTGACCTTTCGCACGGTGTGGTTCGAAATGGTTACTCCCAACTTCTGGTATTGATCCGTGGCCTGTTTTTGAAACTGTTCCGGGGTCATTTTCCCGACCGGGATCTGTCCAGGAGTGACCACCACATTCAGATTCGACCTGAATTGCCCGAACTCTTCCGGTCCCAGAACCAGCAGATCGATGGCCTTCAGATCGAGCTTCTGATCCACCAGATATTTCTGAATCTCCGGAGGCAATTGATTCAGATTCGCGAAACTGGCGGCCACCCATCCCTCGGGAATCTGCAGTGTGTATCCCGCCAGGCTGGTGTAATCGGCGGCGAATATGGTCACGGCGTTCAGCAAAAAAATGCCAATTCCAAATCCGACGGCTAACCGGTGGAAGAATGCACTCATCACAGAAGCTCCTCGACGTGGACGAACAACGAGAGTATTGACCAGCGGCATTCTGCCACCGCTTCCCCCAATTGGGTAGTACCGGACAATGGATGATCGATCCACATTCCATCATGCCGGGTAGAAATCGAGGAACGAGTACCGAAGACAGAAGCTCCTCTTCTGATTAGTATCTCGGGCTCGACAAACACAACGCACAATGCCTCCTATGACCGCCATCCTCGGCATCTCGGCCTTCTACCATGACTCCGCAGCTGCGATTGTTGTGGACGGTGAGATCGTTGCTGCGGCTCAAGAGGAACGGTTTACTCGCAAGAAACACGACGAGGCGTTCCCCTCGCACGCGGTCGAGTTTTGTTTGAAGCGGGCTGGGCTGACGATCGACCAGATCGAGTGGGTCACGTTCTACGAGAAGCCGCTGTTGACGTTTGATCGGCTGTTGGAGACGTATCTCGCATTTGCTCCGCGCGGGTTCTCTTCGTTCAAGGCGGCGATCCCGGTCTGGCTCAAGCAGAAGCTGCATCTGCGACGCGAGATCGTCAGCAAACTGGGGATGTCGAACTCGCGAAGGCTGCTGTTTACCGAGCACCATGTTTCTCACGCAGCGAGTGCATTCTTCCCCTCGCCCTACGAGCGGGCGGCGATCTTGACCGTCGATGGCGTCGGCGAGTGGGCCACAGCCGCGTACGGTGTCGGCGAATGGAATAAGCTCACGCTGACGCACGAGCTGCGGTTTCCGCACTCGCTGGGGCTGCTCTATTCGGCCTTCACATACTTCTGCGGGTTCCGAGTGAACTCGGGCGAGTACAAACTAATGGGGTTGGCCCCGTATGGGGAGCCGAAGTATGCGGACGCGATCCTTCAGCACATCGTCGATCTGAAGCCGGATGGGTCATTTCGGATGGACCAGTCGTACTTCGGATACTGCGATGGGCTGACGATGACCTCGCCGAAGTTCGATGCCCTGTTCGGCGGACCACCGCGACAGCCCGAGTCGGCCATCACGCAGCGGGAGATGGACCTGGCTGCGTCGGTGCAGAAGGTGACCGAAGAGATCCTGCTGCGGATTGTGCGACACCTGCATCAGGAGACGGGGGCGAAGCACTTGGTGCTGGCGGGTGGAGTGGCCCTCAACTGCGTGGCCAACGGGCGCATCTTGCGTGAGGGACCGTTCGAATCGATCTGGATTCAACCGGCTGCGGGTGACGCGGGTGGGGCACTCGGAGCAGCGTTATTCACATGGCACCAGATCCTCGGCCAGCCGCGCGTGGTCACTGGTCACGACAGCCAGCGCGGGTCGCTGCTCGGTCCGGAGTTCAGCGACGCGGAGACGCGAGCGTTCCTCGACCAGGCGGACGTGATCTACGAGTTCATCGAGGACGAATCGCGATTGTGCCGTGAGGTGGCCTCGATCCTGGCCAAAGAGCAAGTCGTCGGCTGGATGCAGGGGCGGATGGAGTTCGGCCCCCGCGCCCTCGGTGGCCGCAGCATTCTGGGGGACGCCCGCAGTGCCAGTCTGCAATCGGTCATGAACCTCAAGACCAAGTACCGCGAGTCGTTCCGCCCGTTCGCCCCAGCTGTCCTGCGGGAACACGTACATGAGTACTTCGAGGCCACGCCGGGGCTTGATAGCCCGTATATGCTGCTCGTGTCGCAGGTCCGAGAGGAGTTGCTGACGGAAGAGGGGAGGAAGAGCCTAGGGCCAGAGGGGAATGGGACCGGTCAGGAGGGTGATCAGCCAGGCATTGCGAGCACCCTCACTCCCAGCCCCTCTCCCGGGGGGAGAGGGGAGCCAGTGCAACTGTCTGGCCAACCGTCATCCGCCCAAAACCATCCGCCCATCGCCAATGACCAAGAACCAGGAACCAACAACCTCTCTGCCCCTCAACCCTTAACCCTCAACCCTCCGTGCCTCCGTGGTGAATCCTCTGATCGCTCGCTGGGACTCACGGAGATCAACCTTGTGCGTTCGAGCGTCCCCGCGATCACGCATGTCGACTGCTCGGCCCGCATGCAGACTGTCGACGCGACCAGGAACCCGCGCTTCCATCGGCTGCTGAGCGAGTTCCACTCCCAAACCGGCAGCCCGCTGGTCATCAACACCAGCTTCAACGTCCGCAGCGAGCCGATCGTCTGCACGCCACAAGATGCATGGAACTGCTTCACCGCCACGCAGATGGACGCCCTCGTGATCGGCCGCTGCCTGATTCGGAAGACCGCTCAGACGAACCTGCCCGAGGTGAATCTGAACGACTACATTGGGAAGTTTCCGCTGGATTAGACAAGAGAGGAGAGACGAGAGAGAAGAGCCAGAGTTTCACTTTGCACTTCCGATTCGTCTCTCGTCTCTCGTCTCTCGTCTTCTCACCATGATCAGCATCGACTGGAACCCATCTCGCCAGACTCTCCGCACGTTCGCCATCGGGCTGTGCGTGCTAGCGATTGTGTATGCCTGCTGGCTGGCCTGGGGACAGCGGCTGGAGGGGTGGCGGTCTTGGCTCTGTCTGATCGCGGGTGGGCTGGGGATCGCCGGAACCGTGGCTCCTTTACTGTTGCGGTGGGTCTATATCACCTGGATGGTGCTGGTCTTCCCGATCGGCTGGGTGGTGTTTCAGGCCTCGCTGGCGATTCTCTACTTCGGAGTCTTCACTCCGATTGGCTGGGTCATGCGGCTGTGGGGACGCGACCCACTCCAGTTGCAGCCCGATCCAGACGCCACAAGTTACTGGATTCCGCACCGCATCTCGGATGCCCCGCGGAAACATTTTCGTCAGTATTAGCGTGTTAGCCGTCGAACTCGTTCGACGTGTTGTTGTCA
>QWPB01000057.1 GCA_003671275.1 Planctomycetota bacterium | reverse complement strand
GTTACCCAAGTCCTCACCGGCCCCCAGTTCCCGAGACACATCACCAAGCTGGGGCCCAGGGGCTCTGGGATCGGTCACGAACCGACTGTCGAGGGACTTGATCGGCCCCTGCCAGTCCTGGAACGCCCCAGCCACCCGTTTTCATTGCTCAGCTTCCGCCCCAACCACGCCAACCGTCGCAGACTGGTACAAAAAATGTGTCGGGTCATGGTGACCCAGACATCGCTTGGGATGTCTGGGTGACGCAGGAACAAGAGGGACTGAACTGCGAGTGTGTCCCCCGTACCCTCTTGTTGTTCCACAACCCAGACGCTCAAAGCAGCGTCTGGGCCACCCCGCCACCCCGCCAACCTGGGCCACCCCGCGCACACGCCAGAGTTTCCGGTTGGATGACTGATCAGGCTGCAGCGCTGAATACGCTGCCGGGTGTGCCGATCGATAGCTGAAGTTCCACGCAGTAGACGTAGCATAGTGGAGTGATCCATGTGCAACGTGTGTCAATAACTATTCGTCGAGGTGCATTGCAGCCAGTCCTTGTATCGATCGTTGGACCAGTGTGAGGCTCTGCTTCAAGACTTGCAGACGCCAAGCCTCGTCGGATGGGCAGAACAACTCCTGGAGGTCGATCCCGGTTCGCAGGGCAGTCGGTGTTGTTCGCGTTCCCCAGTGATAAACCTGGTTCTCAGCACGGAGTCCCGCCAGGACTTGGACGGGGCCGTAAGTTCCGAACTCAGCACATGCGAACAGGTAGTCCCGGTCTGGATTGCGGGATGTACACCAGCGTCCGAGACCGCCACGGGCCTGATAGGCTATGCCGTCGGATTCACATGCCTCAAAGGCCCTCGCCCCGAACCAGTCCGTCATGCGGCGGTGTTGTTCCTCCGTCAAGGGCGAGTCCATTAGCAACTTGCATGTACCCCTAGGGCCCAGGCCGGTATGAAAGTCCAGATGGACCACATGGCGACTTCTGTCGAGCCAGCGCGGCAGGTGCCTCTCTAGCAGTCGGTTTGTCTGAGTGGGGCCGGAACCGCCAAAAAACAGCCCTTGCGGATAATCGTATTGACCACTGGCAATGGCTTGCCGCAGGGCCGGCATTCCAAAGCGGGCAATGGCCCACAGCGCCTTGAGAGTGAATGGCTCCCACCGGGAGGGAGGTCGCCTGGGATTCAGCAGTCCGTTCAGCTCGGCATATCCGGGAGGGGCTCCCTCATACCTTTCACCCTCCAAAAGAAAGTTTCGGTTCGGGTCGACGTTGCTCTCATCAAACCGCCGCTGCCACGCGAATCCATAGGGATTCAGACCATGGAAAAAGACACACCTCACTGCTGGGAGGGAGCCTTCGGCCCAGTGCTCCAGCAAGGCCAGCTGGACCGCTGACCCGAATAACCCCTCCACCCCGTGCAGTCCCGACGAGACGACCAGAACCTTGTCAGAATTCGTTCCAACGGAGAGCCCCACATCGATCGTCAACACTTCGCCCTGTGGTCCCACAGCGTCAATCGGTTGAGTTTCCAACTGCCAGCCCAGACGAATGGCAGCCTGCCGGAAGCGTTCCCGCGCCGTGAAATAGTCGGGTGAGAAGAGTTCTGACGGATTCACTTCGCGATCCTCATCTGCTGGACCCGTTAACTAAGTGTCCCTGTCCCTAAAACTCAATGTCCACGAAACAAACCTGGCAGCGACATTGACTGCGACCCTCCTGTGCGAAGCTTACCATAGCTGGCGAGGCGAGCCAATTCATGTCTCACGATAGTGACGGCAATATTTCCCCGAAGTGTTTCTATGTTCCCGCTGGGTGGCGGGGTGAACCTATGAAGAACAGTGGAGGTCGACGCCGACGAACTGCAATGGGCGGTCAGAAATGGCAGCCATGAAGTGATCCCAAAAAGAAGACGCAGGTGGCAGGTGCGGGATGTTGTCCAACATCCATCGTGCTTGACCACGTGACCAAAGTCACGCGAGTTTCCCGGCTCGACCTCCACTGTTCTTCATAGGTTCATCCCTCGGGGATGGAGTTTGTATTTTTCCAGAGGCACTTATCAGCGGCGTTCCGGCTTCAGCCAAGACCTTCCGCTGCGTCGAGTTGGCTGAGCTTGCCATCGGCTTTCGCTGGCTTCGGCGTCTTGACCGCCGCGGCAGCCTTTGCGAGGGCGGATGGCGAAGCTTGGTTTCCCGTCTTATATCAACGTCTGGTTATCTCATCACGGGCCGTTCTGCCGGACCCGTCGTATTTCTTTCAGCAACACATTAGCCCGGTCGTACCGGTCCTCGGAGCGTTTGGCCAGTAGTCGCAGGATCACTCTCTCAACAGCTGCGGGGATCGAGGGGTGATATCGCGTCGGAGAGACTGGTCGCATCATTCAAGATGCGCGGGAGTAACTCGGCAATCGGCCCGGAGAATGGCGGTCGGCCATCCTGCTTACCGGGCAGATGCGACCACTCGACCGCGACGCGATCTTGAATCAGCTGCCCCCGATGCGACGCGTGATGCCCCTTCTCAGGGTCGCCTGTTTTTTGGGCAGATTGCTCAACTCAACCGCACCGAGACCACAAAACGTATTGAAAGTCACGATCGACCTGTTTGGCCCGAGATTTGCCTAGTAGACTGCAGGACAGATTCTGCCCGGAAAGATGTCATGGCCTCTGCAAAATTGACTTCCAGTTCCACTCAATGCCAAGGAGCGTGTGATGTGCCGACCAGTCCTGCAAAGGCATTTGATGAGTACCTCGACGGAGAAGTCTCCCGACACCCGTTGCTGGCCAATCGACTCGATCAATTCACCTTCCAGAAGCTGTCCGAACGGCAACTCGCCGCTGAGATCAGGCTCCGGGAAAAGGGGATCACTTTCGCTGTCTACGGCCACACAGATGGGACTGAAAAGGTCTGGCCATTCGACGTGGTCCCCCGACCCATGTCACATTCGGAATGGACTTGGATCGAAGCCGGACTGAAGCAGCGCATTCGCGCTCTGAATCTGTTTCTCGATGACATCTATGGTCCGCAGCACATCCTGAATGATGGAGTTGTCCCGCGCGAACTGGTGCTCACTGCGAAGACGTACCGCCCTCAACTACAAGGCTTCCGCCCGCCGAAGGGCGTCTGGACGCATGTGACTGGGACCGACTTGGTCCGCCACAACGATGGCCGGGTGTACGTTCTGGAGGACAATCTGCGCTGCCCTTCGGGCGTGTCGTATGTCCTGGAGAATCGGGAGTTGATGAAGCGCGTACTGCCGGAGGTCTTTCAGGGCGCAGCCATTGCTCCGGTCGAAGACTACGGTGAGCGACTTCTGACGACGCTCCAGCAGACCGCCCCCGAGGGAGTCTCCAATCCGACAGCGGTCCTGCTGACTCCCGGCGTCTACAACTCGGCGTACTTCGAGCATTGCTTCCTGGCGCAGCAGATGGGGATCGAACTGGTCAGCGGCTCGGACCTGGTGGTCAGTGACGGGTACGTCTGTATGCTGACGACCCAGGGGTTGCAACGGGTTGATGTGATCTACCGGCGGATCGATGATGATTTCATTGATCCGAAGTGTTTTCGGCCCGACTCGATGCTGGGGTTGCCGGGGCTGATGGATGTTTACAAGGCCGGGCGTGTGACGCTGGCGAACGCTCCAGGCACAGGGGTGGCGGATGACAAGGCCGTGTACGCGTGGGTGCCGGAGATCATTCAATACTACCTGAAAGAGGACATCATGATCCCGAATGTCCCCACGTATGTTTGCTCCGATCCCAAGCAGATGGAGTACGTCTTGGCTCACTTGCCCGAACTGGTCACCAAGCCGACCAATGAATCGGGGGGCTACGGGATTGTGATGGGGCCGAGTGCCTCGCAGGCCGAGTTGGAAGATTGCCGACAGAAGATTCTGGCCAACCCCCGAAACTTCATCTCGCAGCCGTACCTGACTCTGTCGACGGTTCCGACCGTGGTGGGTGATTGCCTGTCGCCGCGGCATGTCGATCTCAGGCCGTTCATTCTGTATGGAGATGATATCTTCGTGCTGCCGGGGGGGTTGACTCGAGTCGCACTGCGGGAAGGCTCGATGGTGGTCAACTCGTCGCAGGGCGGCGGTAGTAAAGACACATGGGTTCTGATGAACCATTGACGTGTGAAAGTGAGTCGCCGGTGGGCTGGGGTGTCCATCGTCGGATGGCAGGAACGGGTGCTCGAACAAGTTGTGAAGTCATGCTCAGTCGCGTCGCCGATGCTGTGTTTTGGGTCAATCGCTACATCGAACGGGCCGAGAACGTCGCCCGCTTCGTGGATGTCAGCCAGTCGCTGTCACTGGGTGGGATTCCCCAGTGGGACGCTCTGGTCTTCGCTAGTGGAGACGAGGAGCTATTCAAAGAGTTGTACGGGGAATGCACGGCGTCGAACGTGTTACAGTTCTTGCTGTTTTATGAGAAGAACTCCAATTCGATTCTGTCATGCTTGATTAAGGCCCGGGAGAATGCCCGCACAATTCGCGAGGTGTTGAGCGTCTCACTGTGGGAGTCCATCAATCACTTTTACCTTCGAGTGCGGGAGTTCGCCAAGAACCCTGGACCAGTTCTGCAGAACCCGGCGACCTTTCTGGAGCGAGTCAAACGCAGCAGCCACGAAGTGATCGGGGTCAATGAGGCCACCATGTCTCATGGAGAAGCGTGGAGCTTCGGACGCATCGGTCGGCTGATCGAGCGGGCCGACAAGACCTCGCGCATCCTCGACGTGAAGTATTTTATTCTGTTGCCGAACGAAGCCCGTGTCGGATCGGCACTCGATGTGTTGCAGTGGTCGGCACTGCTGGAATCGACCAGTGCCCTGCACATGTATCGCAAACGGTTTGGGCGGATCGTGCCGCGTTCGGTAGCGGATTTTCTGATCCTCGACCCTCACTTTCCTCGCTCCATGCACTTCTGCGTGGCCTACACGCGGACCGCCCTCTACAAGATTACCGGCAGGCAACTCGGCCATCCGCTGGCTCCTTCGGAGAAGCTGTGCGAGGAGTTGCATCAGCGGCTCCAGCGGCTGTCGATTCACGACATCATTCAGATTGGGATGCACGAGTTCATTGACAATTTTCAGGGCCGCTTGAATGCCCTTGGGGAATCGATTCGGCACGATTTCTTCGAGACCCGCGAAATCGAAGCCCTGCCATCTGAACAGTAAGCGGACTCGCCAGACACAATCCCACGATAAATCACGAGACACACACCCATGGCGATTCGCGTAGCACTTCGGCACTCCACCCATTATCGGTATGACCGCTCGATCAGTATGGGACCGCAGGTCATCCGTTTGCGACCAGCCCCGCATTGCCGGACACCCATCCTCAGCTACTCGCTCAAGGTGACGCCGGAGAAGAACTTCCTGAACTGGCAACAGGACCCCTTCGGCAACTTTTTGGCCCGCATTGTGGTTCCGGAACAGACCGACGAGTTTCGGGTGGAAGTCGACTTGACCGCCGACCTGACCGTCATCAACCCCTTCGACTTCTTCGTCGAAGATAGTGCTGAGAATTTCCCATTCACGTATGAAGCAGCGCTGAAGAAGGATTTGCAACCGTTTCTGGAATGTGCCCAGACTGGCCCCCACTTCGAAGAGTTTCTCCAGTCCGTCGATGCTCATCCCCGTCGCACGATTTTCTTCCTGGTCGACCTGAATCAGCGACTTTGCCGAGAGATCAAATACTCCATCCGCATGGAGCCGGGGGTACAGTCGCCCGATGAAACGCTGGAAACGCGAGGTGGGTCTTGCCGCGATTCCGCCTGGTTGCTGGTCCAGCTCCTGCGCCGGATCGGCTTGGCCGCAAGATTCGTCTCGGGCTATCTGATTCAGCTGACCGCCGACATTCCGTCGCTGGATGGTCCCAGTGGACCGGCCCAGGATTTTACCGATCTGCATGCGTGGTGCGAGGTCTTCCTGCCGGGAGCGGGCTGGGTCGGTCTCGACCCCACCTCGGGTCTGTTCACGGGAGAAGGTCACATCCCACTGGCTGCGACTCCCGATCCATCGACAGCAGCACCGATCTCTGGCCCGCTCGATGAATGCGAGACCACGTTCGAATTCGAGATGTCGGTCACGCGGGTGCATGAAGATCCGCGCGTCACCTTGCCATACACCGATGAGCAGTGGGCGGCCATCGAAAAGCTCGGACAGCAGGTCGACCAGCGGCTCGTTGCCAACGATGTTCGTCTCACCATGGGGGGCGAACCGACTTTCGTCTCGATCGACGACATGGAGGGAGCCCAATGGAACACAGCTGCGGTCGGGGTCGAGAAGCAGCAGCTCTCGGGCGAGTTGCTGCATCGCTTGCGAAACCGCTTTGCGCCCGGTGGTCTGCTGCATTATGGCCAGGGGAAATGGTATCCCGGCGAGCCGCTGCCGCGCTGGGCGTATAGCTGCCTGTGGCGCGTGGATGGTGAACCGATCTGGACCAATCCCAAGCTCTTGGCCGATCCATCGCAGGACGGAACTGCGACTGTCGAAGAAGCAGGGGAGTTCCTCGTCGATTTGGCCGATCGACTGGGCGTCGAGGGGCGCTGGATGCGTCCCGCTTACGAGGATGTGTGGCACACTCTGGCGCAGGAGCGCCGGCTGCCGGTGAATGTCGACCCGCGCGACTATGACATCGACTCCGACGAGGACCGCAAACGGCTGGCTCGCATTCTGGAGACCGGACTCAGTCGTCCAGTCGGGTATGCCCTGCCGCTGACTCGAGCGTGGTGGCAGGGACGGGCTCAGTGGACGAGCGGGCCGTGGCCGTTCCGCTCGGAGCGTCTGTTCCTGATTCCTGGCGATTCGCCGATCGGACTGCGGCTGCCGCAGGACTCGCTGCCCGAAGGGACCATCGAAGCCAACACGATCTATGCCACCGATCCACTGGCCGATCGGCACCCGCTCCCGGGGTATCACGAGATTCGGCGGCGAGCCCGATCTCGCCTGGCCGAGGAATTCGCCGAAACGTCCATCAAAAGCCAAAGCCGCGAGGAGAATGACAAGGGGGCCAAACTGGTCGTCGTCAGCGAGAAGCGGGATGGCCGCACGCTCGAACAAGCTGTGGCTCCACCCGCTCCGCAGGCCCCGCCGGGGATCATCAGCACCGCACTCTGTATCGAGCCACGCGGCGGACGGTTACATATCTTCATGCCGCCGATGGCCACGCTGGAAGATTTTCTCGACCTGATTGGTCTGGTGGAAACGATCGCCGAGGAACGACAGCAACCGGTCGTGATTGAGGGCTACCTGCCTCCCATCGATCATCGATTGCAGATCCTCAAGGTCACTCCCGACCCCGGTGTGATCGAGGTCAACGTCCAACCGGCCCGCAACTGGCAGGAGCTGACTGACATCACAGTCGGACTGTACGACGATGCGCATCACACGCGACTGGGTACGGAAAAATTCCAGCTCGATGGGAAGCACACCGGCACTGGCGGCGGCAATCACATCGTTCTGGGCGGGGCCACACCGCAGGACAGCCCGTTCCTGCGACGACCTGATCTTCTGCGGAGCATGATCTGCTATTGGAACAACCACCCGTCGCTGTCGTACCTCTTCTCGGGTCAATTCATCGGTCCTACGAGCCAGGCCCCGCGCGTCGACGAGGGATGTCGTGATGCCATCTACGAACTCGAAATCGCCTGCGAGCAGATCCCGGAGAAGCAGCTGGTTCCGCCGTGGCTCGTTGACCGCATCTTCCGCAATCTGATGGTCGACATGACGGGTAACACCCACCGGGCGGAAATCTGTATCGACAAGATGTACTCGCCCGACAGCTCGACCGGGCGGCTGGGACTCGTGGAGTTGCGGGGCTTCGAGATGCCTCCGCACGCTCGCATGAGTCTGACGCAACAGCTGCTGGTGCGGTCGTTGATCGCCTGGTTCTGGGAGACCCCTTACCGCGAGCGACCGATCCGCTGGGGCACGGCGCTGCATGACCGCTTCATGCTGCCGACTCCGTTGAAGGCTGACCTGCAAGATGTGCTGCGCGACCTGCATCAAGCGGGGATGCCATTCGAGTGGGACTGGTTTGAGACCCACTGGAACTTCCGCTGTCCCGTCATCGGCACTGTCAATTACGATGGGATCCAGATGGAAGTTCGCACCGCGATCGAGCCGTGGTACGTGCTGGGCGAAGAACCCGCCGGAGGAGCCACCGCCCGATATGTCGACTCGTCGGTCGAACGCCTGCAGATTCATTTGTCGGGTCTGACCTCGACGCGCTACGCCGTGACCTGCAACGGACGACCGGTCCCGTTGCATCCGACCGCTGTCGCGGGCGAGTTCGTGGCCGGGGTACGTTACCGGGCGTGGCAGCCGCCGAGCTGTTTACATCCCACGATCCCTGTTCATACGCCCCTGACATTCGATATTGTCGACTTGTGGCAGCAGCGATCGATCGGCGGGTGCCGATTCCATGTGGATCATCCGGGTGGCCTCAACCCGGTGAGCTTCCCGGTGAATGCCCTGGAAGCGGAATGTCGCCGGGCGGCGAGATTTCTGAAGCATGGACATACGGGCGGACGAGTGGCCGTGCGGGCCGAACCGCCCAACCGCGAGTTCCCGTTCACACTCGATCTACGGCTTGCGCCTGTTTGATGATTCCCGTTCGGCCACGTTTCCATCAAGTGCGCACTTGGCGGATATGTCCCGAGCAGCATGCGTTGACGAGCCTCCCGTTGATCACCTCCGCTTCTCTCCCCAAGCCACTCCTCTCTGTTCCGGAACAGGCCCCGCTGTCCGTCTTCAATGAGGCGTTCAATGCCGCGGGGCAACCGCGCCCCGCCTGGCAGCAGTTGATCGATGGGGTGCAGAAGATTTCGGTGGCCGACTTCGCTCACCGCACTACCCAGGCGAACCATCTGCTCGCCGACAATGGCGTCACCTTCAATGTCTTCCATGAAGGGGCCAAATCGCAGCGCCCCTGGCAGCTCGATCTGATTCCATTCATTATCGACGCTCCCCAATGGCAAATACTCGACGCCGGATTGCGGCAGCGAGCCCGACTGATGAACTGGATCGTGAAGGACTGCTATGGAGCGCAGTCCCTGATCCGTGATGGATCTTTGCCGCCCGAGGTTCTCTTCGCGAACTCCGGCTACCTGCGTCCCTTCGACGGGATTCATCAGGAAGGCCCGTCCATCGTGGCGGCAGCTGCCGAGTTGGCTCGAGGTCGCGATGGCCAGTGGTACGTGATGGCCGATCGTTCCGATGCTCCGGCGGGGGCGGCGTTCGCGCTGGAGAACCGGATCGTTGTTTCGCGAACGATTCCACCCGATCTGAATGCCCAGCCGATCCAGCGGCTCGCTCCGTTCTTCCTGCGAGTGCAGAACACGCTGAGGAATCTCGGCAGTAAGCTGGCCGAGAACCCCCGCATCGTGCTGCTCTCTCCGGGGGCGAAGCACTCGTATTATTTCGAAGATGTCTACCTCGCGCGGTATCTCGGGTACTCGCTGGTCGAGGGAGCCGACCTCGCGGTGCGCGACAATCGCGTTTATCTCAAGACCCTCGCCGGACTGGTGCCGATCGATGTCATTGTATCGCGGGGCATTGAACGTGGCATCGACCCCCTGGAGCTAGGCGGGGGCGAGCCGCATGGCGTGCCGGGTCTGTTGCGGGTGCTTCGCAGCGGCAAGGTCGTCATTGCGAACATCCCCGGCAGCGGGCTGGTGGAATCGCCGATTTTCATGTCGTTCCTGCCTGCACTGTGCCGCCGCTGCCTGGGCGAAGAGTTGCTCCTGCCGTCGATCGCCACCTGGTGGTGCGGCGATCCATTGCAGTGGAGTTACGTTCGCGAGCATTTCGAACAACTGGTCATCAAGCCCGCCTTCCAATCCAGTGGCAACGAGGAGATCCTGCCCCGCTCCCTGTCCGCTGAGGCCCGCAAGCAACTGCTGGAGCGGATTGCGGGCAAGCCACATCAGTACGTGGCGCAGGAACTCGTCGAGCGCTCAGCGGCCCCAGTGTTCCATCAGGGATCGGTCCGGGTGGGCCACGTCGCTTTGCGCACGTTCCTGGTCGCGGACGGTGCGGACTATTCCGTCATGCCGGGGGGACTGGCTCGGGTCGCCCTCAGCACGGACCCCATGGAACTCTCGATCTCGGCGGGCGTCAGCAGCAAAGATGTCTGGGTGCAGGCGGATAGCCCGGTCGCTCCCGTCAGCTTGCTTTCCGCCGAGGACGAACCGGTCCCTCTGCGTCGCACGAACGCCATCTTTCCCAGTCGGGTCGCCGACGATCTGTTCTGGTTTGGTCAGTCACTCGATCGCGCGGATTTCCTGAGTCGGTTGCTGCGCGCGGTGATTGAACGACTGACTGCGGAAGCCTCGACCGAGCTGCCCGAGTTGCCAAGCCTCATCCGCGCGCTGGCCGATCAGGGGCAGATCGAACCCGGTTTCGCCATTGAATCGATGTCGGTCCGGCTCCCCCATCTGCGGGAGGCTCTGCCTCGGATTGTCGCCAATGTGGACGAGAGATTTGGGCTGTCGGCTGCGGTCTCCGAACTGTTTCGACTGGCCTCACTCGAACGGCTCTGGATGTCCCCCGACACCTACCGCAAGGTCCGCGAGACCGCCCAGAGATACCAGTCCGCCTTTGTGCCGGGTCGAGCCAATCTGATCGATCTGCTTGATGCGCTGAATCAGTTGATCCTCGATCTGGCCGCAGTCAGTGGCTTGATCCATGACGGGATGGTGCGCGGGCCAGCGTGGCATGTTCTGGATATGGGACGCCGGATCGAACGATCGAGGCACACGTCGAATCTCGTGCGCAGCATGCTTTCGCCGGGAGGCAAACTCGAACGCGCTGAACTGCGTGCTCTGCTGGAGGTGATCGACTGCCGGATGACGTACCGCTCACGTTACCTGGAGAACGTGCAACAGAACGCCGTGCTCGATTTGTGCTTGACGGACGAAACGTGTCCCCGCTCGCTGGCCTCGCAGCTCATCTCTTTGGCATTGCATGTCGACGCCCTCCCCAGCGATGGAAAGTCGCCGTTGCGGTCCGAAGAGAAGCGGATCGTGATGGCCGCCGTGAATTCGGTCCGCATGATCTCTCCCGAACAATTGCGAGACGCGAAAGCCACGGAGGTGCTGCGGCTGCTCGCCATGATGGAACCGGACATGAAGCACTTGGCTGATGTTCTGACCAACAAGTACCTGCTGCACTCGGGAGCCCCCCGTCAGATCACCTCGGATCTGGAGTTGCCGCAATGAGGTATCGCATCGTTCACAAGACGCAGTACTCGACCGTCGAGCCGATCTCGGTTGGTCACAACGAGGCGTGGTTGACTCCGCGCCAGACTCCGACTCAGGTCTGCCTTTCGCACCAGATGGAGTTTACTCCCGAACCGTCGATCGTGGTCACCCGTCAGGATCATTTCCAGAACACCACCACGCAATTCGCGTTCAATCAAGGGTACGATCAACTGGTGGTGACCTCGATTAGTGAAATTGAGCTCCACGCTATCGAGCCCGCGACTCTCATCGCCCCCTCCTGGGAGACTGTCCGTGACGCGGTCCGGGCGCACGCGACCACCGAGGACTTCGCGGCGCTGGAGTTTACGTTTGACTCGCCCCGCTGCCGCATCTCCAGCGATTTTGCACAGTATGCCCAGACATCGTTCCCGATGGGTGCCTCGATTCGCGACGGAATCACCGATCTCATGCGACGGTTCTTCACCGACTTTAAATATGACGCCACTGCGACGACGGTGTCGACACCCGTTGAGCAGGTTTTTCGAACCCGCCGTGGAGTCTGTCAGGACTTTGCCCACCTGCTTATTTCCATGCTGCGGTCAATCGGACTGCCCGCCCGCTACGTCAGCGGCTACCTTCGGACGCTGCCGCCGCCGGGTAAGCCGCGACTGGTCGGGGCAGATGCTTCGCACGCCTGGGTCTCGGTCTTCGGCGGTCCGCTGGGCTGGATCGACCTCGATCCGACGAACAATCAGTTCCCATCCACCGATCATATTACGATTGCCTGGGGACGGGACTATGCCGATGTCGCCCCACTCAAGGGGGTCTATATCGGCGGCTGCAGCCCCCGATTGGTGGTGAGTGTTGATGTCAGCGAAATCTCCGGATGATCGCGTTGGTTCTGGCGTCGCGTGGTCCAAGACTCGGCTCCCCGACGAAAGCCTTGTTTGGCATAGACGTTGAAGGCAGGCTGCGGTCCAGGAAGGAACGAGGTCCGAAACTCAATCGGCAGGCCGACTGGATGATCGTCGAGGATGGCGGGACTGGGGCGACCGAGACGCCTTCCCGTTCTGGACTCTCGTACCATTTTCCGCGGAAAATTGAGGGATCGTGAGGGTTGTTCGTCTCAGGATCAGGCCTTCGGTTGAAACAGCGACCGGACAGCAAGCGCCTCTTCCAGGAAGGCCCGAATCCTCTCTGGCGGAACCAACACTCCCTCACGATAGAACAGTAGCTTGTTGCCTTCGCCTTCGGTAATCAGTTCCGGGTGTGTTTCGTAGAAGCGCAGGACGTCATCTGTGAATAGCTCGCGGATCGCCTCCTCGTCATCCCCTCGCAGCAGGTAGTCGCGAGAGAATCGGGGATGAGAATCGAAGTTGATATCGCCGTGTCCGGACCAGCCGCCGAGTTGGTTCCACACGCCTTCGGGCCGCAGCGCGAAGTCTGTCAGGCGCGTCCCGCGGCGTTGCATCCAGATCACGGTCTGGCGGATCGTGTGGTTTTTGGCACGCGGGTACTCGTATTCAAAGATCGCGATGTCGGTGCCGTCCCGCTGCCCGTACATCAGATTCTTCATCGTGCTGTACGGCCCCAGAGTCGCCAGGTGGAACCGCTTCAGGCTCGCGTGCAATTCTTCGTGCCCCTCCGGGTTGAACTTCAGGTTCAGACCGCGGGCGATGGACTGCATGGCGTCTGTATGGCGCTTCGTAGCACGGTTGGATATCTCCATGGCGATCAGCCCGACTCCCAAGGCCACGACACCGACCGCAACCACCGAACCCGCTTCGCCGAAGACTCCGAGCAGGCTCAACCCGACGAGGATCGCACCGACGATCCCCATCCCCACGGTTCCGCTGAGGGGGATCTCTCCGAACAGAGTTTTGTTCAGGACGGTCGGCTTCGCGGGCAGGGGCTTAACGGGTGTCGGAGTCGAGCTGTCCAGTTTCTGTTTCCAGTTCAGCCATGCCATCCCGCCAAATAGAACCCCGCTCGCACCCAGCATGAGCGAAAGGATCAGCCGGCGAGTCCCGTGTCCCGGAATGCGGGAATAGCCGGTTAGTCCTGGAATGTACTCGACCGTCAACGGGCCTCCGGCTTGTGCGGCCAGGTCGTTGTCCAGTTCATCTGATTCGGCACGTTGCCGGCCACCCCTGTCCATGAAGGAATAACCGATCACGTACACCGTACGACGACCGTGCTTCCCGCGTCGACTCTCTTGGTGTTGACCGGTGACTTGTGCTGTGGTGGTCACCCCGATCAGCCGATATCCCAGCTCGACGCAGGTGTGATACACCGGAGCGGCAAAGAGTCCCACTGCCATGATCAGAAAGATGATCACGGCATGCTTCCGGTCTCTCTCTGTCATCGGGCGGCTTTGAGTGGTCATCAAATGTCCTTGGTTATGAGTCACAGAACCATCATTTGTCGTCTTTCGCGGAGCGAAAGGCGACAATCAGTCCTCACGGACATCCTCCAGATTCAAGGCCGGTCAGACCGTCATCTTCCGTGACTGCAACTCCACATTGGACAGTTCACAGCGGAAGACCGACTATTGCAACGGATCACCGGCCCAGTTCGCTGACGCACTGTAACCGTTTTCCCTCACCCCCGAATCGTGGGGAAGTCCATTTTGAAACATGGGTTAGACAGGAGTGTCTGGCCTGCCTGCTTTCCTGACGTACACATTCTCGGTCTCATGTCGCCCGGTGATGCGGGGCCTCTTCCTCTGCCAGTCGGCGGATATAGACTGCGAAGTCCTCGTCCTCACCCTGCAGCAACCAGGGGAGCAGTGACCGATAATCGTCCCGGCGGACCCATTCCCGCATGAAGTCGTCCCACGAGTGCCAGCGGCGCGTCTGCTTCTCGGTCATGTGGTCGTCGTAAGCTGTCAAATATGCCCGCTCAAACAGCGATGTCAGCATCTCGAAGATCACATGCATCCGCTCTCGCTGTTCTTCCGTCAGGTTGGGTGTGGCAGCTTGAGACCGCAGCTTAAGATCCGGATTGGCCAGGACGAGCTTCAAAAAATCGTGATACGCGTCGGATAATAACTGGTAGACCTCTTCGTCCTCGTTATCCCGCTCCTTGCGCTGTTCGTAAATGAAAATTCCAATCGCCATCGGAAGACCGATTACCGTGACGATGTAGCTGAGGAGTTCCCAGAGTTCGATCATGGTGCGATCCGCTCGAATGGAGCGTGCAGAAGGAGACCCTGACCGCTCGGGCGACGTGCTCTCATTGTGGTCATTCCCCGACTCGATTGGGAATACTGTTTCCGAAAAGCGGTTCCTCGTGAAAGCAGGAGGGGCTCTTCGGCTGGAAACGGATGCCCCAGCCATGGGGATGATCCGTTTCCATGCAATCAGGAGGGCTCGAAAATGCTCCGACCTCTGTCGTCGGGAGACGGCAGAGGTCGGATGTCCGGATGATTCCAAAGCATTCACCGGGCGGTGTCGTGCCCGGTGTCGATACGGTCTTATTCTTCCGATTCGTCCGCGTTCAGGACGCCCCAGCCATCCGCTTCGCCGCCGCACGATTCGGCGATCTTACCGAGCTTTTGCTCCATCTCGGTGATCCCCGCGTGAGTGGGGATCATCGGAACGATGCATAGCACGTCGAATCCCTCATTCAGTTCCATCTCTTCGTCGTCCCCCTCGAACGATTCCCCGTCGTCATCGCCGTCCTCGTCGTCATCGAAGAGATCGGACTCATCCAATTCGGAGTTATCGAACACTTCGGTCTGAATCCCCAGTGCGGAGACGCGCCGCTCCATCTCCTGGGCGGAGGTTTCTTCCTTGAAGACGTGCCAGAACTCGACGTTGTACTCGCGGTTCAAATCCATGCCCGCATCCTGCATCGACTGCAATACCGAACCATTTTCGTCGTTGGGGAATTCCATCGCTGCGTTCCATAGAGTGGGAGTGTTGTCGTTCGTGAGGTGGAGGATAGTTCCTCGATTCACGCGGCGATACTCAGCCGGTCAGTGCGGGGCCGTCGTGTCCTTGAATCGGTATCCGGATTCTTCCTTTTGACGAAATGGTCTGGGCGGATTGCATGCCCGGATGTGCCTCGGATATGCTGAAGATGTGGAGAACGAGCTGGCACGACGTTGACTAGGGCGCACGGGCGCATCTCATGTCTCTGATCCAGCGGATAAAGCACTGGTCGATCGTTCAACTCACCCGCTGGATGGTGTTGCTGGTGGCGGTATGGATGCTGTTTCCAGTCGGAATTCAGATCCAGAGTTCCGAGCCAGTTGGTAAAGATACGTCAGCTCCGTTCCCCTGTCAGCATCGGGCGTGCGGTTGCCGTTCCGCTCAGCAGTGCTGGAAAAAGTGCTGCTGCTTCACAAACACACAAAAGGTCGCCTGGGCCCGTAAAAATCAGGTCCAGTTGCCAGCGTTTGTCGTGGAGGCGGCTCGTGCGGAAGGGGCTCCCGAAGGTGCGTTGGCCCGTGTGTGTTGTCACACTGGAGGCCAGAATTCTCCGCGAACGCTAACCACCGCGGCTCGTCCCATCAGAACCTCTGCCGCACTGGTTCTCGTGCCCGTTCTGAACGAGTTGCGTTGCCGGGGCGTGGAGCAATCGACTTGGGGCGGTTTGACAGCATTGGTTCCCCCGGTGCGGGGTACGGTTTTGTCCCCACCCCCGCTGGTTACGGCCTATGTGACAATGGACGTTTCGGTACTTATTCCGGTGGATCGCGTGCCACCTACGCCGCCGCCGCAGTCGCTCATGCCTGTTTAATGGCGAGTGAGTCGCTGGCTGACGGTTACGTCGTGCGTCCATGCGATCGATTCGATGCCGCTTCGTTTTACGGGGCACCGTGCCGCATGTTCGGGGGTGTTCCTCCCCGCGCATTGAGGGGCCTTCCCGTTGAGGGCCTCCAAAATTCGGAAACAGCACGCCTGCGGCCAGGGAATGGCTTGTTCTCCACAAAACGAGTGGCGTTTCGTGCCGCAGGTGTGCCTTCCGGGGCGGTTTCGGCTTCCGTCATCTTCTGATTCATCCGTTCTTTCTGGAGACAATCGGACAATCATGTCATTGACCGCATCCTCTTCCCGGCGGGGTTTCACGCTCATCGAGCTACTGGTTGTGATCGCAATCATCGCAGTACTCATCGCACTGTTGCTGCCCGCAGTGCAGCAGGCCCGCGAAGCGGCCCGGCGGGCACAGTGCAAAAACAATCTCAAGCAAATCGGGCTGGCGATTCACAACTACGAGTCGAGCTTGCGGGTGTTCCCGCCCGGGCGATTGGGCTTTCCGATGGTCTTTTCGGTTCAGGCGCACATCCTGCCCTACCTGGATGGAGCCAACCTGTACAATTTGCTCGACCTCAACAAGGCCCCGAACTTCGGGACACCGTCGAGCCCCATGACGCAAAACGAGATTGCCGCCCGAACGATCATCCCCGCCTACCTTTGCCCCAGCGATGCGGGACAGATTCTGGGGAATGAGTTTGGTCCCACGAATTATGTGGCCAGTGCCGGTAGTGGAACGGGGGCGGCCAACAGCATCAACACGGGCGATGGTGTGATGTACTCTCGTTCCAGTGTTCGCTTTCGGGATGTTACCGATGGGATGTCCAATACCATCTGCTTCAGTGAGCAGACCTTGGGGATTGGCGGGAACCCGTCCAGCACCGGGGCCAGTCCGCAGAACGCCGAAGGAGAGGTGCTGGAGCTCATCGGAGCGACATCCACGACCGATGTGACCTGCGTCTCGGGCGGTGGAACCTGGAGTGGGCTGCGGGGAGCCAAATGGCTGAATGGGCACTATGGGGATACGATCTACAACCATTACTATGGCCCCAATTCCCGACAGTTCGACTGCGGCAACAGAAGCCACAATTATGGTCTGACAGCGGCTCGCAGTCGTCATGAGGGGGGAGTACAGTCTCTGTTGTGCGATGGAAGTGTGCGATTTACCAGCGAGAATGTGGACATGATCGTTTGGCGGGCACTCAGCACCCGTGCGGGAGGTGAGATCTTTGGCGAGTTCTAGACCGATTCCCGCTCGGTATTCAGAATGCCGTATCTGTCCCGTATCCACAGAGTGAGCGTCGCTCGCTATCGACTTGAAAGGTGTTCCATTGGATCAGCCTCCGGCTTCGGCCACCCCCGAGTCACCACCGACCGCTCCCCGGTCATGGGGGCGACGGTTGTTTCTCGGTTTTCTGGCAGCCGTCGGCAGCCTGTATGGGGCGGTCGTGGTTTACCACCTGACTACGGTGGTTCAACCGCGTTCTGATCCGCTCGCGGAAGAGCAGGGGTTCATGGAAGAGTGTCGGCAGATGTGCCTGAAGTATGGGCTGTTGACGACCGGGCATATCGAGAACGATGCACGCGCCTACCTGCACAAAGCTGGGAAAAAGGATTTGTCCGAGGGGCTGGTGGCCATACTCGGGGATCGGTCCCTGACTCCCCAGCCGACCATGACGCATCCTCTGCTGAATCAGGTGGCCCCCGAGTTCGAACTGAAAAATGTCGAAGGACAGCTGCAGAGCTTCTCGGCCATCCGTGGTGGCGGTCCGGCGATTGTCGTGTTTTATTATGGCTATGGATGCAGCCACTGCGTGGCTCAACTGTTCGGTTTGGAGGACGACCTGCGGCACTTCGAGGAGTTGGGGGTGCCGATCATTGCGATCTCGTCCGACCCGCCAGAGCACACTGCCGAGAAGTACAAAGAGTACCAGCCGTTCCACTTCCCGGTACTGTCCGACCCCGACAACCGGGTGGCTCAGCTCTATGGAACTTTTACGCCCGCGACGATGGACAAGGGGGAGTTACTGCTGCACGGAACGTTCTTGATATCGCCGGAAGGGCAGGTGCTGTGGGCCAACACCGGGAACCAGCCCTTCATCGATAACAAATCTCTGCTGTTGCGAATGGCGGAGATCACCGGGGTCTGGACACCGCCTCCGATGACTGCCGTAACCGCGGATTAGTCGATGGAGTGGGGCGAGTTACAGCTCCCACAGCAAATCGGCTCGGGTCACCAGCACGCCGAGCAGAGCCGCCGGGCCGAGGCGGAATTTCTGGTTCAGCACCTGCTGCTGCTCATCAGTCCAGGGAACAGGTCCTTGCGCCCCCACAATGTAGGTGGCCTTGCGGAATCCGCCGCGCAGGAGATTCCAGGCTCCCAGTTGCCAGATGACGTGGGCCGCAGCCAGGATCGCCGCGAAGGTCACGGACCACAGCAGGGCCATCAGCCCGTCTTCGAGGCCCATCCCCATCCCCATCATTCCCATCAGCTTCACGTCTCCGCCACCCATTGGCAGGAAAGTGAACGCCACCAACATCAGCCCGCCGCAGGCCAGCCATCCCAGCAGCACATCGCCGACAGAAAGCGGACTGCCGGGCAGTAAATGGATCACCAGACCGATCAGCATGCCGGTGTAGGTGTTCCAGTTATAGAGTTTGCGTTCGCGTAGATCGGTCCAGGCGGCAATCGCCACGAGGATCAGCAGCACAACCGTTCGCCACAGCATGCTGTCGTCCTCTTCGAAGAAGAGCCCCTGCCTCGCGCTGCGGAATCAAACCCAAACCGCCCGGTGCGGTTACTTCGTCAACGTCCCCTTGGACGATGGCACGCCGGTCTGGCGGGGGTCGGTCGCCACGGCCTGCCGCAGGGCCCGAGCTGTCCCCTTGAAGATGGCTTCCGCGATGTGGTGGCTGTTTCGTCCGTGATGCAGGACGACGTGCAGATTCATGAGGGCATTCGCGGCCACGGCCTGCCAGAACACCTCGACCAGCTGGGTGTCGAACTCGCCGATTTTTTCCGTGGGGAACTCGAACTTGTCGATGAACCACGCCCGCCCGCTCAAGTCGAGGGCGGAGGTGATCAGCGTATCTTCCATCGGCAGGGAGAAGCAGCCGTACCGGTTGATACCGGTCTTATCGCCCACCGCCTGCAGAATGGCCCGCCCCAGACAGATGCCGACATCTTCCACGGTATGGTGATGATCGACATGCAGATCACCTTGGGCCTGGATGGTCAGATCAAACAATCCATGCTTGGCCAGCAAGGTCAGCATGTGATCGAAAAATCCGACTCCGGTCTGGATGTCTGCCTTTCCCTGACCATCGAGAGCGAGGGTCAGAGTGATATTGGTTTCCGCGGTTTGCCGCTGAATTGTGGCGGTACGAGCAGCCATAGGAATGTCTCAGAAGAACCGAGAAATGGACGCCGGTCTGACCGGAAAGGTTCGCATGGACCAGCTGGAGGCTGCGTTTTCCGTACGAACCAGATTCAAAAGCCATCATCCCTGAAAATCGCCCAAGAAAAAAAGCCCGGTCGCGAACGACCGAGCTTTTGTGGGCACCTCAAGCGAGGCGGACGGGACTCGAACCCGCAACCTCCGGATCGACAGTCCGGTGCTCTAACCAATTGAGCTACCACCCCGTGTCTCGCCGAAGCGAGTGTGGAATCTTAATCGGTCCCTGTTTTCCGTCAACTGACCCGTTCCCGTCTTTTACTGTTTCCAGCGAATGTCCCGTGCCAGTTTGTGGTTACGATCGGAATAACTGTTCGAATAAGTACGATTGATGTCGTCAATGCGACTCGTCAGCCCTCGATCTCGCAGTTTTTCGACTCACGTCCAGAGGACGACTTGGGATATGCTCCTCCCATGGAGAAGTTTGTTATCCACGGAGGAATTCCCCTGCGAGGCTCGGTCCGGGTCAGCGGTTCCAAGAATGCTGCGCTGCCCATGATGGCCGCTTGCCTGATCGCCAGCGGGCCCATCCGACTGAGAAATGTGCCCGATCTGGCCGATGTGCGAACGATGGCGGGGCTATTGCAAACGCTGGGAGTGGTCTCAAATGTCCAGGGGGGCGTCTGGTCGCTGCATGCCGTGGATGATCAAGCGTGCCGCGCGGATTATGAGCTGGTCCGGCAGATGCGGGCCAGTATTTGTGTGTTGGGGCCATTGTTGGCGCGGCGGGGACGAGGGGTGGTTTCGCTTCCCGGGGGATGCCAAATCGGGCATCGACCGATCGACCTGCACCTCAAAGGGTTGCGTGCCCTGGGAGCCGAAATTCAGATCGAAAATGGGTATGTCATCGCCTCGGCCCGGCAATTACGAGGCGCGTACGTCCATTTGGGGGGGGAGCAAGGTAGCACGGTCACGGGAACCTGCAACGTGATGACAGCTGCCTGTCTGGCCAAGGGGACGACAGTCATCGATGCCGCAGCGTCCGAACCCGAGGTCGTGGATCTGGGTGAGATGCTGGTGGCGATGGGGGCCCGGATCGAAGGGCTCGGTACTTCTCATCTGGTGATTCAGGGGGTCGATGAACTGCACCCTGTCGATTACGCAATCATCCCGGACCGTATCGAAGCGGCAACACTGCTGATTGCCGCAATCATCACACGAGGATCAGTGACGATCGAGCAGTGCCTTCCCCATCATATGGGGGCGATTCTCGACAAGCTGCGGGAGACTGGAGTCGAGGTCAAGTGTCACAGAAACGCGATTCAGGTGAGTGTCACCGCACCCTTGAAGCCGTGCGACACGCGGGCGGTGCCGTATCCCGGCTTTCCGACCGATGTGCAGGCACAGTGGACCGCGTTGATGACACTGACCTCCGGACGCAGTGTCGTTACCGATAAGGTCTTTCCGAACCGGTTCATGCATGTATCCGAACTGCTTCGCATGGGCGCTGATATTCGTCGCGATGGCGATTGTGCCCTCATTACGGGCGTTCCCCAGCTGTCCGGGGCCGAGGTCATGGCCAGCGATCTGCGGGCCAGTGCCGCACTCGTGCTGGCGGGTTTGGCAGCCCAGGGCCAGACGACCATTCACCGGATGTATCACCTGGATCGCGGGTACGAACAGCTGGAAGCCAAGCTGCGCTGCCTGGGAGCGGATGTGGTGCGGGTTCCCGAGTAAGCCCGGGGTTACTTTTTGCCAAAGCGTTCGATGGCCGCTTTTTGAAAGGTCGGCTGGATCTGTCCGCCATCGGAGTTGGCGTAGCCCGCATGCTGAACCAGATAAACCAGCACCAAGCCATGTTTTTTGTCGATCGTCATATTTGTCGACAGGGCACCGCCGTGACCAAATGAATTCTCAGACACACTCACTCCCAGTCCATAGTTCTCCGGCAACCCCGGCTCAGTTTGACGAGAACTCAGCGCTTGGACCGCAGCCGGGGAGAGAATTTTCTGGCCGTCAAACATCCCGTCAGCCAGCAGCATCTGGCAGAAGTGGGAAACATCCGTGGCCGTGGCAAACAGCCCACCCGCCGGCATGGGCTGGCGGGTTCGTTCATGGAGCGGGTAGGTCAACTGGGAGATCGTCGTTGCTTCCAGTCCGTTTTTCTCCGCGTTTGGCTTGTACGGTTTGGCCAGACGGGACAGCTGTTCTTCGCTGGGCCAATAGGTCGTGTCGGTCATCTTCAAGGGGTCGAGAATTCGCTTCTGTAGAAATACTTCGTATGGCTGTCCGCTCACGACTTCGATGATCCGGCCAGCGGTATTGATTCCGGCATTGCTGTACTGATACTTCGATCCGGGCTCGTGCAGGAGCGGGGTCATGGCATAACTGAGCGTGCATTCCCGGAGCGTCAACGCATCGAGAGTGGGCTTCTCCATTGGAGAGGCAAACGGCATCCCCGAGGTATGACACAGGCATTGCCGAATGGTGATCTTGGTCGAGGGGCGTTTCAGCAGGCGATGCGTCTCGTCCGATTCGGCAGCCACCCACAAATCCCGAAATTCCGGCAGATACTTTTCAATCGGATCTTCCAACGACAGCTTACCTTCGTCGACCAGGGTCATGACCGCAGCTGCGGTGATGGCTTTGGTCATCGAGGCGATCCACACGACCTGATCGGGGCGCATGGCCTGGTTCTGAGCAATATCGGCGTAACCCACAGCGGACAGATCGAGTACCCGGGTTTTATCGGCGACCAGTGTTACGGCTCCCGCCAGGGTGTGTCGTTCGACGAACGGCTGAAGCTGGGCAGCTAAACCGGCGGATGAAGTATCCTCGGCCCGGAGTGGGGAGCAGAACGCCAGAACACACAGCAGCAGGCGGATGGAGCTCACGGGAGAACCTTGGTAAGAAAAATCGGATGCGGGAGATTCCACGAATTCATGCTGATGTACGGTATACGGCTTCGTCAATCAACACGGAATGCGGATGTCGCGGCAGGTTCATTCGTCATGGTCGTCATAATCCGCCGATTTACCTGACCGGATGAGTCGCGTCAGTTGGCTCCCGTGTCATGTCATGCCTCTCGTTCGCGGAAAACTCATGGATGGACTGGGGACTTGGCCGCATCGTGTCCCGTGAGTGCTACCCTTTTCAAGAACTCCAGAAAATCGTATTCGCGGAATGCGGATGGCGACGTTTTCCTTCGGGTTCACCCACGACTACATGTGACCGGAAGGAGGGAAACCGATGAGTTTCCTGAAGCGACTGACGAGGGACGCCTTCCGCGATGGATCGCCTACGAAAACCCGTAGCCCGTTCGACACCGCGAGCCCCAAACAGCTCGATGAACACCTGCGGACTGCCCGTTACGGTAGTTTCCTGCTCACGGAAGCGGTCCGCCCATCGATGAACCTGGAAGTGGTCCCCAGTGCCGGGTGGCGCAGGGACACGTACCGGGATCCTGAAAGCGGAGTCAAGATTCCGGTCATCATGGCGGCTCAGACCAAGGAACGACTCTTTGATCTCTTTGTGGATTTGCTGGACCCTCTGGGCGATGAAGTGGATGTCGTTCTCGAAACGAGCCACGAGACCCTCGAAGACGGTCACACCGACATCTACCGCGAACAGATCGACCTGCCGATCCTGAAGAGCATTCTGTGCGACTTCGAAGATCTGCTGACGAACGATGGCTGCACCGGAATCGCCATCCTCAATCCGATCTGCCCCATGGAACTGCAGTTTGACGAGCACAAGCTGCTCATTATGTACGGACACGATCTGGAAGCCTTCGAGCGGATTCTGGATGACCGCTTGCCGCAGAGTGACACGATTCGCTTCATCACCGAGGCGGAACATGTGCACTCCTCCTGTGAAGAGTTTGCTGAGCAGATGTCCGAACTACGGATGCGATTGAGCTGTGACGAGTAATGACGCCCCCGTGATGAACCGCTGGTGTTATCGCGGGTCCCCCATCAACGGAGTGATGTCCTGAATTCCGTGTCCCCCACGGAGAGTTCCCCATGCGTACCTGGATGGCTCTGCCATTGATTGTGGCTGGCGCATTGACGAGTCGCTTTGTTTGGGCACAACGCCCGGTAGAACAACTCAGGCCATTGCGATCCGCCCCGCTACCAGAAATCATCGAACAGCGACTGCGGGTGGAGCTGGGGCGACCGGCTCCGTTTCCGACGCCACCTTCGCTGCAGAATGCCGTGGCGATCCCGGTGCGGGAAGCGGGGCCGTTAGCTTCGCCCGTGACGGATGAGCCACAACCGGTTGAGCTGGGCGAAGTGCGCTGGCGTCAGGACTATGAGAGCCTGGGGCGGCGTCCGATCGAGACTGTCGTCTTTGGAAATGGTGATCGGCGAATCGCCGTGATTGCGAATCTGTCCGGAAACAGCGAGGGGACCGTGGCCCTGGCCGATCAATTGGCCGGTGTATTTGCCCGCGAGGAACTGGTCCCCCGCAAGTTATCGATTCTGGTGGTGCGGGCTCCAAACCCGGATGGTCTGGCCAATCGCACTCACACCAACGCTCGCGGTGTCGATCTGAATCGGAACTTTCCCACGCGCCGGTTTACGGCCCAACCCACACGTGAAACCGGTCGGCCCGCCAGTGAACCCGAAACGCGGGCGCTGATGAATCTCCTGCATCGATTTCAGCCAACGATGGTGGTTCATCTGGTCGAGTCCCGCAGTGCGCGGGGCATGATTCGCTCGAATCGAGTGAACATCAGTCAGTTGCTTCCGACGTATTCGTTCAGTGACTTCGAAGGCAACTATAAGGCGGGGTCACTTGCGAATTACGTCAATGAAATCCAGCAAGCCAGTATTGTCGAAATCGAGCTACCTCAGGGATTCAGTTCGACCGGACAACGGGATGCCCTGCTTCAAGCGATGATCGTGGTGCTGGATCAATCATTGAACAGCATACAGTCCCAGTTGCAGTCGAAGAACCTGGCGGTGACGGACCCCCAGACTTTGTCCACCAGCAAGCTGCGACCGGATGGCATCCACGGATACGTGGAGTTTCTTCCGCCTCCGCCGGATGCACCGGCAGCACGTCCAAAGTACATTGAGCTGCCACCGCCTCCGGAATGATCGCGGAGACTGGCAAAGGACGACGCGGGACCGGCCACCGGATCGGTAGATCGTATGACGACTTCGGAACTGCAGCGCAACACGATTATTGGATTTATGGCCAGTATCGCGCTGTCGATTCTGAAGCTGTTCGCGGGGATCTGGGGCCGATCGAGCGCCCTGATCGCCGACGCGACGGAATCACTGGCCGATACGGCTGGGTCGATTCTGGTGTGGCAGGCCCTGCGGGTCTCCGCCCGGCCGCCGGATCAGGACCATCCGTATGGTTATGGCAAGGCGGAAGCCCTGGCCTCACTGGGGGTCGGGCTGATGCTGATCGGGGCCGCGTTGTTTATCGCTTCCAAGGCCCTGCACGAAATCGTCGTACCCCACGAGCCTCCGGCGGCCTGGACCCTGCTCGTGCTGCTGGCGGTGATTGCCGTGAAAGAGCTGCTCTTCCGGTTCGTGATGCGCGGAGCCAGTGAATTCGATTCGGCGGCCGCGCGGGCGGATGCCTGGCACCACCGTTCGGATGCGATCACATCACTGGCCGCTTTGGGGGGCGTTTCGCTGGCGGTCTGGGGGCCTCGCTGGTTTCATGTTCCGTCACTGGTATTTGCCGATGAGGTGGCGGCCATTCTGGCCAGTGGGATTATTCTGGTCACGGCCTGGACGTTGATCCGACCAGCGATTCGCGAGTTGCTGGATGCGGTGACTCCGGAGATGGCCGAACGGGTAGCGACGATCGCCCGCCGGGTGGAGGGCGTCCGCGATGTGGAAAAGGTATTCGTTCGGAAAAGCGGTCCCGGCTACCACGTGGATATGCATCTGCATGTGGATCCGGACCTGACGATTCGGGTGGCCCATGCATTGGCAGGTCATGTGAAGGCAATCCTCAAGGAGGAGTTGCCGAGTTTGACCGGGGTGTTGATCCATGTAGAACCTGCGGAGTCACGGCGTGAACCGATCGTTTGATCAAGGTTGATCCACGAATCGGCAAAAAACGCCGGTACGTGTCTTGCCTATCTTGACCGTTTTCTTCGGAATGACCGCAAAGTTCCCCCGTTCCGATAAAACCGGAATATTTTCACAAGTCGCCCTGCCTCGGCGATCGATAAGTCACAAAGCGGAGCGGATGTCTCGAACCGCTCCGATGGGGCGTGAATGCCCTCTGTCATCGATGCACCTGGAGGCGAAGGGATGACCAGTTTTCAAACCCGCTTGAGGCGGTGTCTACTCGCTGCGGCGTTGGGTCTCCTGGCCCTGCCGAACAGCGGTTGCCACATGCTGGTGGGGATGGCCCATAATTCATTGTTGCTGTCCAATTTCTGGTTCACGACCCCGCTGATTCCGGTGTCTCCCTACCTGAGCCAGAAGATTGAAGACGAGTACTGGGAAGAGGAACGCTACAAGCGAATCCCGATCCTGGACCCGGTCGAAGGGGAGAACGCACCGCTGTTCTGCCTCGATCCGCCGTCGCCCGACGAGGTGATGCGGGCGATGCCCAACAACACGTCCGGTGGGATGGCGTTCCTCGCGGAAACGAGCCGGAATAACGTGCGGATTATCGTCGAGCCGATGGTTGACCGCCTGGACGATTGCCGGTTCTATCCGATGGTTGGTCCGGCCCGGGTCCACCACTGCCATTACAAGTGCACGGTCTACTTCGAAGAGGTCAAACGGTCCTACTGGCCGGTGCCTTTCGAGAACCGCGACCAGCGGCAGGAAGTGGTCTACGTCGACCACGACCACCTGATCCGCTGTGGCGGTCCCGATTCGAATTCCACCTCGATGGAAGAATAACGGGCGACGCCTCGCTCAAGTCAGTGTTCGAACTCCAGGTCGCCAGGCCCGGTCGGTTTCATCCGACCGGGCTTTTGTTCGTTGGTATCGATCCTTTGTTCCCCCATCCCAGTTTCGATAAGCTGCCGACTGACCCCCCTGCTCCTTTCGGTTCAGCCACGATGCACCTTTGGAAAAACGTTTTCCCGGCAGTCACCACCCAGTTCCACAAGGACCAGACGCTGGACTTGGATGGGACAGCCAGACATCTGGAAGTCATGCTCGATTCGGGAGTTTCCGGCCTGATCGTGTGCGGGTCACTTGGCGAAAACCAGCAGCTGACGCCGGAAGAAAAGCGGCAGGTTGTGAAGCGAACGATCGAGGTCGCCCAAGGCCGCGTCCCAGTGCTCAGCGGGGTCGCCGAGATGAGTACCGCAGCCGCCTGTCAGTACGTGGCCGACTGCGAGACGCTGGGGGCCAACGGATTCATGGTGATGCCGGCGATGGTTTACAAGGCCGACGGAGCCGAAGCGATGAACCACTTCCGCCGCGTTGCTTCGGCAACCAGTCGGCCCTGGATGCTGTACAACAATCCCGTCGGGTACACGGTCGATATCACGCCTGCTCAGTTCGCCGAGTTGTCGAACATCAAGAACCTGATCGCAATCAAGGAAAGCTCGGCCAATACCCGGCGGATCACGGAGCTGCGGATCGAGGTGGGCGATCGGTATTCGCTGTTTACCGGAGTGGATGACCTGATCCTGCAGTCGTCGGCCCTGGGAATTGATGGCTGGGTGGCGGGTTCGGGAATCGCGTTCCCGTACGAGAACCAGTATTTCTGGAATCTGATTCAGGCGGGGCGGTACGAACGGGCTCGCGAATTCTACAAGTGGTTCTATCCGCTGTTGAAACTCGACACGTACATCAAATTCGTGCAGTACATCAAGCTGGCGGTTCAGGAGGTGGGACTCGGATCCGAATGGGTCCGGGAGCCGCGATTGACGTTGGCAGGGGAAGAACGCGAGCGCGTGCTGAAGGTGATCCACCACGGGATCGCGAACCGCCCCAAACTGGGGTAAAGCGCCCGTTGGGCGGTCCTTGTATCGGTAAATCGTCCGTCTGTTGTCGTGGACGGTTGCGGGCTGTCGCGTCGAGGTGTCTGGCCCGTCGGGGGGTTTTAGAATGGGTTCACTGGCTCGGCAGACAAGAATGTCTGCCCCGCTGAATCAAGGGCATATTCCTGTCGGTGCGTTCTTACGGCGAATCCCGAATTGGTTCTAACGTGTGGCTGGGCGAATTCGGGGACCATCATATGTCCCGTAATTCGATGCCGCTGGAGCGGGCGTACCGGGCTGCGGCTGATAGGGCGGCGGAACGCGAACTCCGGGTGAGTAGATCGGAGCCGGTTCATTCGCACCCGAGTTCATCGGCAGTTGCGAACTGGTCGAGGGGGTGTTCATCCCGGCGGGATAGCTGATGCCACTGTTGCTGAAGTTGGAATCACCCGGGCGGGCATTCGTCGCCGGGCTGTCCGGATAAGGGGGCGGCATCATCCGGGGAGCCATCGTCTGTGGATTCCACGTGGAACGCATCAGGTCGGCACCGGTGGCCGGTTGGGGATGTGGAGTGCCGGTCCCCGACGCTGGGGAATCGGTGGATCTCCAGGCGGTTTGGCCGCTGGCCGGAGGACTGCCGCCTTGAGTGGCTTCGCCGTACTGGTATAGCTCGGTGTTGATACTTCGACGGGCATCCGGATTGGGCTGAATCCGCATTTCTCGGGACTCCGTGGAAGCCGCTGCCGGGTTCCCTGGATCTGTGGGAAGATGTGGATATGCGGGAGCGGTCTGTCCCCGGGGAACAGTTGTGGCCGGGATCTGCTGAGCGGCAGTGGCCTGGTCCTGATAGCTGGTTCCCGGTCCCCATGCGGGCGGAGCTACGGGGGTCTCGGAGGGAGACATCGGCATCAGATTCGGCTGGATGAAACTGGGGCCGGTCGGAGCATTGATTTGGCCGAGCTGATTCGGTTGAACGGTCATCTGCAGGGGGGGGGCCTGCGAGATGGCTTGCAGGTCATGTGGTTGAGCGTTCGTGGGCAGGTATCGCTGGACCGGCGGGTACTCGGCACCGAGGGCACTGCCGGTTCCGGGGGCCATCCGCTGGGTTCCATTAACCACCGGGAACATCATCTCGGGGCCCGCCAGACCGATCATTGCGGCACGGCGTTTCGCCTCTTCCAGTCCGGGGTTCCGTGAACCGAGGGGAGCCGGTGTGGCCGTTGGATCAGAGTAGTGTTCACTGCCAGGTGCTTCGGAGGCCGGAATTCCTTGGGGAACGAGCGAATCGGCTCCCGCAGCCTGAATCCCATGCTGGTACGGCATTCCCGTCTGGGGATCGATCCCTCCTTGGGTCTGATGCAAAGCTCGTTCAACCGGGGAACCATTCCGGCCATTCGGCTGTTCGTGACCTGCCACCTGAATGGTGGACGAATTGGGATGGGAGGGATGGAACCCATTCTGGACAGGACGGCCTCCATTCGGAGCCGGAGTGCCGGTGGGCGCGTAGATTGTGGAGCCTTGGAAACCCGGACCAGGAGCGGCGGTGATCGCGGCAGGGGGGGGCTGGTTCCACGGGGGACTTCCGGGGCGGACCACCTGACCGTTGGTATCGAGCACGATCGGGGCGTTGGCCGTATTGTTATGCGGATTGAAGGAGTTTCGCTGGGCGGCATCGCGTTCGGCCTGCAGCTGGAAGGCTTCCGCTTGCTGTTGCTGGGGAGTTAGTTGCTGTGCGGTTGCGGCGTCCAGCGAGTTCCGCATCTGGCTCATGTCATTTTCACGGGCTTCCTGAATCCGGTCACGCAAGGCCACGGTTCGGGCCTGGTTGGAATCGCGGTCTGACCTTCCCGAATGGTCCAGGGGGTCGTTCGGGAACAAGGCGGCCATTTCCTGACGCACTTCCGCTTCATTCAGCACTTTTCGGAAGGTGGATTCCGCCAGCTCCGGACGCCCGGTCTTGCCATAGACATAGGCCAGGTTCCGATGAGCCTGCTCATTGCCGCGGTCCGCCTTGATGGCCTGTTCCAGCAGTGTCTCACTCTGATTCAGTTTCCCCTGAAGCAGGTAGGAGTATCCGAGGTCGCCCAGGACCTGAGAGTTATTCGGGTCGCTGTCGAGGGCCGCCCGATAGTGCAGTTCGGCGTTCGGGTAATCTTGCTTCAGATCCGAGACGATTGCCAGACCATGATGGGCTTCGGAGCAGCCCGACTGCAACTTGATGGCTGCCTGATACTGTTTCTGGGCTTCGACCAGGTGGATGTTGTTCGAGTCCTGATAGTAGGACTTCATGGACGATTCGGCGGTATCCAGCAGTTTTGCCACATCCGCGGAGTGGGCTTCTTCCTGGGCTTTGCGAGTTGGAATCGGGAGGCCGGGCTGGGACTTGTTTCTACCCTGATTCAGGATCGACAGCGTGGCCTTATCGGAATGCGGAGGGGCCTTAACGAACAATCGGCTCCAGGAGGAACCGGACTGACAGCCCGACGTGGCCAGAACTGCGGTTAATAGACACCATGACCAAGGGCGTGATCGGGACTGTCCGCTCCCGGGGCATAACGAAATCGGTACAGAGCCACTCTCGGGGCGTGGCGCAGAGCGCGGCGGCGAGAATTCCGGACTCATGACGATCTTCCGATCGATTCGGGGAGAACGCATCGCGCCATGCGACACTTGAAGCCCAGCTTGTAGAGGCGCTTCGCGGATCGTGTCGAGAGGACTTTAGCCGGGTTGTGGTCGCTGCCCCGTGAATTGTGAAATTGACCAAAATCCGACCATGGGGCATACCACGCCCTGGAAGACTGCGGCCTGTGGGATGACCAGCGAGACCGCGATCATGGTTCGGAAGGATTATTCGTCGTTGTCTTCGGGGGGGCGTTTGCGTTTCCGCCGTCCCTTACGAGCCGGATTATCCACCTTGGATGTCCGGCCTCGTTTCGGCCAGGTCTTCAATTGACGCTGGAATTCGTCCTGAGAGAGTGGCAACACAGACATCGCCAGTTCGGCATCGGCCGCAGGTCGACCACCGTCGTCAGGATCGACAACATCGTAGACCTCTTTTTCCAGCTGGCGCAGCCATTGCGGAATGTCGACACCGGACCCCCAGGAGTCCTTGAGGTACTCTTCCACCTCACGGCGGAACTCCGCAAAGTACGCTGACGGTACGCCGCGTCGGGAATCGTCGACTGCCAGGGGGACCAGGGCCAGGATTCGATTGACGGCCAACGGCTTGATGAATTTCTGATTCAGGTGGTCGGCAATGGTCGGCATCCGCATGCCGTAAGCCCGTTGCAACGCGGCCAGATCCTGCAAATGGCGGGCGGCCAGATCGGTCGTCTGGGCTTCATAAGTCCCTTCCCAGAGGCGCGCGGCTTCCGTCCGCCGCAACCGGGTCAGCACTTCATGAACGAGTGTGATCGGCGACATGCTCCACGAATCGCGATCATACCGGGCTTCGAGTCGCAGGAAGTCGAGCAGGCAGTAAAACATATTGCCATAGTCCGACTGCGTCGTCGTGGTGTTGTACTCCAGAAACCGGTCAAACTTGTCGACAACGATCGTGTAGATCGTCTCCAGACACCATTCGGCGTGTTCGCGATCGACCATCCCGCTGTCGAGATCATCCAACAGCTTCATGGGATGCAGGGGATCTTGCTGTTCTTCGAGATAGTCGAGGTACCAGTCGATTCCCTGGTGCAGGATGGCCCGGACGTTCCCCAGTGTCAATTGGCTCGCATGCAGCAGATCCTGGCCATACTCCTTGATGAACTGTTCCAGGTCCAGCCAGTCATCGTTGTCACGCAGTCCATCCACCGATGAAATCCGCATCGTCCGGCTGTGCTCCAGCCATAGTTCCTGAAACGGTTCGACAATCTCGCCGATGGAATCAATCAGGATCTCGGTCCGTTCCGATTCTTCGCCCCAGTGGGCGGCGGATTCGATGACTTCTTCGAGAACGTTTCGCATGGCCAGATCGAACAACCGGTCAAATTCGGTGATCGCCTGACCATCAGGCCGCCACTTGCGCTCCATCTGAAACGAAGTGTGCAGTACGCGATAGGTCTCGTACAACAGCCCCATTCGCGGCAGTTCCCGCAGCAGGAACCGGACCACCGACTGCATCATCTGAGCCCGCAGGATCGGGGCCGGTTTGCCTCCATTCTCCAGCGGTACATAGAGCAGCGGGTGCTTGACCATCCAGTCGAGCACTCCCGGCAGCTTGCTTTGAACGACGTCCACTTCCCGCCGGACCACCGCGCGGATCAACTGAGATAGTTCGGGGTCGTCTTCCGCCCGGCTGCCGGTGGACTGGCTTTCCGGCAAGCATCCCGACAACAGTCGATCAGCATTCCGCAGGCAGATCAACGTGCTGATCACCTGATGCAGCAGATAGAATTTCACCTGTAACTGGATGTCGAATTCGACGTTCGCATCATGGTCACCGGATGACTCCGTGATGGAGTGATCCCAGATGGCCTCCATCAGTTCGGCCAGATCGACCTGCCACCGCTGGGCCTGCGTACACCATTCCCGGACGGCCTCCAGCGTCAGATTCATGGCCCCCGACACCGGCTGATCCCGGGACGTATGCAGGTCGGAGGAGAGCCGAACCGCTGCCATTTGCCACAACTGTCCGACCGCGTTGATCAGTTTGAGCCGAGGCTCCATCTCGCGGTTGATGACTTCGAATTCGGTGTTTCGGAATCCGAAGTCATTCTCCAGCGTGTTCCCCCAGTTGCCGTCGTCGGACGTATCCTTGTAGGTGACTTCTTCGTAAGCCGCTCCAAATAGGTCGTCCTCGTCCGGATCACTGTCTTCCGGGGGAGTCTCGTCGCGGAGCGGGTCGTCCTTGAGCGCCTTCTGCGCCCGTTCGACGGCTCCTTCCATGCGAGGAACAGACCACGTTTCGTCGGCATTGGCTTCCAGGGAAGCGAACATGCGTCGCAACAGGTTGGCCCGAGCATTGGCGTCGTCCGTGTTGCCATCGCTCGATATCAGCTTCATCCAGCGGATCAGCATGGCGAAAATCGAATGTTTGGGCGATTCAAGGCCCACTTGGCCGGACTGACTCATCCACTGCATCAGCAGCGCCAGCGAGGCCACCAGATCTTTACGATAGAGCAGGGCATCGACGACGAGTGCATAGGCTTCCGCCGATTGAAATTGCTCGACGTGCTGTCTCCAGAAGGCAATGTCGCCTGCGGCTTCGCCCGCCCGTCGCCACTCGATCAGGGCCGCTGACACGTGGGTCGCCGCGTCGAGGCTGTTCTGTCCGGAGACACTGGGCAGGTCCTCCACCGTGGTGCTGGCATAGCGATCCCACCACTCGGCCAGCTTGGTGAACTCATCCAGCACCCGTTCGCGGGCAGCGCTGTTTCCTTGGGCCGCCGTCTCGCTGAGGACGCGGGAGAACACGCCGAACATGTCTTCGATCAGTTCGATCAGGGCGTCGATCCGGTTGTCCGGGATCGTGTCCTCCCGCGAACTGAACAGCGGAAACTGCCCCTGATAGCCGAGGATGTCCCATGGGTCGACGAGGGCACCGCAATGAATACCGCGCTGGATCAGATTGTCCAGCCCCATGACCAGATCGACGGCGGTGGGCAGATCGTTTTGATTCAAGGCGTGATGGGCCAGACCGATGCGGCACTGGATCTCGCACTCGAAACGGATCGAAGCGGCGGGGATCGCGGCGGCAATCTCGCGGGCCGCGTCCGGGTATCCCATCTTGGCATAGAGATAAGCGACTTCGCGGTACTGAATCTGCCGGGCTCCGTACCCTGCCAGATGCATGTTCAGAAATTGCCGGATGTGGCCAAACGGCTGCTGTGTCCGTTGTTCTTCCCGCTTCAATCGCTTCTCACGGGGGCCCTCGACCTGCTGCATCAACCGCTGATAGAACGCATCCCGCCGACGGGCAACCACCGGCAGTAAAGAGGTCAGCGTGACATCGCTGCCGTGGGCATTCGGTCCCCATCCACTGATCGATGAAGCCATCAGCATCGTGCCGCACAGCGCGGCTGCGGCATCGAACAGCCGCTCTTCGCGCGGTGTTCGCTGCTTGGGGTCTTCGATCCACTGCACCAGCGCATCGAGAATGATACGCCGCAACACGACCCGGCGGTAACGTCCCTTCACATCGATGCGATGCGGGTCCCACTCGCCGAACATGTAGTTCGTACGCTTGTTGACCGGATGCAGGTGGTCATGGGCCCGCATGTCGACAGCGATCTCTTCCAGGTGATCGATATCGAAGTGGGCTTCCAGCAGCAGATCCTTCGGAGCATCTTGCAGGAAGGTCATCGTGGCGCTGATCAGATCGTAATACGTGCCTCGCGCCGCACCGACCCCTTCCATGTAAATCGGTAACGGACGAAATCGCTCGTGGTCGTAGACTTCAGCCCGCATGCCGTTTTCCAGCACGGGGATCGGGCGGTATCCCAAAAAGTCGTTGATCGCCTTGAGGGCCGCTGAAATGATCCGGTCGCGATCCTCCCAGGGGCCCCCCTGGGACAGTACGGTTTCAAACATCACCCCGATGAGCAGGGGTTGTTCGAACTCCAGCGGGTTCAGGTGGAACAACAGGTCGGCATGATGAGCCCGATAGGTCGCCAGAAAATCGGTCAGCACCAGGGGAATGACGCGCTGGGCCTGCGTAGGATCTTCAAAGACGGCTGACGAACCGCGCCGCTGCTCCAGTTCCGTCAGCAGCAAAGTTTGGAGAGCCGCTGCGGGGGCCGCCGAGTCCAGAAGGTTCCACAGGCGGTTCAGGTTGGTCAGAAACCGGGGATCGCGGCGGCCTCCCGAGAGATTGAGGTACGCCAGGATCTCCTGCATCATCACCGAATCCTCGGGTGTGGGATTCGGCGGGGACGGCGGATTCTTCCGTGAGGCCATGTGGCTCAGACTTCCAGACGCGGTACGGTGCCCGCCCCCGGTGGCCGGGCGCTTCAGGGGCTGCCTAGTATTGTGATAAGCAAAGGATAGAACGGTAAAGCCACTCGGGTGATGAGTTCACGAATGTGTGTGCAACCGAAGGTTGGCAGTCGGGCTGGACTCTTGTCCGGCCCCTCGATCGGAGTGCAAACAGGGCCGTGTGTGGGGGGAGGAGGGGAGGCGTGTGACACGATTGTCTGTCGGACCGGCTTTCGTAGACAAATACCGAAAGACCGCCTTCATCCCGGCGACGTTTCTTTGCACGCATCAACCGATGTAGAATCGTTCCCGGCGCTACCTCCAACAGTGGCGTCCCGCCTGATTCACTTCCTGCCGGTGTCAAGATGCGATTTCTCAGCTCGATGATCGCGATTCTGCTTTCTCTGTCTGGCCAGGGGATGGCCGAAGAGCCACTCGTCTTTGGACGGGACGTGCTACCGATCCTGTCCGAGAATTGCTTTCACTGTCATGGCCCGGATGAAAAGGGACGGCAGGCCGATCTGCGACTCGATACGCACGAGGGAGTGCTGGCTGAATTGAATGGCCATCGGACGGTCAAGCCCGGTGATGCGGGGGCCAGCGAATTGATCCGCCGCGTCCAGTCGACCGATCCCGACGAGATGATGCCGCCACCCAGTACAAAAAAAACGCTTTCCCCGCAGCAGATCACCCTCCTCCAGCGGTGGATCAATGAAGGAGCGGTGTGGGGCAAACACTGGGCCTTCGAACCCTTGGTATCACCCGGCGTACCGAATGTCCCGGCAGGGTTCGGAACGGTTGTGAACCCGATCGACCAGTTCATTCTGACCCGACTGCAAAAAGAAAAACTATCCCCGGCCCCCCCTGTTGACAAAGCCACCCTGATTCGGCGAGTGACGCTCGATTTGACAGGGCTGCCTCCGACTCCCGAGGAAGTCGACGCTTTTCTCGCCGATAACTCGCCCCAGGCTTATGAAAACCTCGTCGACCGATTGCTGGCCTCGCCCCGGTATGGCGAGCGAATGGTGTGGGAGTGGCTGGAGGCCGCCCGCTATGCCGACTCGAACGGATACCAGGGGGACAACGAACGGACCATGTGGCCGTGGCGGGATTGGGCTGTCTCCGCATTCAATGACAACCTGCCGTTCGATCAGTTCACGATCTGGCAGTTGGCTGGCGATCAGCTGCCCGAGGCCACGCGCGAGCAAAAGCTGGCGACCGGGTTCCTTCGAAATCACATGATTAACGGCGAAGGGGGGCGCATCGCTGCGGAAAATCGCGTTGACTATGTCATGGACATGACGGAAACCACCGGTACTGTCTGGCTGGCACTGACGATGAACTGCTGCCGTTGCCATGACCATAAGTTCGACCCGGTGACCAATGCCGAGTATTACCAGCTGTTCGACTTCTTCAATCACACACCGGTGGATGGCGGGGGGGGCAACCCGCAGACCCCCCCCGTGCTCGAGATGCCTTCGACGGAACAAGCCCGGCAACTAGAGACTCTGCAAGCTGAACACCAGAAGTCTGCTACGGAGTTAGCCACCCTGGAATCGGGCTACTTCCGCACCAGCGAAGGTCTGCGCTCCCAATCGCCACTCGCCGTCAATTTGACCGACGAACAGAAGAAGCTTCTGGACCGCCCCGCTGCGGAACGGGATGCGAATCAGTTGCAGAAGCTGATCGAATCCATCGGCGACCTGGAACACGAACCGTATCAACAGCAGCTTTCCGCCCTGAAGTCCGTCGTCGACCGCCGCAACAGCCTGAACGGGATGATCCCGCGTGTGATGGTGATGGCCGATCAACCCACGCGACGAGAGACGTTCATCCTCTCCAAGGGGTTATACAACAAGCCCACGGAGAAGAAGGTTTCCGCCGACACGCCACACGCCTTGCCCTTGATGCCCACGACCGCAGCGAAGAACCGACTGGGGCTGGCGCAATGGCTGGTCGCGAAGGAGAACCCGCTGACCGCGCGGGTGGTCGTTAACCGTTTCTGGCAACAGGTGTTCGGTATCGGGCTGGTCAAGACCTCGGAAGACTTCGGGGTCCAGGGTGAGAAGCCCTCGCACCCGGAACTGCTCGATTGGCTGGCTGCCGATTTCCGCGACCAGGGATGGAACGTGAAGGCCCTGATGAAGCAGATCGTCATGAGTGCCACCTATCGCCAGAGTTCGCGAGTTACGCCCGACCTTGTGGAGCGTGATCCACTGAACCGACTGCTGGCCCGAGGAGCACGCTATCGTCTCCCCGCGTGGATGATCCGGGACCAGGCCCTCGTCGCGAGCGGACTGTTCGTCGAGCAGGTCGGCGGACCTCCCGTGAAACCGTACCAGCCCGAGGGCGTGTGGGAAGAAGCCACGTTCGGAAACAAACGCTACACGCCTGACACGGGCGAGGCCCTTTACCGCCGCAGCCTGTATACCTTCTGGCGGCGGATCGTGGGGCCGACGATGTTCTTCGATGTCGCTCCGCGGCAGACCTGTGTTGTGAAGCCCGTCCGGACGAACACCCCGCTTCAGGCCCTGGCCATCATGAATGATGTGCAGTACATCGAAGCGGCTCGCGTGCTCGCTGAACACGCGATTATCAGCAGCAGCACGCCTCCCGATCGACTGCA
Source organism: Planctomycetota bacterium (assembly GCA_003671275.1). Taxonomy (GTDB): domain Bacteria; phylum Planctomycetota; class Planctomycetia; order Planctomycetales; family Planctomycetaceae; genus TH-plancto1. The sequence continues at coordinate 46,671 of QWPB01000057.1, read as the reverse complement.
CTTTGCCTTTCGCCGGGTACTCGGTCGCCCCGCGCGATCCGAGGAACTGGCCGTCCTGACCACCAGCTACGAACGCCAGTTGCAAGAGTTCCAACAGGCTCCACAACAAGCAGAGGCCCTCCTCAAGTTGGGCTCATCGCCCCGCGATGGGACTTTGAACTTGTCGGAACATGCGGCCCTGACCGGGGTCTGTTTGATTCTTCTCAACATGGACGAGACACTGACTCGCGAATAACTTGTCCGATCAGCTGCCCGGACTCCGATCAGAAGGTTTCGCTGATGACCGCTTCGATTCGCACTCTTCGCACCGGCATGGTCGGCATGGGGATGATCTTTGACGAAACCTACCGCCCTTTCTTCGAGCGGGTGCATCGCGAAGGGCTTTACGAACGCAGCTTTGGCGATATTGATGTTCCACTGACGGCCGTAGCCACGCGGACTGGAAGCCGGGCCGAGGCGTACCGGAAGTCCGCCGGCTCGAACATCGGGGCATTTCAGTCGTTTGCCGGCGAGGACTCGGTCGCCCAAATGCTCAAAGCGGGAGTGGATATCGCGTGCGTGGCCACGCCGGATGATCGCCACTTCGAAGCGGCCCAGGCGATTCTCTCCGCGGGCATCCATGTCCTGATCGAGAAGCCCAGTGTTCTCGACATGGCCCAGCTGGATGAACTGGTGGCACTCGCGGCCCGGAAAGGTCTGCTGGCCAAGGTGGTGTATCACAAGCTGCTCGACCCCGACCACAAGAAGCTGCGGACCTTCGTCCATGATGGCGTGTTGCAACACGTGAACAACGGGTACTGTTCACTACTGGAGCCGAAGTCGATCTCCGGCGGGCAGTTCGCCGAATGGATCAAGGGCCGCAACCCCGGCACCTATGTCGCGGTGCATTACATCAAGCTGATCGACTTTACGTTCGGCGGTCGTCTCAAGACCGTGATGGCCACCGGTCAGCGGGGGATCGTGGGCGCGGCCAGCGGACCGACCTGGGACAGCAACCAATTGCGGCTGGTCTATGAGTATGCCGATGGACGCGAAGCCGCGTTCGACATTCATGCATCGTGGGTGAACCCCGACAACTTCCCCGGCTATGTCGAGCAGGAGGTCCAGTTTCGCTTCGACAACGGGGTCTGGAACGGCCACTCCCGCCGCCGGGGGATCGAATGCACCGTCGAGGGGAAGACTCCGTGCGAGGTGAAGATCACCATCAACACTCACTACAACGGGACATTCGTCGAGCCCTGGGGCGACCGCACACAGCGCGGGTATGGGATCGAAGTGCTCGAACGCTTCGCCCGCGAAGTGGCTCGCGTCGAATGGGGCGGACCCGCATCAGAGCGGGCGGCCCGTCTGTCCACAGCTCAGAGCCTGGCCTACAACGATTTGGCCGCCGATCGCCAGGTCGTCGCTGCGGTACAGTCCTTGGAGGCAATTCTCGACCACGCCAGCCGGGGCATGCCCGACGGAGTCGTACGGGTCAACGGAGATGCGGGCGGCCTGGCGCTCTATCTGCCGGGGCAACCGGCACCACAGGTGTTGTATTCGCCGATGGTGTGAATCCGAGGAAACGGAGACCAACGGAAGACTCCCGACGGTTCAGGGGCCGTAGCGTCGCCGGATGATTCGCACGATCACAGGTCTCTCCGGCTTCGCTGTTCCTGGTTCATTGCAGAGGAACCCCGGTGCCTGATGCGGTAAACTTTGCTCCCCACGACTGGCGGCCCGCTCGCGAAGTGAGGGGCCCATCTCCACTCGTCATGAACTGCTGCGAGTAACCTGCCTTGAGTCTTGATTTCGACCGACTTCAGAAAGCCCATCGAACCGCCATTGAATCGTTGCTGGCCGCCCGCAATGTCGCGGGACACTGGGAGGGGGAGCTGTCGACTTCAGCGCTGGCGACAGCCACGGCGGTAATGGCCCTGTTCCAATGGTCGACGCGAGCCCAGGGTTCCGCCGTGAGTCGTCAGGTTCTGGCGTGTCGCGCGCTGATCGAGCGGGGGTGTGTCTGGTTACTGGCGAACCAGAATGCGGATGGCGGATGGGGCGATACATCCAAGAGCTTCAGCAACATCTCGACGACGATGTTGTGCCACGCCACGCTCGTGGCCACGCGAACGCAAGGCGGTGACGCCAGCATCACGACGCTCTCGCAGAATCAAATCGTCACCCGGGAAGAAGCCATCCAGCGGGCAGCGGACGCCATCAAGAATGCGGGAGGCATTCCGGCCCTCATCGCCCGCTACGGCAAGGACAAGACCTTCTCCGCTCCCATCCTCACGCATTGTGCGATTGCCGGTCTGGTGCCGTGGTCCACGGTTCCTCGGCTGCCGTTTGAGCTGGCCTGTATCCCGGCCCGGTGGTACGCGGTGGCGCGACTACCGGTGGTCAGTTACGCGCTGCCCGCACTAATTGCCATCGGCCAGGTCCGTCAGCACTTTGCCCCGACTTGGAACCCGATCACGGGAGCCCTGCGCTGGCTGGCCCGTGATCGGGCCTTGCAGGTCCTGAATCAGATTCAGCCTCCCCATGGCGGCTTCCTCGAAGCGGCTCCGCTGACCAGCTTTGTCTGTATGAGCCTGGCTGCGATGGGGCAAACCGAACTGCCAGCCGTGAAGCGGGGAATCGACTTCCTGATGAAGTCGGTCCGAGCGGATGGCAGCTGGCCGATCGACACGAATCTGGCCACTTGGGTCACTACGCTCGCTGTCAATGCGCTGGAGGACGATCTGCCTGCACCGGAGCGTCCGATGATTCTGAACTGGTTGCTCGATCAGCAGTACCAGGTGACGCACCCGTACACGAACGCTGCGCCCGGAGGTTGGGCCTGGACAGACCTGCCGGGAGGCGTGCCCGATGCCGATGACACGCCGGGAGCGATTCTGGCGGTGCAGAGATTAGAGAATAGAGACGAGGGGCAAAAGCCAGACCAGGGTGCAGCTGGCAGCGACCAGTTGGAAGAGGCCCCCCGGTGGCCACCGGGGGGCTTTCCACTCGGCACTCACCCGGCCACATCTCAGTGCCTCAGTGCCTCAGTGGTGGATGCGGCTATCGAGAATGGCATTCGCTGGCTCATCAATCTTCAGAACCGGGATGGAGGTTTCCCGACGTTCTGTCGAGGCTGGGGGAAGTTGCCGTTCGACCGCAGTTCACCGGATATTACAGCGCACTGCCTGCGAGCGATTCATGCGTGGTTGAATCCACCCAAGCCCGAGGATGATCCCGATCTGATGTGGGTTTATGGTCTGGATGATCTCCAGCACCGAGCTCTCGAAGCGATCCGCCGGGGGGAAACCTTTCTGGAGAACGTCCAACGCCCAGACGGTTCGTGGCTTCCGCTGTGGTTCGGGAATCAGCATGTGCCGGACGACGAGAACCCCGTCTATGGCACATCCCGCGTCTTGCGGGCTTTCTCCGATCAGGCCGCGACCGATCCTGGTGCCTGGACCATCTCTGCCCAGCGCGGAGTGGACTGGCTCTACTCGGTCCAGAACTCCGATGGTGGCTGGGGTGGGGACAAGGGAGCCCCGTCGACGGTCGAAGAGACCGCCCTGGCGCTGGAGGCGCTGCTCGACGCCCCGCAGTCCTTGACCACCAATTCTCAACGCTCAATCCTCAATCCTCAACTGGTCCATGGCATTGATTACCTGATCCAACGAGTCGAGGATGGAACGTGGACCGAACCGACTCCGATCGGGTTTTATTTTGCCAAACTGTGGTACTTTGAGACATTATACCCGCAAGTTTGGACTGTCTCGGCCCTGCGAAAAGCCTGGAAGACTCTGTCAGGGAGCCCTTGAGTCCCCGGATTTTCGCCGGGCCCGGCCAGCCGCCGTTTGACTCTCAATCTCCGCCAGTCTACTCTTCCGTGCTTCGGCGGGTGGGCGATCTCCGTGCGCCCGACGAATGGTTGGAGATTCTCGCATGTCCCCCTCGACTCCCCGTCCCCGCTGGTCGTTTTTCTTTGCCTTGGCGCTGGTTACCATCGCCATCCGGCTCGTGCCCCAGCTGATCGTGCGGATGCAATCGAACGGGTTTGACATGTCCGTGGTGAAGTTTCCGTGGGGCTTCACCACCGCTATCGCGGTCGGACTATTCTCCGGAGCGATGATCCGCGACCTGCCGAAGGCTTTGGGATTCACCCTCGGAATGCAGTTGGTCGGCGACATCGCCATCGGATTCCTGGCGAGTGACTTGTCGCAGGGTCTGACCATGGGACTACTGCCCGTTTACGTTAGCTACACCTTGATTGCGCTGCTGGGACGACCGCTCCCCCAAAGCCCCTCGTGGTGGAAGGTTACGGGGGCTGGACTGCTGGCCCCGACACTGTTCTTTCTACTGACTAATTTTGCAGTGTGGGCGGCCCCGCACGCGGGCGTCCGGATGTATTCTCCCACCCTGAGTGGTCTGTTCGATAGCTACATCGCTGCCATCCCGTTCTCGAACTATTTTGTGCCCTCACTCGTCGCAAGCCTCCTGTTGTTCAGCCCTTATGGCCTGAAAATGGCAGTGAATGCTCCTGCGGTCGCCACCTCGAACGAATCGGCCTGACCCGTCCGCTGGTGAAGAACAGGCCGGGCCGCAGGGCTCTCGGAACGACCGATGCCGACGCCCCCCGACCTTGTTGATTATCGATCGGCCTGGGAGCTGGCTCCAGAGGTCGCGTACCTGAACCATGGTTCGTTTGGGCCCTCGCCAACGATCGTTCGGGTGGCCCGCCAACGGTGGACCGATGAACTCGAACGAAATCCCATGGAGTTCCTGGTCCGGCGCCAGGAAACGCTCCTCGACACGGCAGCCCGCAATCTGGCCCAACTCATTGGAGGCCGAGCCGAGAATCTGGCGTTTGTGCCCAACGCCACGGTCGCCATGAATATTGTGGCCGACAACATGCCCCTGGAAGCGGGGGACGAAGTCCTGCTCAATGATCACGAATATGGGGCCGTCATCCGCATCTGGGGGCGCCGTTGTCAGATGACTGGCGCTCGTACGGTTTTGGCCCGGCTGCCCGATCCACTGTCGACCCCGGAAGCTCTGATCGACGCGCTCTTTGACCGCGTCACCCCCCGCACACGAATCATCGTCGTCAGTCACGTCACCTCGCCGACGGCGATCATCCTGCCCATCGCCGCCATTTGTGCTCGCGCCAAAGCCCAGGGAATCCGCGTCTGTGTCGATGGTCCGCATGCGATTGCCATGTGCCCGCTGGCCATTGATACGCTGGGCTGCGACTACTACTGTGCCAGTCTGCATAAATGGCTGTCCGCTCCGTTCGGTAGTGGTTTCCTGTACGTCGCCAATCGCCACAAGGCGGGACTGCAACCGGCAATCATCAGCTGGGGCCGCAGCCTGAATGGGAGAGCCCCCCGGTGGCAGGACGAATTGCACTGGTCGGGCACAATGGATGCTGCTAGTTATCTGGCGGTCACCGAGGCCATCCAGTTTCTGGGGGATGTCGGCTGGAACCAGTTTCGGCAGCAGACGCACGCCCTCGCCCGATATGCCGGAGAACGCCTGTGCGAATCGCTGGGGGCCACGCCGATCATCCCGGACGACTCCTGGTACGGGTGCATGCAGACGCTGGCAATGCCCCGTATCCCGCGTGAATCCCATCCTCAGCCTGGCACGCCTCACAGCTGGCAAACGCGACTCGCGACGGAATGCGGGATCGAGATTCCCATTGTGGAATGGAAAGAACGGATGCACCTCCGCGTTTCCTGCCACTTGTATAATACTGTCGAAGAGATTGAACGGCTGGTGGCTGCCTTGTCGTCGCTGGCGGGTGGTTAACCCCGCCCGCCCTCGCAGCAGGTCTCTACGATCACATGGCAGCGAACGCACTGCAATTTGTGCCGAATTTCCATCAGACCACTGCCACACGCCGGGCAGGCTACGGTGCATTGCCCTGCGCTTGGGCCTGTCGCCGCGTCCTCATCTGGGAGCGGGTTATGTGTAATCACATTCCGGGAAGATTCGATCATCGAAGATTCGACCCTCACAGTTCCACAGGCTGACCGGTTGGGGGCTCGCGAGTGTGTCACGCGAGCCCCGACCATGGTGACGCAGACTACTCGTTGACGCGGCCCATGTAGGACTTGGTTTCCACGTCGATCTTGATCTTTTCGCCGACCTGGATGAACGAGGGAACCTGCACTTCGGCTCCGGTTTCGACGGTGGCCGCCTTGGTCACGTTGGTGGCTGTGTTGCCGCGGACAGCGGGTTCGGTATTGATGATCTCCAGGATCACCTGCTTGGGTGGCACGACACCGATCAGCTTGTCATTCCAGAACACGAGTTGGCAAGGAGTGTTCTCCTTGATGTACACCATCTGGTCGCTGCAAACTTCGGAGGCCAGTTCGACCTGCTCAAAGGTCTCATTGTCCATGAAAATGTAGTTGGTACCGTCGAAGTAGGAGTAGCTCCCTTCGCCGTTGCGGATGTCCGCGGCTTCGAGGCTGTCTCCTGAGCGGTAGGTCACATCAAGAAACCGCCCGGTGAGGAGGTTCCGCATTCGGGTCTTATACAGGGCTTGCCCCTTGCCGGGTTTTACGAACTCCACAGCCGTCATTTCAAACGGCTGACTTTCGACGATGATCTTGATTCCCTTACGGAAATCACCGGCATTGATCTGGGCCATGAATTCGATCTTTGGGGCGGGCAGGGGGCTGGCCAGTGAGGCCATGAAATAGGAAGATAATGGAGACTTCACCGTTTGTCACCCTTCCCGCCCCGGACAGTACGAGTCACGTCCGGTTTCGTTGTTTGTTCCGTCCCGTTTTTCTCCAGACAGGTCCTGTTCCAGAACAGTTTTTCATTGGGAAACAGGTCCGGTAGACAGGATGCCTGCCCCACGGATCGAGTGGCACAGACATCCCTGTGTGTGCGATGGGAGAACAGATTTTGAATCGGCTTTGGCGACTGCGTTGCCGATCCCAGCGAAGAGTGGGATAATTGCGTATTGATGGGTACCCGCCCGCTGGGAGGGGCCGCATATCAACTGGAGAAGCCGATGCGCTCTGCCACCTGGATGATCGCCGCGATTCTGATAGTCGTGACCGTGACCGTGCAAGCTCAGCAGCCGGCCGCTCCGCTCCCGGAGGTCGTTGAGTTCAACCGCGACATCCGTCCATTGTTGTCGGACAACTGCTTCTTCTGCCACGGGCCCGACAAAAATAAGCGGGAAGCCGAACTGCGACTCGATACCCTGGACGGTCTGCATGGGACGAACAGCGGCGGGGCTGTCGTAGCTGGAAAGCCAGCCGACAGTGAGCTCTTCCGGCGGATCACTTCGACCGATCCGGACACGCTGATGCCTCCCCCCAAGAGTGGCAAGACGCTGAGCCCACGCGATATCGAGCTACTGAAGAGATGGATCGAACAGGGAGCCCACTTTGAGGGGCATTGGGCGTTTCTGCCACTCCGGGGTGAGTCCCAGGCGGAGGCGGACCGGGAAGCTGCGGCAAAGATCGACGCGATCATCTCCGCATCGGCAACTGCCCAACACCTGAGGCCTTCTCCCGAGGCCGACCGGATCACGCTGCTTCGGCGATTGCACTTTGACCTGACGGGGTTGCCGCCCTCGGAAGCGGATGTTGCGGCCTTCCTGATCGACAACTCCCCGGAGGCCTTCGAGAAACAGGTCGACAAACTCCTGGCGTCCCCACAGTTTGGTGAACGCATGGCGATCTGGTGGCTCGATCTGGTGCGGTATGCCGACACGGTCGGTTACCACGGGGACCAGGAAATGAGCGTTTCCCCATTCCGGGAGTGGGTCATTGCAGCCTTCAACAACAACAAGAAGTTCGACGAATTCACGATCGAACAAATCGCAGGGGATCTGCTCCCGAACGCCACACGCGAACAGAAAATCGCCAGCGGGTATAACCGCCTGGGCATGATGAGTGCCGAAGGGGGCGTTCAGCCGAAGGAATATCTGGCCAAGTATATTGCCGAGCGGGTCCGGAATGCTTCGGGCACGTGGATGGGCGTCACGCTGGGCTGCGCGGAATGTCACGACCACAAGTTTGACCCGTTCACGACGAAAGACTTCTACCGGTTTGAGGCCTTCTTCGCGGACATCAAGGAACAGGGGCTCTACTCGGGAGCCCACGCGACCGGAATCTGGGGGCCGAGCATTCAAGTCCCCTCCACGCAGCAGGCAGCTGATCTGGCGGCCCTCGATGCCAAGATCGCCGCCACCCGGCAAGTGCTGACCACCGAAACCGCCGAACTGGCCACAGCCCAGACGGTATGGGAACAGTCTCAGGTGATCTGGACCCCACTGACACCGGACTCTGTCACGTCGTTAGAGGGAGTCACCCTGACCGTGAAAGACGATGGATCTTATCTGGCCAGCCACAAGAACCCGGCCACTGACACCTATTCCGTAACCGTCAAGCAGCTGCCTGCTGGAGTCACGGCCTTCCGGCTGGAAGTGTTGCCGGACGATTCCCTGCCGCAGAAGGGACCGGGACGCGCGGGAAACGGGAACTTTGTCCTGTCCGAGTTCGTAGCCACGGTCCAGCCCGCCACGGGCGAGACGCGCTCGGTTCCGCTCCAGAATGCCACGGCCACTTATGAACAGACCGGTGCCGCCGAAGCCAATCCCTACAAGAAATGGGCTGTGGCAGCTGCCATCGATGGCGACGCCCAGGGAAAAACCTGGGGCTGGGCCATTATGGAACAAGTCGGTCAGACCCAAACCGCCGTTTTTGAAACCAAGGCGGATCTGTCACTGGAAGAGGGGGCCACGCTGACTCTCCAACTTCTTCAAAACCTCGATAACCCACAGCACACGATCGGACGGTTCCGTCTGTCGGCGACCACCGCTCCGCGCCCCCTGAAGGCCAACGACCTGCCCCCGGCGATTGCCAAACTGCTAACCATCCCTTCTGCAGATCGCACCGAAGCCCAGCGAGCCGAGTTAGCCACGCACTACCGCTCGATCGCTCCGCTGCTGGAGCCTCATCGGCGGGAACTGGTCGCGTTCGAAAAATCGCGTCAGCAACTCGATGCGACGATTCCGATCTCGCTCACGACCGAGACGGTACCGCCCCGGATGGTCCGTGTCCTGAAGCGTGGCAACTGGATGGACGACACCGGCGAGGAAGTCGTCCCCGCGTTCCCCGAGATCTTCGCTCCGCTGCCTGCGGAAGGCGTGCGGCTCAATCGACTCGATCTCGCGAAGTGGCTGGTCGCGCGCGACAACCCACTGACGGCACGAGCTACGACCAACCGTCTCTGTAAGTTGTTCTTTGGAGCTGGCCTGTCGCGGCGGCTGGATGATTTGGGAGCCCAGGGAGAATGGCCCAGCCATCCCCAACTGCTCGACTACTTGGCAGTCCGGTTCATGGATACGGGTTGGGATATCAAGCGGACCGTCAAGACAATTGTCATGACGCGGGCGTACCGGCAAAGCTCTCGTTCGTCGCCCGAATTGAATGAAGCCGACCCCTACAACCGGTGGCTGGCCCGGCAGGGCCGTTTTCGACTGGAGGCTGAGATGGTCCGCGATAACGCCCTGTCGATCAGTGGACTGCTCGTCACGCAGATCGGTGGCAAGAGCGTGCGTCCGTATCAGCCCCCGGGTTACTGGGCCTACCTGAATTTCCCCCAGCGGGAGTGGCAGAACGGAGCGGGCGACGAGTTATATCGTCGGGGTCTGTACACCCACTGGCAGCGGCAATACCTCCACCCCAGCCTGCTCGCGTTTGATGCCCCCAGCCGCGAAGAATGTACCGCCGATCGACCGCGTTCCAATACTCCATTGCAGTCGCTCGTCCTGCTGAACGACCCGAGCTATGTCGAAGCGGCGCGAGCCTTTGCAGAATTGATTCTGCGGCACCAAGGCGACACACGGGAGAAGCTCAACTATGCCTGCCAGCGGGCTCTTTCTCGCCCGATCGATCCGCGGGAAGCCGAGCTGCTGGAGAAGCTGCTGCTGCACCATCTGAGCGAATTCGGAGCGGACCCGAATGCCGCCAAAGAGCTGCTCAGCGTGGGGGCCCGTCCGGTTGCCGGGGATTTGTCGCCCGTCGAACTGGCGGCCTGGACCAGCGTGGCCCGGACCATGCTGAATCTGCACGAAGTGATTACCAGGAACTGAATACGGAGTGATCCCCGGCTGGGCAATCAGCCCCAGCTGTCAGACCGGCAGCAGGTCGGGCTGTTCGAGCGCCCGGTACGATGTCTTGGTGACCTGGAACCCGAGCGAGCGGTACAGCCCCACGGCCCGGTCGTTGTCAGCGGTCACTTCCAGAGCGACGCGGCGCATGCCAGTCGCCTGAAACCCCGCCAGACACTTCAGCAGCAAGGCCCGCCCCAAGCCCGTCCCCCGATGTAGCGGGCAGACGCCGATATTCTGAATCGCCCCCGCCAGTCGCGACGCCATTAACCCTTGTATCGTGCCGACGGGGATCGGGCCGGTAAACTCATTGGCGACAAACCGGACCAGCCATGTGACCTGCGGCACAAATGCCGGGTGCCGGGCAATATCCGCCATCAGCGACTGGCACCCTTCACGCTGTCCCAGACAGGGAAACAGCTCGGAATCCGGTTCGCCCTGGAAGCTCTGAAATTTTACCGTGGCATGCTGGTCGCACAGTGATGGATGCCAACCGGCCCAGGCATACCCAGGTGGCAGCTCCGGCTGTGGCAAGGCATGCCGCAGATCCATCTCCATCCGAAATCGTTTGAAGTACGCGATCGACATCGAACACCGCGGGGGAAGCGGCCAACCTGGTCTCCCCGGACTTCCAGTCTTCCTCGAACTGGACGGGAGATTCCCAATCAGAAACCTACTCCACGCCCGTCGAAAGTCAACCAGTTCTCGTCCCCCGCTGCCCACAGAGTTGGAAAATCCTGCCAAACAGCACGACATTCGGGAGAGAGACCCGAACCGCTGACGACAACGCGATTCCCGGAAATGCAAACAGCGGTGGAATCTCGAAGAAGTCCACCGCTGTCCTGTACGATCCCTCAACCGCAACCGGTCAGGGAAGTTCCGCTTTCCCTGCGTCGGCAGCGGGCCTGGTCCGGGTTCCACTGGCTGGCCGAACGGGTGTGCCGGCGGGCTTCTTCCCTTCCGGTGTGACGCTCGTCCGGGTCAGGTAGTTGTGAATTTCGGCTTGTTTTTGGATCGACTGAAACGTTTCCGCGACCGCCATCTGCGTCTTCTCTTCCGTCACCTGGGCGTACAGTTCATCCCAGACATCCTTCGGATTGGTCACGATCTGCTCGGTGCGACCTTCGCACTTCAGGATCATGTGTTCGTTGTCGTTGATCGGAATGACCGGCGAGATCTCGCCCGCTTTCATCTTAAATGCCTGCTCTTCGATCTTCGGCAGGCCCCCATTCCGGCGGATGGGCGGCATGGCCCCCCCCAGCGGACGAGTCTGCGGATCAGCGGACAGTTCCGCCGCCAAGTCTTCGAATTTGTCCGGGGCGGCCTTGCACTTCTCCCAAATCTCCCCGGCTTGCCGAACGTTCCCCTGGACCAGAATCATGCGGACTTTGACACGCGGGCCGTAATCCCGTTCAAAGGCATTGAGCATGTCTTCTTCACTCACCTCGGCTTCGGCCTTGATCCCGGCCAACTTCCGCAAAGCCAGCATCGGCCAGATCACGTCTTTGCGATACTGCTCCGGATTGACCTGCCGTTCGGCCCCTAGCACCGAGTACCACTGCTCGACCTGCAGATTGAATTTCTTGGCGATGGTTGCCACTTCGGCATTGACCTCGGACTCGGAAACCGTGACCCCCTGCCGGTCGCATTCCTGCTGAATCAGCAGTCGGTGGATCATGCTGTCCAGCACTTCGGTCCCGTGCCGGTCAACACATTCCTTGGCCACCGCGTCATACCCGATGGTCTGGTTATTCACACGAGCCATCACCGTTCCGCCATTGGCCGCCGGAGCCGCAGCGGGAGCTGCTGTCCGGGCTCGGGGCTTCTCGGCAGTCTGCGAAGCGGCTGGTTCAGGACGCAGCACCTGAAAGAGGATGACAGCCCCCACCCCGACGGCCGCAGTCCCGCCAAGTATGGTTCCCCAACGACGCCCCGAGACGGGAGACGGCGAGAGCGAGACCGGTGTGGTCTCGGACGTGGAGTGAATCCCTTCACTCATGATGCTGGCACTCCGTGGGGGGATGAACCGATGCTCGCCGACGACCGTGGCGAGTGATCCAATCGGCAGACTCCGCCGATCAACCGTGGGGGTTATACGAGCCGCCGAAAAAACAGGTCAAGACGAAGTTGGCCAGAGCCGCTGTTGAAACCCGCGGGTTCCGACAACCGGGAAAGACGCCCCGTGTTCGACCATTCGATAAAAAGCCCCCCCTGACCGCACAAACTTACCCGAAGAGCTTTCTGACCAGCCGTGGGTGTCCGGTGCGGGTTCGTGGCTTGTTGTCCTCGTGTTGGATATTCTTAGAAAATGGTGCCCGACGGAGAGATCTTTTTCGTGGCAGGAGCCGTTCCGGCGTAGTGATTCCCATCCGCAGGTCACATCCGTCATGCTGTTTATTCCGCACATTACTTCAAGCTGTCGGCCCGCTCTGGTTTGTGCCAGCCGATGCCTGGGACGAGCGGGTATCGCCCGTTTGCTGCTCCTGGGGTGGCTGCTGTGGGGATGGGCCGCCAGTTGTCAGGCACTGGAAATCCGTTCGGTCCGCTGGGGGTTTTCGGACACGATCCACCAGAATGCTTTTAATCTGTGTACGTTGGAGATTCGAAATGACGAGGCCCGCGAGTACAGCGGACCGTTGACGTTGAATGCTTTGAACGGTGGTGAGCGTCTGGACGATGTCCCGAATGTCATTGCGGACTGGTATATCGGGGCGGGAGAAACCCGGACGGTGCAGTATGTGATCTATCTCCCCGGAGGGTATCAGACCTGGGAGTTACGCTGGGGGCCGTTTAATCGCGAACGGGAAGAGCTGCCGCAGATGCCACCCGTACTCCATTCGCCCGAGGTGGTGCAGTTCGTCTCTCCGCTGGATGTCTCCCGCCGCATCGAAGAGATCAAGTCCTTTGATCCCGCCAATTTTCCGTCCGGGGGCCCGGGCACGAACGGGCTGGGTGTGGTGGTGTTGCACGAGGTTCCCCAGTGGGATCAGGCCCGCCGGCAGGCCTTTCGCGACTGGTTGGGGGCGGGCGGGAAACTGTTTCTACTCAACAACCGCGATGACCAGCCGACGCAGGGATTTGCTGCCCCGCTGGACGAGCTCAATCTTCCGGTGGATCGCTTTGCGGTCGGACAGGGAGTGGTCATCCGGCATTCCATGATCTCCAGTGCCTTGGAGATTCCCGAACTGGCCCAGGCCCTTCAGGCGACGCAACCCAATCCGGACAACAGCCAGAACCAATATGGAAGCAACAGCATGAGCCAGCTGTTGGCCACGATGCGTGACATGGTGCGTCCCAATCACAACTGGTCGCTGATTTTTGTGTTGTCGATACTGTATCTGCTAATTCTGTTTCCGGGGATCTGGCTCTATAGTCGCAAGCGTGGGGACTATCGGGTGACCTATGCTCTCGTCTTGGGAACAGTCGTGCTGTTCAGTTGGTTTTTTGCCGAGATTGGCCGCCTGGGTTACAGCCAGGAATCGTCGTTACAGTCGGCGGTCGTGGCGCGACCGCTTGGGAATGGGCGGGTGATGCTGGACCTGTACATGAACCAGTTCGTGACCTCGGGAGGGGAGCGACCGCTCGTGGGATTTGGTGAGGGGTCGGCGTTTACCCTGGACCTGCAAAGCGGATTTTCGGGGAGCGCAACGGTGTTGCAGCGACCGCAGTCCGGCCTGCGGGTCGATATCCCGCCGTTCTCCTCCTGCTCTTATCACGAATCGACGATCCGCACGGTTACCGGCGATTACTCCGTGCAGGTGACAACCGACCCCGTATCGCCGAATTCCCTGCAAGTCCGCTTGGGGACGGGATTCCCGGATGATGCCGAGCTTCATCTTCTGGCCAACGGTGTGGTCGCTCCCCTGAGTGGATCGGGTCGCACGCGCGTGCTGACGCAAACCTGGTATCCGCTTCAATCCCGATTCCCGGCATTGCATCGAGACTATTACTGGGCACAACATGATCTGTCACAGCGACAAGCCAACTCGCGGGCCTACCTGATCGGATTGGGAACAGGGGTCAACCTGACACCGAAATATTCGTGGGAAACGAGTCCTAACGAAACGGCAACTCCGATGCCGGATGCCGCTTCCCTGCAGCACGGAACATTACTCATTGAATGTCGCACTCCGACGGAGTTGCGCCCCGAGGGGACCAACGAAAGCAGTCGGATGTTGTTCACCCAGCCCGTCAATGCGATCGCACCGCCAGAGCTGGTGTTGCCTGCTCCGGATCTACCCGTGGAGAGCGTCGAAGTTCCGCTTTAACCCGCATTCCACCGCTGCGTCCGGCCGTGTCGTCAGCCCCATTTTCGCGTCACTCCACACACCTTTGCGGAATCCGCCTCATGAGTCAGCCGATCATTGAAGTCGAAAAAGTGACCCATTTGTTCAAGGATCATCGCGCCCTGAACGGCATCAGCTTCGAAGTCGCAGCGGGAACGCTGCATGGTTTCGTCGGTCCGAACGGCGCGGGCAAGACGACCTCGCTGAAACTGATCTGCACCTTGCTAAAACCGCAGACCGGACGAATCCGGGTCTTTGGTAAGGATGTCCGGACCGATGTGAAGGAGATCCGGCAGAAGCTCGGTTACATGCCCGACCACTTCAGCATGTATAAGCAGATGACCGTCTACGAGTACCTCGACTTCTTCGCCGCAGCTTATGGCCACGTCGCCAAGCGTCGCGAGGTGATCGTGGGCGATGTCCTGGCGCTGACCGATATGGAAGGCCGCAAGGACGATCTGATTCAGGGACTTTCCCGGGGGATGCAGCAGCGGGTCAGCCTGGCCCGCGTACTGGTCAACGATCCAGACCTGTTGCTGCTGGATGAACCCGCATCGGGGCTCGACCCCCGCGCCCGGATTGAACTGATGGAAATCCTCCGCGAATTGCGGCGGATGGGGAAAACAATCTTCATCAGCAGTCACATCCTCAGCGAACTGGCAGAGCTGTGTGACAGCGTGACGATCATCGATCGCGGCATGACCAAGTACAGTGGTCCGATGGATGATCTGCTGTATGCACAAGGCGATCAGCCCGTGTTTCGCCTGCGGATCGAAGTTGACCCCGATCAGTGGTCCACTCGGTTGTCCGTACTTCCGGGGGTCACAGCGGTTGAGCCGGTGGAGGGAAAGCCAGAGTTCCGTCTGACCGTGGAGTCAGTCGAGGTCGATGCCAATGCGATCCTGGCGGAACTGCTGACCATGGGGGTGCCGATTGCCGGGTTCCAGCGGGATCAGCGGAAGCTGAACGATGCCTTCATGGATCTGACGGAACGCGGCGTGCGAACATAGTCCGCCAGTTGTCAGAGGCGGGGCGGGAACGATCTATCGGCGACGGATGCATCAGCGATGAATCAGACATTGGCACTGCTCGTTCGGGCCTTTCGCTCAGAATCACGGGACATCAAGAGTCACTTGGTCCGGGGGGGGCTGGTGCTGGTGATTCTGCTGTTGTTTCTCGTTCATGTTTCCGAGATGCAGAATTCCACCGCCCCCGGTCGGACGATGTTTCAATGGATGACATGGGCCAACTGGGCCCTGATTACGTTTGCGGGCGGCGCGGTGTTTTCCGTCGCCATCAGCGAGGAGACCGAACAGCAGACCCTCGGCTTGCTGCGAATGGCCAACATCGGTCCGCTGTCGCTGCTCCTGGGAAAGTGGCTGCCCCGTTTGTGGGTGGCGTTCCTGCTGGTTTCCGCACAATTTCCATTTACGTGGCTGACAATCACCCTCGGGGGGGTGTCATGGGAGCAGATCAGTGCCAGCTACATGCTGCTACTGGCCCATCTGTTTTTTGTGGGGAATCTGGCGTTGTTCTGCTCCGTCTGGAGACAAGACAACGCATCGGCGGGGGCGTGGACCTTCAGCTTGCTGGTCCTCTGGCGGGTGGGGCCACTTCTGCTGTGGGGACTGGCCGAACTGCTGGCGGAAGTGCATCTGTTCCCCCAGGAGCTGGCCCGGTCTCTCGGCGAACTGGTTGGTCGACACAATCGCTGCACGGCCACGGGGAGCATGACACTGGATCTGCTGCGGACCAGTTTCAGCGGTGGAATCTGGACCGATCAGGTGATTTCGAGTCTGGGGATGGGAGCCCTTCTGTTCGGGCTGTCGTGGGTGCTGTTCGACCGGTTGACCCTGCGTCACCTGATGGGTGGGGTGTCATCGACGGTACCGCTGATTCAGAAGTTGATGCAGGGGGGAAGCCGCCGTTCTCGTCGGGTCTGGAACTGGGCGATTGGCTGGAAAGATTTCCGGCAGGTAGCGGGGGGAAAACGCAGCATTATTCTGAAACTAAGTCTGTATGCCCTGGTGACCATGGGGGTCATCGCGTTCTACATTGCGGAGTCGGGCTCGCCGTACATTCACCTGCCGGAGATTCTGGGAGGGGTGCTGTCGTGGGTGATTCTGGTGATCGTCCTGCCATTGGAACTGGGGAGTACCGCCGCGAAGCTGTTCCGCCCAGAACTCAAAGATCAGACGTGGTCCACGTTGCTGACGCTTCCCAAATCCGTACCGGAGATCGCCTACTCGAAACTGGGGGGGGCGCTGCTAGGGTTGATCCCCACGCTGTGCGTACTGTTTTTGGCGCTCACACCGTTCCTGGTGGATATCATCGAAGAACTGGCCCGAGATCCTGAAGTGATGCTGGGCTTCGCATACGCGTTCAGTGTGATCATCCTGTGCCTGCATGCGATTACTTATTTTTCGATCACTGTCGGGTGGGCCGCCACTCCGATTGCCATGATTCTGGGAGTGGTTACCACCGGGGCCACGCAGATCATTCCGTGGATCGGCTTTGCGTTCCTCGCGATGGCCTTTTCCGGCTCGGGAGAGCAGGCGTTGTTTTATCTGTGGATGATGATGTTCACGGCGGCCAATCTTATGGGAACCGGCGTGGTCCACTGGTCGATCGGTAAGGAACTGTCGGCGAAGGGCGCGGCTTCATAGGTGGCCCTGGCTTTCCAAAAAAGAAGCCCGGCCCTTGAGAACAAGGACCGGGCCCGGTTGTGACTCGTGATCGAATCACGCTGCGCAGGAATCGCGTACAATTCCCGCTGAGGGTCCGTCTGTGACGGCCCGCCGACCGTCAATCAGGCGGGAGCACCTCGTTGGCTACTAGAATCTGACACAGGACCACCTCCTTTCTCGCAAGACTTCCCGATTCGCACCGGCTCGCCGGTCCGCGCTGTTCGGGCCGATAGTCCTGTCGTGCTGCGTAAGCACGACCCATATCCGTATTATTCCCGCTTCGCGTCAGGCGGCAACCCCAATTTGTCTGGAGGGACCACGATTCGCCCTGGCGCAGCTGAAACTGCCGACGGAGCGTGGCTGATTCGGAATGTGCCGGACGACTACACGGGGTCACTGATGCCCGGAATCGCCAGTGCCTTTTGAATGGCTTCCAGGACGACAGTCTTGGCCCGATCGAGTGGCCCCGCCATCATGGCTCCCGACGCCAGCCGATGGCCACCGCCACCGAACTGCTCGGCCACACTGGCAACATCCAGCCCCGAACGGCTGCGGAAACTGACTTTAACCTGTCCCGATTTCTGCTCGACGAAAATCACGGCACACCGCGTGCCGACGATCGTCAAGCAATCGTTGACCAGGTCTTCCGTGTCCGACGGGTGGGCCCCGGTTTCGTCAAAATCTTTTTGCAGGACGAACGTCATTCCCATTGCACCTTCGAATTCGAGGCTGACCCGGCTCAGGACGCGGCCATGCAGGTGCAGCCGTGCCAGGGACGACTTCTCATAGAGCTCGCGATAGACCAGATGGGGTTGAACCCCCAGTTCAATCAGCCAGGCAATCCGCTTTAAGGTTCGAGCATCCACATTGGGGAAGCGGAACCAGCCGGTATCGGTGGCAATGGCGGAGAACAGGGCGGTTGCCTGTTCCACGGTCGGCGTGATCTCCAGGGCATCCGCCAGTTCACAGATTAGCACCCCGGCGGCGGCGGCGGTGGTGTCTTTGAACAATTCCGCTCCCAGATGATCAGAGCTGAGATGGTGGTCGATGACCACTTTCCTGGCGGATGTCGTTTCAAGAGTCTTGCGTAGTTCCGTGAGTTGCTGCCACGCACTGGTGTCGACAATCAGATGCACGTCCGTGTTACAGATCTCTTCCGAGGTGATCCCTTCGCCAATTTTTTGAATCCGGTTGGCGGGGTCGAGGAATCCCAGATGCGCGGGAGTGGCCGACGGATTGACGATCCGGACCTGCTTACCCATCTGTTCGAGAAGCCCGCACAAGCCGATCTCGGAACCAATGGCATCGGCATCGGGCCGCACGTGACTGCTAATCACGAACCGCTGGTGCGTACGGAGAATCTCAACCAACGGCTGCCAGTCGATCGGCATGGGGGACCTGTCACAAAAAGAAGAGCACGGACTGGGGCATTGTCCGGGAGCCGCCCTCATGCAGCAAGTGTGAAGGGATGGCGATTGGATCGGACGGCAAGGTGTAAGGCATGGACGAGTGGTTCCCGACCCCAGAGTGCGTTAGCCTGTCTACCGCCATGTCCCCGAGACGGCCTGCCTGGAAAGGGCCTCCTATGACTGACAGTTCGCCCGCTCCGTCGAATTCGCTGGCCCGTTCGGCGTGGCTGGTCGTGATCCTGCTGATGCCGGTGGCCCTGCTGAACTATCTCGACCGGCAGATGCTGGCATCAATGAAACACTCGGTGACACTGGACATCCCGGAGGCTGGCCTGAACGAAAACTGGGGCTTTATGCTCGGCCAGTTCAAGTGGGTGTATGCCTTCCTCAGCCCGTTTGCAGGCTATATCGCCGATCGGTTCAGCCGCCGACTGACGATCTGCACCAGCTTGTTCGTGTGGTCAGCGGTCACCTGGAAAACGGGTCAGGTTATGACCTACGACGAGTTGTTGTGGGCGCGGTCCCTGATGGGGATCAGCGAGGCCTTCTACATTCCGGCTGCACTGGCCATGATTGCGGATTATCACTCCGGGGAAACGCGTTCGCGGGCCGTTGGATTTCACCAGATGGCGATCTATTGCGGGGTCATCGTCGGGGGATTCGGAGGCAAAGTGGCCGACGACCCTCATCTGGGGTGGCGAGTGGCGTTTGAAGCCTGCGGCGTCTTCGGAATGCTGTATGCGTTCCCGCTGGTGTACCTGCTCAAGGATCGGACCGCGCCGGCGATGCGGGCGGCGGCTCCCTCAACCTCGGTTCCCGAAATCGGGCGGCACTTGTTGCTGAATCCTTCGTTTCTTCTACTCGTGCTGTATTTCACGTTGCCAGCCATGGCGGGATGGGTGGTTCGGGACTGGATGCCAGCCATCCTTCAGAAGCGGTTTGCCATCTCACAAGGCAGCGCAGGGATCGCCGCGACGCTTCCCTGGCAACTCATGGCGATCTTCGGAGCGGTCGTGGGCGGGTGGCTGGCCGATCACTGGATGCGGCGGAGTCTCCGGGGGCGGATCAATGTCAGTGCTCTGGGGATGCTGTGCATTGTGCCAGCCATTTTTGGGGTGGGGAATGCCACCGAATTGATGATCGCGATCGGCTTTCTGATGTTGTTCGGCCTGGGATGGGGGTTCTTTGACAGCAACAACATGCCGATCCTCTCCCAGATCGTCCCCGCGCGGCTGAGGGCAACCGGTTACGGAATCATGAATTTTGTCAGCATCAGCTGCGGCGGACTGGCCGACTGGGGTTTCGGAGTTCTGCAGGATCGAAGCGTGCCGCTCAATGTGATCTTTGGAGTCTTTGCGGGTTCTGCGATCATTTCCGCAGTGCTGGTGCTGTTGATTCGTCCACTCAGTCCGCTGCAGCTGGACGAACTGGATCAGCTGGACCGCACGCTTGACCCCCTGGACAAGGTGTGAGACAACCCCCGCCAGCCCCCTGTGCCGGACGTGCTGCCGGCGTGGCTCCCCTCGGCTCAATGACTCCGCCTCGGTTTCTGGCATTCTTCCCATGCGATTCGACGTACTTACGATCTTTCCGGGGATGTTTGACAGCTATCTGAGCCAGAGCCTGCTCAAAAAAGCCATCGACGCCGGTCTAGTGGATATTCAGCTGTGGAACTTTCGAGACTGGTCGGTGGGTAAGCATCAGTCGGTCGACCATCCGCCGTATGGGGGCGGACCGGGGATGCTGATTCGTTGCGAGCCGGTGTTCGAGTGCGTGGAAGCAGTGCAGGCCGCCACCCCGCTTCCGGGGCAATTGATTATGCTGACGCCGCAAGGCCGCCCGCTGGATCAGGCACTGGTCCAGGAATTGTCGACGCACGACCGGTTGTTGTTGCTCTGCGGGCGGTATGAGGGGTTCGATGACCGGATTGCTCAGGGGCTCAAGCCGCTGGAAATCTCCGTGGGAGACTTCATCTGCAATGGTGGAGAGGTTCCGGCGATGCTGATCATCGATTCGGTGATTCGGCTGATTCCCGGCGTTCTGGGGGATGAAACGAGTAGCCGTTACGATTCGTTTGCCGAGTCCGGCATGCTCGAACATCCACAGTACACGAAGCCTCGCGAGTATCGCGGGATGAGCGTACCCGAGGTGCTGCTCAACGGAAACCATGCCGAAATCGCCCAATGGCGGGCCGAGCAGAGCCTGCGACGGACTCGCGAACGTCGCGGCGATCTGCTGCCGCCTGAGTGAGCGGTGGCCACCGTTCCCCGGCTCTCAGAGGTCGGACTGTCGTTCGATGACGGGATGCGGGCGTAAGGCTGTCGCATCCTGCGGTTCGGGCCGAGATTGGGTCCGGGTACGCACCTGTTTCACAGCTTCGACCGTTTTTTCCCGGGCGATCCGCAGCCACCGGTGGGCCCATGCAAATTCAATCGCCAAGATACCCAGACCCATCGGAATCACTACAAACGCCGGGCCGGGCAGCACCAGCAGGGCCACCCCCAGGAGCAGTACCGTGGTACCGATCATTAGAACCGCAGTGCGGCGCATGAGCGGCCAAATCGTCATCCACAGGGCACGAAGCGTTGCCATAGCGAACGATCCTCTCGGACAGAAGATCTCTGTCCATCCATCATAACGCAGGGGAGACTGTCCGGGATCAACGAATCTTTCGAGAGTTTTGAGATGGGGTATATTGTCATATCTCATTTTTTAGTATGAGGATGTGTTTTTTCTTGGGCGGATTCTGGTGATGCGGGTGCTGCCGGGTTCGAGCGATGAACGACATTTCGGGCCCCCGTGATGCGGCCGAGCGGCTCCTGATTGGAAACTGATGCGGGCCGGGGTACAATCGCTCCTTGGCATAGGGTCTAGCCCTTGGTAAAGGGCCAGTCGTGCGGACTCACGATGACGTCTGATGAAGAGCCAACAACTCTGTCGGCAGGGAGTGCCGGGAGTGGTGGTCGCGCGGGAGCGCACATGAGATGGACGTGTTGCTGCGGGGCTACTCGGTGAATGAACCGACGTGGTTTTACCTTTCGACGCTGCTCATCCTGGCTGTCTTCTATCGATTCAATCGCTTCTGGTCGCTGCGCAATGTCGACCTGGTTCTGCTTCTCGTCGTTGCCCCGGGCTTGTTGTTTGTTGCCAACCCCGCCACCCAGAAACTCGGCTACGGCTGGTTGTTCTCGGTGTCCGTGCTGTACATGGCACGCCTGCTATTTGATCCGATCCTGCAGCGGCGTCCTCAGTTAGGACAGAACCTCAACAATAGCGGGTTGATTTTCCTCTGCGGCTGCGCTTTTGTGTTTCTATCGACAAAGGCGATAACCGAGACACTGCCTCGATCGACGGCGGAAACCGTGAAGCAGGCGGAAGCTTTGATCAATCGCGAAAGCGTTCCGGAAGTGTTACGGATGAATGACGAGCCCGCCCCAGGGCCGGCGGCTCCATTGCTGGCGGCTCCCGTCGGGTTGGTCTTTGAAGATCTGGCCGATCGAATCCTGGCAATCCTGGCGCATGGCGCGGTGGTCGCCGGATTGATCACTGCGGGAAAGGTGCTGTTTGGTGATGCCCAGCTAGGATTGGCAGCTGCCACGCTTTACATGCTTTTGCCGGGAACGGCATACGATGTGGGGCGGTTTAATCATGTGCTTCCAGCAGCACTGATCGTGTGGGCCCTGGTTTGTTATCGCAAGCCGATTGCGTCGGGGGTGCTGTTGGGTCTGGCGTGCGGCACGATGTTCTTTCCGGTCTTTCTGCTGCCGCTGTGGTTCGCCTTTTACGGACGTCGGGGCAGTCTGAAGTTCGGCATCGCGCTGGCGGCCGTTGCTCTGGTTCTGGCGGGTAGTCTGGCTCTGACTTCACGGGACAGTGATACATTCGTCTACAAAATACTGGGTTCAATCAACCTGGAAGTGCTGGCTTTTCGATCGGATGGCAAGGGCGGGGGATTTTGGACGGAATCGGAGTATCTCTCCGTGTATCGTCTGCCCGTGATTGCATTGTACTGCATCATGTTGCTGGTTCTGACCGTGTTGCCGCGGCAAAAGACGGTCGAGCATCTATTGTCGCATTCGGCGGCAATCGTACTGGGGACGCAATTCTGGTACACGCAACGGGGAGGGGTTTACATCCTGTGGTATCTTCCGTTGTACCTGATGGTGGTCTTTCGGCCCCGGTTGTTGCATCTGCCGCCGCCGAACGTTCCGCTGGAACTTTCGGTGGGGATTAAAGACCGCCGGACGACCGACGGGACTCCTTCAGCGGGTAATGTCCGTTCCCAGTTGTATCGTTAACCCCGTGCGAACATCCT
This sequence comes from Planctomycetota bacterium, assembly GCA_003671275.1. Classification (GTDB taxonomy): domain Bacteria; phylum Planctomycetota; class Planctomycetia; order Planctomycetales; family Planctomycetaceae; genus TH-plancto1. The sequence goes on along the minus strand of QWPB01000057.1, from coordinate 23,857 downwards.
GAAATCGCCGCGTCTGATACTGTCGTTCGGGAATTCGAACGAGCGAAGAGATGCGTAAAGGCTCGCTGAAGGTCGGAAGCCCTTTGCGTTCGAGAGGGCGTTTGTGTTCAATGCACAGAACTCCGTGGCCCCGAAAGTCGATCGGCAGATGCTCACCATCCCTCCTCGTCTGCCGCTGCTGATCTGGGGAGCTGGAGGTCACGCCAAGGTCGTGGCCGATGTGGCGCGAGCCAGTGGATGGGAGGTTCGGGGATTCCTGGATGACACTCCATCCCGTACAGGGGGGGTATTCTATGGAAGTCCCCTCATGGGACCGTCCTCCGTCTTGTTTCGTGCGGAGGCGGAACAAACGGTGGCTGTCTTTGTCGCGATCGGCTGTAACGCCGTCCGAGCCCGCTGTGTAATCGCCGCTCAAGACGCGGGCTACAGCGTGCCCGTACTCATTCATCCATCGGCGATCGTGTCAGAGACTGTGGAGATGGGGGCGGGGACCATTGTGATGGCCGGATCGGTCGTGCAGGCCGATACCCGAATGGGGCGCGGCGGGATCATCAATACCGGTGCCAGTGTGGATCATGATGGCCAACTGGGCGAGTTCGTTCACGTCGCCCCCGGAGCCCGGCTGACGGGGGAGGTGGTTGTGGGTGACCAGACACTCATTGGTGCGGGGGCGGTGGTGATCCCCCGTTGCCGAATCGGACGCATGTGCATCGTCGGAGCCGGGGCCGTGGTCGTAACCGATGTTCTGGATGGTATGACGGTTGTCGGTGTCCCGGCGGGACCGCACGGACGCTGAGGCTGTCTCGCCCCGAAAACGTTCATCGCCAATTACGACTTGCCGCGCAGCTGGCGTTCAAATCGTCCTGCCAGAACGGAGAGAGGATAGCTCATCCCGAGATAGAGCAGCGATGTCAAAGCCCCCAGTTCCAGGATCGCTCCGGTGCTGCGAGCCTGAATGTAATACTCCTTACTCAATTCGACGACCGTGATTACGGAGCAGACCGCCGTATCCTTGAAGAGTGCAATGAAGTCATTTGTCATCGGCGGTATGACCAGTCGGGTGGCTTGCGGAATGATGATCCGCCGGATGGTCAGCGGGCGGGACATGCCCAGGGCCAGGGCCGCCTCGGTCTGACCGGGGGGGATGGCCTGGATTCCCGAACGGTAGATCTCCGCTTCATAGGCTGAGTAATTCATCGCCAATCCGATGACCGCCGCCCAGAAGGCGTGAATCGAAATCCCAATCTCCGGAAGCACAAAGAAGATCACATACAACTGGAGGACCAGCGGTGTTCCCCGGATGACTTCGATGTACAGGGTACAGAACCGACGGAGCCATGCTGGGCCGTACATTCGGCCCAGCGCCAGGAGCAAGCCGATTCCAATCGCGAGTGGCATCGAGATGACCGACAGCAGAATGGTCATCCCCGCCGCTCGGACCACCAATCCGCCACGCTGTGTGACAGCAGTCCAACCGCGGACTAGTTCCACCTGTTCGACAGGGGTGGCGTTGACGGCGGGTGTCGCCAGCGGAGAGAAGTAGCCAGCTGAATCCGTCTCCAGCCCCCGGGCGGTCTGGGTGTCGTTCCAGAGCCCGTATCGCTCCAGTATCTGTCGTAAACGGCCATCGGCCAGAGTCTCGCGAATGGCGGTATTCATTTCACGGAGCAGGGCCGTTTCCCGGCGGGGTGTCAGCACCACGTAATAACCCCGGCCTACGGGATCACCGATCCGCCGGAGGTGCGGAAAACCTTTTTCCATGAAGACCGTGATAGGTAAGTCTTGCAGCACGGCTTCGATCCCATCGGCGGACAGCTCGGTCGCCCGCATGGCATCCGAATTGCCATCGAAGGACACGATCTGCACATCGTCGGGGAACCGCTTCCGCAGATAGTCTTCCGCCGCAGTTCCGCCGAGCACACCCACCACGCGCCGGGGGGCTCCCGGAGGTCGTCGCAGATCGTCCATCGAACGCCACGTCGAATCACTCCGGGCCTGCAACTGGAGTTCGTAGATGTAGTAGGGGACGGAGCAGCCATAACGTTCTCCCCGGACGGGAGACCACTCATAGCCATTGAGCACGATATCCAGGTCACCTCGTTCCATCAGGTCGGGGAGTTTGTCCCAAGGCCCCTGCACGAACTCGGCGCGGACTCCCAGTTGCCGGGCGAGCAGGTCGGCGACCTCCACTTCGAATCCGGTAACGCGGGAGGGGGCGTCTGAGCGAGGATAGACGTACGGTCCGCCCCCTTCCTGATCGGCCCCCCAGCGTAAAGTACCGCGCTGACGGATCTGCTCCAGGGCGTCCGCCCGCAAAAAAAACGGGTAGAGAACCAGACAGCCCAGGATCGCCAGCAGGCGTGCTGCCCTGACAAATCCATACGTCCACTGCAGTCGAACGGACATTCGGAAGCCCTCCAGGTATTTGACGGAGGGATATCGTACTTCATCGGGCAATCAACCCACACGATCGATGACTACAGCCATCTCGGTGACGCGTTTTCCGATGCGAAGCACCCCGCCCGATGGATACCACCCCGCTAAAGGGGGGATGGTCATCGCTTCGTTCATACCGTGATGGTTGCTGCGCACGTGGTCAACTGTTCGACTTCCGGAGTCAGGCTGGCGCTCCGCCGTTTCAGCATGCGGACTTCGTTCCCTTTATCGTTGTAGTCGGTTTCGTCCATGAACGACCGCATCAGAAGTATACCACGCCCGCTCGCCAGTTCGATGGCATCGTCTTCCGTGGGGTTTCGAACTTTATTGACGTCGAACCCGGGGCCTTCATCGCGAATGGTGAATCGCGCCAGCTCGTAGTTGTACTCGGCTTCCAGAATCACCCGCCGCAGGCTGTAGGGCAGAGAGACCTTGCGCTCACTCACGGTTTGCTCGAAAACATCGCCTTCCAGTTCTCGCAGCTTGGAACTGACTTCCAGGTTGCCGTGGATGATGGAGTTGAGGATGGCTTCTTCCAGGGCCACCTGAATCCGCATCCGGTCCCGGTCATCGAGCAGTCCGAACCGGTCGCATTGCTCCACCAGAAGATTCACCAGATGGGGGACACGGCCCTTTTCATTTTCCAGAACGAACAGCAGTTTTTGGCTGGACAAGGATTTCTCGACACTGGCCCGGACGGAGCGGCTGGTCGCCTGATCGATAGCGCATTCAATCGGGAACGGCCATTCGTCGTAATTGCTGCCTTTCAGAAGCACGGTCTCGGCGCCATCACGCACGGCCTGAGCGGCCCCTTCCACGGTCATCTGGGCGGTCACGACAAACACGGGGGTCGTCATCTGACGACTACGGAGCATCGAGACCAGGTCGTTCCAATACCCGTCCCCCAGTTCGACTTCCGACAGAATGGCATCGACGGGATGAAGCTGCAGACGTTCACGGGCTTCTTCGTAAGAATTGGCCCCTTCGATCGTCCAGTTTTCCTGGTTCGACAACGCATCGCGAATCATCTCGCGATCAGCGGTCGAAGGATCGACATGCAGGATAACAGGCATGAAGGGACTCCAGCGCCACCTTCACTGAGGATGGAATCCACAGTGAGGGAACCAGTTCCTGTGTGAGGAGGGAGATGTTGCAAATTGTCTCAAGGGATGTCGAGACAATACAACGCTACTGCTTGACCGAGCGGTCGATGTGGGGAAGAAGCCACGTGGTGCAGTATGCGCACAAATCGAACCGTTGCCAACGGCAACACAGGCACAGTCCGAAAACTCCGAACAGGAACCCAGAACGATTATTCCGATTTTGCGGGATCGAACCGCAAGGTGTTCGTTCGCGGGCATTCGTCTCCATCGGTTCGAGCATGGCTGGAACCATGCCGAAACGGTGATTGTTCCATAAAAGATGGACCGTTTTTTGCGCACGGGTGAGTGGAAGGACGCATGTTGTGCGGGAATTCTCAACACAAGGACTCGTCTTTGCGGACACCTTTCCGGGACTCCCCGCCAGGGGCTCCGCTTCCGGCTCGGACGACCACTGCTTGTGAAATGCTGAAGTTGTGAAATGCTGAAATACTGAGTGGCAGTTTTGGCCACCCCTTGCGTGTTGATTTCAGTCGCAGACCGAACCACAATCGAATCAATCGTCACTCCTGCGAGGAATGGTTCATGCTGCGCTGCATCTTTGGGTCGGTGGTTCTAATCGCATTGATTTCCCCAGGCTGGGCCGAGGAGCCCGCGGTGGTGACCAAGGCGTTTATCGACGGAACGGGGCCGGGGTGGGTCACGCTTGGCGAAGCGGACTTCGACCTCATTAATACGGATCCGGACACCTTCACCTGGCACGGGGAAGAAGTCCACTGCAAGGGGACGCCGGTCGGCGTGACCCGCTCCAAAAAGAAGTACACCAATTTTGAACTGGTTGCGACCTGGCGGCACAACAAGTCCGGGGGCAACTCGGGTATCTTCCTCTGGGCGGGTGATGACGCCTTTAAGAACCTGAAGCCGAACCAGCTGCCCCCCGGCGGGATTGAGGTCCAGATTCTCGACCACGGGTACGCGGAGCAATACGAGAAGTCGACCGGTAAAAAATCCGACTGGTTCACCACGAATGGGGATGTCTTCCCCGTTGGTTCCTCCAAGATGGTTCCATTCGAACCCAAAGCCCCGAATAACAGTGGCCGCAGCTTTCCCCGCAAAGACCTCAGCAAGGGGATCGGCCAATGGAACCACTACTACGTCCGGGCGATCAATGGCGAAGTCCGGCTCTGGGTGAACGGGGAGGAAGTCTCGGGCGGCAACAACTGTGAACCGCGTACGGGTTACCTGTGCCTCGAAAGCGAAGGGGCCCCCATCGACATCAAGGGTGTTCGCATTCGCGAGTTGCCTTAACTGGCAAGGTTCTGTCAAGTTGCTCACGTGTGTGGCAACAGGGGCTGCCTGTGTGGTGTCGCGGTATATCTCACGCGCGGCCATCGCGGCCCGCAGTGGTGCAAGGGTTTTCAGAAAGACCATCATGAAATTGGTGAAGTGGTGTGTTGCCGGGTTGATCGGCGGGGCCATCTCGGCCGGAGTATGGGCGGCGATCGCCTATTTTTCAGGAATGGAGATTGGCTGGATCGCCTGGTTTGTCGGCGTGATCGTCGGCTTCTGTGTTCGGGCTGCCGCTGGAGAGGACGAAGGGTTTGCGCCCGGTGTTACAGCCGTGGTGATCGCCATTCTGGCTCTGCTGGCCGGGAAGTATGCGGCTGTCAGCCTGATTGTGGATCGGGAGTTTGCCAAGGAGATTGCTTCCTTTGCTCAGGTCACTCCCGAGGATATGCAGAACGGCTTGTGCGCGGAGGTTGTTCAGGAGTGGACCGCTGCCAACAAGCCGATGCAGTGGCCGCCAGGCCAGTCCCTCGATACGGCGGAACAGATGATCCATTATCCGCAGTCGGTCCAGGACGAAGCCCGCAAACGCTGGACCGATCTGGACCCCGCCGAGCAGCAAAAACAGCTCACTGAACGTCAGGAACTACTCAAAGAATTGACGGGAGCCATCGGTGCGATGGCCAAACAGGAAGGATTCAAAGCCAGCTTCAACGGATTTGACATCCTGTTCTTTATCCTGGCCATCGTTTCCGCATTTAAGGTCGGCTCCGGGGCTCAATCGAACGATTGACGCGGTCGGTGACACACAGCGGCTGTTGGCGTGCTGCGTTCCATTGTGGCGTCTCGCAGTGACCAGCCGTGGTTTCTGCAATCCCGGACGCGAGTTCGCTCACATGGACATCCCCGGTGAGCGGCTTTCACGGAACACAACAGCCCAGGGATTGCACCCCCTGGGCTGTTTGTTCTCGCTGTTCGTTTTCTCTGGCGGACGCTGCCAGCGATTTAGTACCGGTAGTGCTCCGCCTTGTACGGCCCATCCACCGGCACGCTGATGTAGTCGGCCTGCTCCTGTGTCAGCTTGGTCAGCTTCACGCCGATCTTGCCGAGGTGCAGCCGGGCCACTTCTTCGTCGAGCTTCTTCGGCAGCACGGTCACGCCGATGGGGCGATCCCCCTTCGTGGCCCACAGTTCCATCTGCGCCAGGCACTGATTCGTGAAGCTGTTGCTCATCACGAAGCTCGGGTGGCCGGTGGCACAGCCGAGGTTCACGAGGCGACCTTCGGCGAGCATGTAGATGCTGTTCTTGGTCGGGAAGGTGTACTTGTCGACCTGCGGCTTGATGTTGAGCCGCTTGACATCGGTGCGATTGTTGAGCTTGTCGATCTGGATTTCGTTATCGAAGTGACCGATGTTGCAGACGATCGCCTGGTCCTTCATCTTTTCCATGTGTTCCACACGGATGATGTCCTTGTTCCCGGTGGTGGTCACGTAGACATCGGCCCAGCCCAGCGTGTTTTCGAGCGGCAGGACGCGGTAGCCTTCCATCGCGGCTTGGAGCGCACAGATCGGGTCGATCTCGGTGACGACCACTTGTGCCCCCTGGCCCCGCAGTGCCTGGGCGCACCCCTTACCGACATCGCCGTAGCCGCAGACCACAGCCACCTTGCCGGAGAGCATCACGTCCATCGCGCGGAAGATGCCGTCGGTGAGCGAGTGGCGGCAACCGTACAGGTTGTCGAACTTCGACTTTGTCACACTGTCGTTGACGTTGATTGCCGGGAAGAGCAGCTTGCCCGCCTTCTGCATTTCGTAGAGGCGATGAACCCCGGTGGTGGTCTCTTCCGAGACACCCTTCAGGTCCTTGACGATCGTGTGGAAGATCCCGGGCTGTTGCTTAGCGACCTTCTTGAGGAGATCCTTGATGACCTTCACTTCGTGGTTGTCGCTGGGAGAATCGACCCACTTGTCGCCGTTCTCCATCTCGTATCCCTTGTGGATCAAGAGGGTCACGTCGCCGCCGTCATCGACGATCAGCTGGGGCCCCTTGCCGCCCGGGAACATGATCGCGTCCCAGGTGCAGTCCCAGTACTCTTCGAGGGTCTCACCCTTCCAGGCGAAAACCGGCGTGCCACTGGCGGCGATGGCGGCTGCGGCGTGGTCCTGGGTCGAGAAGATGTTACACGAGGCCCAGCGGACATCGGCCCCGAGTTCCTTGAGCGTCTCGATCAGCACACCGGTCTGGATCGTCATGTGCAACGAGCCGGTGATCCGCACCCCAGCCAGCGGCTTCTTGGGGCCGTACTTGTCGCGAGTCGCCATCAGGCCGGGCATTTCGTGCTCGGCAATGTCGAGTTCCTTGCGACCGAAGTCTGCCTGGGAGATGTCTTTGACTTTGTAATCAGCGGTCTGAGCCATCGAGGCAGGTTCCTTGACCTTGGGAGCAGGGGTGGTCGCAACAGGAGGCATGGGGTAGCCGTGGAGAATGCCAGCGGGCATCGCACGTCCCGCTGCGGAGGTTAGAGTGGGATCTCCCCCGGTTCAAGGGGCGGACTGCATTCCTGACCGCATTTCACCCGGCTGGATACTACGCAAAGAGGCCGATTCCCGTTTTATGGAATCGGCCTCTGTTTCGGACTACGTTCGGCGTGGAATTCCGCGTGAGCCTGTCCCATTCATCTGTTGAACAAGACGGGCGACTGGATTCCTACAGATCATCCAAGTTCGGGGCACCCGTGTCCGGTGCATCGTCGACGGCGACGACCACATTCTCGGTGTCATCCAGGTAGATCTTGTCTTCGAGGATTTCTCGCACGACGGTGTGCATCGTGGGCTTGCCAATCTCATCTACCAGAGGAGGGGCTCCGCGGTTGAGCTGAACCAGACGCTTTTGAATCAGCGTGGAGAGCTTGAAGCGACCGCCAACCTTGTTGACGATCACATCTTCCTTCAGTTCATCGAGCATTGATTTCCGCCTGATGGGTTGCCAAGATCCGGCAAATCGCCTGCACCGCCGTGTCCAGGTCGTCATTAACGATCTGGTGGCGGTAGCAACCCGCCATTTTAAGCTCCTCGCGCGCCGTCTGCAAACGACGTTGGAGAACCTCTTCCGATTCGGTCCCCCGTGCCCGCAGACGACGCTCGTACTCGTCCAGAGATGGTAATGTCACAAAGATTGTGATCGCATGGGGATACATCCGCATCACGCTCTGCGCCCCCTCGACATCGATTTCGAGCAGCGACCACATCTTTAGCTTCTGGGCGACATCGACCTCCGACCAGAGCGTGCCATACCAATTGCCGGTCCGGTGGACCTCGGCGCACTCCAAGAACTCACCGTTCTTCCGCTGGGTCTCGAACTCGGCAAGGGTCAGGAAGTGGTAATGCTCGCCATCCACTTCCCCGGGCCGCGGTGCCCGAGTCGTGGCGGAGATCGACTGCCGAATCGGTACGGGACATTCCCGGATAAGCCGCTGCACAATCGTCGACTTGCCGCTCCCCGAAGGACCGGAAAGGACCACCACGCGAACCGGTTGTGAGGAGTCGTCAGTCATCGGTGTTCAGTCGACAGTAATGAGTGTTCAGTCTCCACGGGGACGGTCAGCCGCCGGGCTTGCCCGATGTATCTAAGTGACTCAGCACGTCGGGAAGGCCCGGCGGCTAACTAACAACGCTCCTTACTCCACATTCTGCACAATCTCTCGCAGCTTCTCCACCACCGCTTTCGCATCGACGACGCGGTGGGTCAGGGTGACATCGTTCGACTTTGAGCCGATCGTGTTCACCTCGCGGTTCAGTTCCTGGCACAGGAAGTCGAGCTTGCGACCCGAGGAGGGGTGAGCATCGAGCGAGTCGTCAAACTGATCCAGGTGCGCTTGCAGCCGGGCCAACTCCTCGGTGATATCGCACTTGTCAGCGAACAAGCTGACTTCGCGAATCAAGTCCTGGTCGGTCACTTGCGAGCCCGTTCCCTGCAGTAGCTGATTCACCCGATCGCGAATTTTATCGCGGTACGCGACGATCACCTGGGGGGCCCGCTCCAGCACAAACTGGCGATGGGCTCGCAGCTGTCCGGTTAGATCCCGCATTTCGTCCCGCATAGCTCGGCCTTCTCGCTGGCGAAACTCCTGCACATTGGCGAGGGCTGCGAGAATGACTTTTTCGACCAGTAACCAATTCTCTTCATTGAGCCCGGAACCGGTCTGTTCGGCAGTCACGCCCGGCAAGGAAAGGAGTTCGCCCAGTGAGGGGGCGGGGGTTCCGAGTTGCTGACTAATCGACTTCAGCTGGTCCCAATAGGCTTCGAGCAGCGGCCGATTGACCAGGCTTTCAGCGGCTGCCCCAATCCAGGTGGCACGTAACGAGATATTGACGGTTCCCCGTGAGATTGACTGGCGGATCAACCGCTCAATCTCAGGCTCTTTGGCGGCCCAAGAATCAGGGCAGCGAATGGAGACTTTCAGGTGGCGATTGTTGACGCAACGGACTTCCGCAGCGACGGCGAGACCGTCACTCTCAGCTTGGGCCGTTCCGAACCCGGTCATACTCAGCAGCACAGCGGTCGCTCCGGTCGGCTACGGATTCTTCGGGGCTTCTTCGGTTGCCGGTGCCGGCGGAGCCGGTTCCGTGGGCTGGGCTGGCGGAGTTTCTTCGGCGGGCTTCGCCGCGTCTCCCTCCGGCTTCGCGGGCTCAGCGGGCGGGGCCGATTCCGCAGGTTTTTCAGGCTGCGGTTCGCCGGTGGTCGGAGCCGCAGGTTCGGTACCCGTGGCCGGGGTGGTTCCCGTGTCTGGGGTCACCGGACCGGTTTGCGTGGCGGGCCCCGTTGCTCCACCGGGAGCTGGAACGGTTTCGGAGGGCTTATTCCCTCCCGCGTTGTCGGAGCTGTTCAGCGATTCTTTGTCGTCGTTCGACTTCCCTTCGGCCAGGCCTTCTGCGGCGGACTGGTCCCGATGAGCCATGCCCATTACGAGGCCCGTGATCCCGCAAAGTATCGCCCAAACCAGGGCCACAATGATCGTCACGCGGGTAAAGGTGTCCCCCGCCTTGGCTCCGAAGGCGCTTTGCCCCCCGGCTCCGCCAAAAGCCCCGGCCAATCCGCCCCCACGTCCCCGCTGCAGGAGGATCAGGACGATCATCACAAAGCTCAACAGCAGCACCAGTGTCTGCAGAACATAAGCCAGGAAAACCACAGTGTTCTCTCCACTCAGCCGTGAGGCAGATCTGTCTGCCCCGTGACCTGCAACTGACTGTCGAGCGGATGCCAGCACCCGCTCATCGGCCCTAGCCTGCAACCGCCACAGCGGCCTCGATGATCGGGACGAACTGCTCCGGCTTCAGACTGGCTCCACCGACCAGCGCCCCGTCCACGTCCGGTTGGGACAGCAGCTCGCGGGCGTTATCGGGCTTCACGCTCCCTCCGTAGAGGATGCGGGTTGCCCCGGCGGACGCAGCATTGTAACGAGCGGTCAGCCAGTTGCGAAGATGGGCGTGAGCGTCCTGAGCCTGTTGCGGACTGGCGGTCAGGCCGGTACCGATCGCCCAGACCGGTTCGTAGGCAATCACCACGTTTTGGAGTTGTTCCGCCGTCACCCCGGCGAGACTGCCGCTCATCTGGGTGTCGAGAACCTGATTGGTCTTCTCGGCTTTGCGTTCTTCGAGGAGTTCCCCAACGCAGAGGACGGCCTGCAATCCCTTGGCGAGGGCGGCGTGGACCTTCTTGTTGACGATCGCATCGGTCTCACCGTAGAGGGCCCGGCGCTCGCTGTGGCCGAGGATCACCGAGGTGCAACCCGTGTCGAGCAGCATGTCGAGGGCCAATTCACCGGTGAAAGCTCCCGGTGCCTGCTCACTCGCGTTCTGGGCTCCCAGATCCACTCCGGTTCCCTTCACAACATCTCGCACCGCCAGCAGATATGGCGCTGGTGGGCAGATGAGGACATCGACCTGGGCCAGCTTCTGTGGAGCTGCGACGGCTACCCCCTTCGCCAGGGCCGTAGCCGAGGCGAGAGTGGTGTTCATTTTCCAGTTTCCGGCGATGAGGTAGCGACGCATGATGAGACGAGAGACCAGAGAGGAGAGACAATAGTCAGAGGAACACGTCGAGCAAGCTCGACGGCTAACGCAGACTTCACGCGGGCAGTGGATCGATCGTTTTCCCCATCAGCGTGGCAATCGCCCGCATTTGCTTCACCAGTTCGGCGTACTGCGGCGGCAGCAGAGCCTGCGGGCCATCGCTGGCGGCCTTTTCGGGGCAGCTGTGGACTTCGATGTGAATGCCGTCCGCCCCGGCGGCGATCCCGGCCAAGGACATCGACGGGATCAGGTCAGGGCGGCCCGTCGCGTGGCTCGGGTCCACGACCACGGGCAAATGCGACAGCCCATGCAGGTTCGGAACGATCGACAGATCGAGCAGATTGCGGGTTGACTTATCAAAGCTGCGGATGCCGCGTTCGCAGAGAATGACTTGCTGGTTACCGCTGGCGAGGATGTACTCGGCGGACATCAGCAGGTCTTCCACGGTGGCACTCATGCCACGCTTGAGCAGCACTGGCTTGCGGGTCTGGCCAACTTCGCTCAGCAGATTGAAATTCTGCATATTGCGAGCCCCGATCTGGTGCATATCGGTGTACTTGTCGACTAGTTCGACCTGCCGGGGGTCCATGACTTCGGTCACGATCGGCATCTGGAGCTCGTCGCCAACTTCCCGCAGCAGCTTCAGGCCGTCTTCACCCATTCCTTGGAAGCTGTACGGACTGGTGCGGGGCTTGAAGGCTCCGCCACGGAGGACGTTGGCTCCGGCGGCCTTCACCTTGACGGCGATGTCGCGGAGGATTTCGGCCCCTTCGATGGCGCACGGCCCAGCGATCAGGATCAGATGCCCGCCGCCGATCTTCACCCCGTGCCCGAGGTCGAAGATGCTGGGCTGTTGGCGGAATTCTTTGCTGGCCAGCTTGTAAGGCTTCAAGACTCCCATAACTTCCTCGACGCCGGGAATTGCCTTGAGAGGCGCATTCCGCAGCTTGTCTTCGTCGCCGATCACGCCGACGAGGGTCCGGTGCTGCCCTTTGCTGATTTCGTACCGAAAACCCATCTCCTGGATGCTGTCGGTGACGTGCTTGAGCTGCGCTTCCGTGCAGTCAGGCTTGAGGACAATGATCACGAGAACCTCGGCGAGGCAAAGAGAAAACCCCGGTACGGACAACCCGCACCGGGGATTGAGTCAGGGCGAAGATGATAACCGACAATCAGGAGTTCGCCAATTGCGGGACGAAGTCACGCGTGTGTTGATCGGAACTTCTTTTCTTGCAATGAGATGGGAGACACAGGCGGACAGCCGTGGCCCGGGCCAGGACGACTTTGGATCACATCGGGTGATCTACTCCGACCGCATATACTGGTCAAAGTTCTCGATATAGTCATCCAGGTTCTCCTCCAGCATCTCCCGGTACTGGGAGACGAAGTAGTCCAGTGTCTCGTCACGCTGGGCCTGCATTTCCTGGGCACTTGAGAATCCCGTGGCCGAGATCCACGCGTTGAATCGGGACGAACCGTACATGAACGAAGCGGTCACCCGGCCAGGTTCCCGGTCGGGGAGATGGCTATTCGCCAGATTGATATGGGCGTCCGCGCGGGCAATGAAATCGGTATTCGTATCTTCGTCCATGACCTGATGTCTCAAGCTGTCGTAAGGGAGGGATGTTCGAGAGGTTCAAGGGGCTTCGTCGCGTGAAACCCCTTCAATCTCAGTGGCGGGCGGGGTTTCCTGAAAGCGTGACAGGTCCAGTTCCCATGCTCCCAGGGCCTGGGGGTCGCTGGAAGTCACTTCGTATTCAAACTGGTGAATCGTTTCCCGTGAGCGAGCTGAATCCACCACACGAGTGGCCAGGGTTCGAAGTGTCGTTCGATCGATAATGACTTCTACGGCGGAGTACAGCATCGCATCGGGCACAGCCACTGGGGTGCCATGCAGGGTCACGCGGTCTTTGGTTTCGCCTCGAATTTCCCATTCGTAGTTTTTCAGTACGGTGCCCGCATCAAGCCCGGCCACCATTGGCAGGGACGACTGTGGTGCGGCCAGTGTCTGCCACACCTGATCGAATGAGCCGGAGCCCAGAATCTCACGGGGTGTCGCCGGGCGAGGCAGCACGTCATAACTCAGGCTCAGGAAATCAACGCTGATCAGATCGCTGCCTCTCCACATGAGGCATCGTTCTTGTCCGGGAAGACGCACGTAGGCTTCCCCGGAAGGTGCCGTCCGATGGCTGAGCGTCTTCGGGGGAGCTGCTGGCTGCACGTGGTACATCCCGTCATGCGGTGCCCGATAGACAAACTGCCCTACGGAACTGGACTCGACGGCAGTGGCTTCGTCGTAGTCGGTCCGGCGGAACCGGGCCTTCACTGCAGCATTTTTTTGCGAGGCGGTTATCCATTTCGTGACCCAGGCGGGGGGCGGCAACTCGTCGGGATTGTCGACGAAAGAAGCTTGGACAATCTCGTTTTGAGTGGTGATCTGGCGGGCGGTGACCAGGGTGACTTCGGCCTGGATCAGGTCCGGCACCTGATGCTCGATCGCACCACACCGAATCCGTGCCAGCTCTCCGTCTTCGCGAAGCTCGATCTCGATTTGAGGTTGGAACTGCCGTTCGGTGGGGTCCGTGGGAATGGCGATCAACTGGTGCGGTGTTGGTTGTTGCCAGTCAAAGCGGCGGGTCAGCGATTCCACTCGCATGGGGCCCAGCTCTGCCTGCAAAGTCCGCACGGCATATCCGGAACGTGTCTGCTCATTGCGGACGGCAGCCCAGCTGGCGAGGATTTTTTGAACGGGCCCGGGGAGTTCTTCGCCCCAGGCCGTGGCGCTGGGACAATTCCATCCCGCGATCCACAGACCTGTCATCAACAGCAATCGTCGATCCATGACGAACAGCATCCCTGGAGAAGGCTACGTCGAAGCACCACGGCACCGCACTCGGCAGTGGCATCGCGCCTCGCCGGAGCCGGTTCGTACCAGAAATCAGAACCTCCGAAAAGAGGGGTCTCCAGAGCACCGCACAAGGCTCCCGGGGTTGGTAAAAAGTACAACCGAAAAAAACGAACCGCACAAATTGCCGAAAGATATTGACCTCGTTCGGGAACGTAGCCTACTGTCCAGACCGCCTCTGCATGCAGTGGCGAGCGTTCGTGTTCCTTGTACACATCACCCCGCAACGCTTCTCCTTGATGCTTCTTCGTCGCCTTGAAGCCTGGTTGATCCTCCAGCGAACCGGTTTGGTTCTGTTGCTGCTGGGTGTCTGGATGGCTTCCGGTTGTGCTTCGGGGGCCGTCCTGGCGAAGAACATGCCACCGCAGTGGCAGGCCGTGTCCGTCTCCAACGCCCAAACGGTTGATCTCACCAAGCTGGCCAGTCCGACCATGCCCCAGGATCAGATTGTCCAGGGGGATGTTCTTAAGATCGACATCTCTTCAGGATTCGGTCGCCAGGAGAACTCCTCCCAGACCAGTCGCGTGGATGATCATGGTCAAATTGTGCTGCCCTATGTGGGGCCGGTGACGGTCGCGGGCCTGAAGCTGGTGGAGGCGGAACAGGCCGTCCGGCAGGCCACCATTGATCGCGAACTGTTTCGGGATCCGTCAATTACGGTGACGATGTCTTCCCCCAAGGTGAACCGGGTGACCGTTCTGGGGGCCGTCAATAAACAGGGACTCGTCGAGTTGCGTCCTGGCAGCAGTGATCTGTTGCAGGCGATCACCGTGGCGGGTGGTCTTGCCAAAGAGGCGGGAACGGAAGTCGAAATCCTGCATCCCGGTTTTCAGCCCGGCGCGGCTCCGAACCGTTCGCCCGCAGTGGCCAGCGACTTGGAGGAGGGGATTCGCACGGCCTCGGGAGAACTGCCGGTCAAACCGGTGGGGGCCCAATCGATCAAGGTTAATCTGGCATCGCTAGGAAAAGATGGCAGCGGCATCCCCACCGTGACGGACGGAACCGTGGTCTGGGTCGAAAAGCAAGACCCGCTACCCTTGAAGGTGGACGGGCTCGTCAGCAAACCCGCACACTACGACTACCCCGTGGGGAAGAACCTGCAAGTGCTGGACGCTATCTCGATGGCCGGTGGAACCAGCAGTCTGATTGCGGACAAAATCTTTGTCATTCGGCAGGTCGCCGGCCAGCCGGAACCGGCCTTGATTCAGGTTAGCTATCGAAAGGCCAAACGAGACGGCCATGAAAATATTCTGCTGCAGCCCGGTGACATTGTGTCGGTCGAGCAGACTCCTGCCACCGTGATTCTGGAAGGGATCAAGTCGGCCACCATCGGCGTGACCGGCCGTGCCTTCTGACCTTTGACGGGCAACTCCGTTTTATGAATTCTCCCCAGCACCCCTCTGACCAGCCAATGGCAGGCGACTCCGTCGACCTGTTTGCCGGGGTGTTGCGATTTCTCCGTTCGGTCAAGGCCCGGTTTCACTGGGTCATCCTCTCGCTGATTATCAGTCTGGGGCTGGGAGCGTTTTACTACACGACCGCCGAGCGCAAGTACCAGTCTTCGGCCAAGCTGCTGATTCTGCAAACCGGGGGCGACTCGCTGGAAAAGGAAGGCAACAAGCCCCAGAACCTGATCGACAAGATGCCCGAGTTCGAGCACCTGTTGACCAGCGATCCAACCATCAAGGAGACCCTGAAGAATCTGCCCGATGACCAGCGAATCGATCTCGCGGGAGTCCGGCGGGATTTGTGGTTGATCGCATTTCGCAACAACCTGTCGGTCACCACCATGCGGCGTACCAGCATCATGCAGGTCTCTTACCGGTCCAAAGATCCCACGACGGCTTACACCGTCGTCAATGAATTGCTGCATGCTTTTATCAGCGAAGTGAACCGCATGCATCAGGACGACAAGGGGCTCGATCTGAAGCTGCTGACCCGGCAGAAAGAAACCACGGAACGCGATCTGGCCACCAAAGAACAAGAGTTGCAGGATCTGCGCAGCCAGTCCAAGGTACTCTTCGGGACCAAGGACAAGACAATCAATGTGCTGACGGATCGGGTCGAAAAAACGAACACCGCATGGATTGAAGCGGACCGCTTCTCCCGGCAGGCCGAGGCGCTCTATCGAGCGATGGCCGAAACCTACCAGACTACGGGCGATCTGCGTCAGTACATTGGTCAGTTTAACGAGGCGCTCGCTTCGGATTTTCTCAAGAAGCAAACCGGGATTGACCCTGCGGAAAGCTACGCCACCGGGAAGACCCAGCAGGATCTGATTGCAGCCCAGTCGCAACTGGAAGAAAAACGGGCCTACCTGGGCGAAAATCATCCGGAGATTCAGCGTCTGCGGAAAGAAATCCAAGTCAAAGAGCAGTACCTGCTCAACCGGAACAAGACAATCTCGGGATTGTTTGAACAGTCCTCACGCGACTTCAGCCCCCAGTTGTTGCAGATGGCCCGGCGTGACTACGAGACCAAGTATGCCCTGGCGACCCAGTTGCGAACGAACCTGGATCAGGTCAGCCAGGAGGCGTATGAACTGGGAGGACTCTTTGCCGAAATCGAAGCCAAGACGCACGAGATTGAACGGCTGAATGCTTCCTATGATGCCTTGGTTGAGCGGATCAAATCGGCTCGCCTGGGGGCCGAAAACTCGATCCGCGCCAAGATCACCGTGGATCCCGAAATCAATCGCTCGCCCGTCACGCCCCGGCTGACCATGACCGTGTTTTTCTGTCTGCTGATGGGGACCAGCTTTTCCTTCGCCCTGATCTACATCCTGGATATGGTCGATGATCGGTTCCGTTCCCCAGACGATCTGCGGCGGGAAATCGGGGCTCCCATCCTGGCAATGGTTCGCAAGCTGCCCACGCTGGCCGAGCATGGTCTAGCTTCACTATATCCGTTCGCCCGTCCGAACTCTGTGGAGTCCGAAGCGTTTCGAACCCTCCGAACGGCGATCGAATTCTCCGGCGAAGACACACGCAGCCTGACCATCTCGAGTACGGAACCGGGCGATGGCAAGACCACGGTTCTGGCCAGTCTGGCGGTGGCCTTTGCCCAGTCCGGAAAGCGAACTCTGGCGATTGATGGCGACATGCGGCGTCCGGGATTGACCAAGCTGTTTGAACTGGCCGGACGCGAAGGACTCTCCACGATCCTTAAGGACAGCCGTCCCATCGAAGAAGTGGCCCAGCGAGTGCTGGTTCACACGGACTTGCCCAACCTGCACCTGATTGCCGCTGGGCCCAAACCCGTGAATCCGGTGGAACTCCTGACCAGTAATCGCCTGGAAGAACTGCTAGCCTGGGCCGACACTCATTACGACCAAATCCTGATCGATGCTCCGCCTTCACTGGCTGTGGCCGACGTGCAGATCATCGGGCGACTGGTGAATGCCGCCATTCTGACGGTCCTCCCCGATGAGAATCGGCGACGGATGGTGGTGCGGGCCGCAGAATCGCTGACCGCTCTGGGGTGCAATCTGCTGGGAATTGTCGTCAACAAGTTGCAACCCAAAACGGGCGAGGAGTACCAGTACGGTTACGGATATGGCTATGGCGACCGGGCCGGCTACGGCTACGGCCATGATGATGAAGCCCCTGTCCTCGGAGACCCCACAATCCAGCCGTTTCGCAAGGCGGCTTAACCCTCGGCACCCCCCTCTCGCAACACCGATCGTCTGGTGACCCGAATGGTTCCCCAGACTTCAGAGCCCCTATGTCACACTCCAGTTCAGCCATGAAACCTCGACATTCGACCGGCTGGGGGGCCGCTGCCGAATCTGTTGCCTGGCCATTGCGGCTCACCGATCTGGGACTGGCCTTGCTGATTCTGGTCCTGCCCTTCATCTGGGGCGGACGGCAGGCGATGGGCAACTTTGCCACCGTCACGCTCGCGGGCTGGACAGCCTTCTGGTGGGCGATCTATCAGATCCGCCAAGATCGCCCGCGTCTGCGATTCTCCGGGGCTGAGCCTCTGTTATTCATGGGCATCGCGCTGGTGATTGTCCAGACGTTGACGCTCCCGGACTCGGTCCGCGACACACTCTCTCCGGAAATTACCCGGCTGCTGCCCAGCTGGTCTCCAGACTCCCCCTCGAGTCTGGGGTTGGGGACCTGGTCGACCCTTAGTTTTGCCCCCTGGCAGTCCAGCAGTGACCTGGTCACAGTGATCTCGCTGATGGCCGTGTTTTTTGTGGGCGTGCAACGCATTGACACGATCCAGGATGTCCACCGGATGATCCGTTGCGTGGCCGTCTCGGGCTGCCTGATGGCATCATTCGGGCTGGTTCAATACTTCACGAGTGACGGTCGATTCTTCTGGTTCTACACCCATCCGGACACCACGACAGCCACCGCAGCCAAGGGAGCGTTCACGAACGCCAACCACTTTGCCAATTATCTGTCGATGGCCCTGCCGGCCCAACTCTGGTGGTATATCACGGACACTCGCCGTTTGAACAAGCTGCGTGACGCGCACAGCTTCTATCACACGGCCCCGACAGGACTGCATGCGGTTCTGATCGAGTGGGGGCCGGTCGGTGCCCTGATCGTGACCATTGCAGGGGTCATTTTGTCGAATTCCCGCGGGGGGCTGTTGGTGGCCGCCGTGGGGATGTCCCTGGCTTGCGGTCTGTTCTGGCGTCAAAAGCTGCTGGAGACGCGGGCCCTGGTGCTGCTGCTGGGAGTGGGGGTGTTCGGCGTTTTGCTGGTCATGATGTTCGGTCAGCGATTGGAGGGCGAGCTGGCCGAGAATGCCGAAGCCATCCGCGCGGGCGAAGTCAACTCGATCGATACGGCGGGCTCGCGAGAGCGA
This sequence comes from Planctomycetota bacterium, assembly GCA_003671275.1. GTDB lineage: Bacteria > Planctomycetota > Planctomycetia > Planctomycetales > Planctomycetaceae > TH-plancto1. Next base: position 5,236 of record QWPB01000057.1, on the reverse strand, counting down.
ATCTGGAATACCGACCTGAAGGTCGTTCAGCAGTTCCCGATCACCGGGACCGGTCTCGGCACGCACGCCCTCGTTTATCCCTCGTACTACGATTACCCCGAGGACTACTTTCAGTATACCCACGCGGAAAATGGCTACCTGCAAGTCGCGCTGGAAACCGGGATCACCGGTTTGACGATTACCACATTGCTAATCGCTCTGGTCGGTTACTGGGTCATGCGTGGGTTGTGGATCAGCAAGTCTCCGGAGACCGGGTCCGTGCTGGTGGTCATTGCGGCTGGACTGACGGTCAATCTGGTCCACTCTTGGACGGATTTTGTCTGGTATGTCCCCGGGTGCATGGTCGTGGTAGTTCTGCTGGCTGCGGCCGCCAGCGGAGTTTATCGCCTGGCTCTGCCCCCACTTCCGGCGGCCTCGATGGATCGTCCGGAAACGGGCCGTTTTACCTGGGGGGTGCTGCTGGTTCTGGTCGTCATGGGGATGGGATGGGGAACCCGGCTGAAGTGGCCCGAAGTGGTTGCGGAGCCGCACTACCTCGCCTTCCGGCGGATCTCAAACGATCCCACTCTGGGGGCCGACCGGCAGATGTTCATCCCCCAGCGGCATGCCCACATCGTGAAAGCCGTCCTCGCCAATCCACACGATCCCGTACTGCTGGCCCATGCCGCCCGGTCTTACCGCCGCGTGTTTCTCGTCAACCATGCGCGATCGCACGAGATGCCCGTCGAAGAGATTGAACAGGCGGCCATCGCGTCCGGTTACGCCACCAAGGCGGAATTGATCGCCTGGCTCGATATCCCCGAGGTCATGGGGCGTGAGAATCGCCAGCATCTGCACCGGGCACAGGCTCTGGCCATTCGGGCCGTGCGTCACTGTCCCTTAATGTCGCAACCTTACCTGGAAGTGGCACAGACCTCCTGGATTAATCTCACCCCGGCCAAGATCAAGGAGTCTCTGTATCAGCAGGCCCTCACTGCTCAGCCCTACAACGGTGTTACCCTCACCCGGTATGCTGACTACCTGTTGGTGAACGGGCGGGTGGACGATGCTCACCGCTATTACCGCGATGCCTATGTGCGGGACGGACGTTGCCGAACGGAAATCATTCGAAACCTCTCGCGGGGGTACCCGATCGACATGTTCCTCTCGAAGTTTCCCATTGACCTCCTCGGCCTGACGGAGATGCGGGAGGCCTATCGCGAAACGGAAGACCGCGTCGGTTACCGTCGGATCCTCATGCTTCTCGCGGAAGCCGAAATGGAAGCTTCACAGACCGCCTCGGGAACCACCGCAGCCGCCCATGTGGTCACCGCACATGGATGTTACGTGGAAGCGGGCGACGACGAGAAGGCCTTGGCCGTCCTGCGAAACTCTTCCAAACGACACTCGAATTCGTTCACGCTGCGATACAACCTCGGCAGCTACCTGCTCAGCCAGGGGCAGTTCGCGGAAGCCCTGCCGCATTTGGAGTGGTGCATGCGTCGTAAACCGGATGATGCCACAATCAATCAGCGGGTGGCCCTCGCGATTCAGGGACGCCCTCAATCCACGACCGTTTCAGAAGCACCGCTTGAATCCCGGATTCGCTAGAGCCAGAGATGGTCTTTCGGAAAGGCAGGCAGGAATGTCTGTCCCCCCGATATGTGGCGCGGGCATTCCTGTTTGTGCGAACGGATGACAGAATCTGATCGATGTGGCCACTCAGGGTCAGTTTCGCCCTTGGCGGAAGGCTCGGACGGCATGAACCAATTTTCGTGGAGTGGCGATTGTGAGTTGGTCCCAGCTGTTCCGTCGCAAGTCCATTGAATCTCTCGTGGCCGAGATGCACGCCGAGAAACGGTTGCACCGCGTGCTGGGGCCCGTGTCGCTGACCTCTTTGGGGGTCGGGGCGATCATCGGGGCGGGGATTTTTGCGATGACGGGCCGCGTGGCTGCTCAGGACGCCGGTCCGGCGGTGATGCTGTCCTTCGTGGTGGCGGGGATTGCCTGTGCTCTGGCGGCACTGTGCTATTCCGAATTCGCGGCAATGGTGCCCGTGGCGGGGAGCGCGTACACATATACCTATGCCACACTCGGCGAACTGGCGGCGTGGATTATCGGCTGGGACTTGATCCTGGAATACTCGATGTCGTGCGCCACCGTCGCGGCGGCGTGGACGCATTACTTCAATGAATTCTTAATCGTGACCGTGGACTGGCAACTTCCCCTTCAGATCACAGCCGACCCGTTTACCGATGTGAAGCTGGCCACGGGCGAGGTCATCCAGACCTGGGTCAACCTGCCCGCGATGCTTATCATTGGCTTGGTAACGTACATCCTGGTGATTGGGATACGTGAAAGTGCGGTGACCAATACAATTCTGGTCATCGTGAAGCTGGCCGTCGTGCTGCTCGTGATTGGATTGGGGATTGGATACATCCACTCCGACAACTACACGACGATCCCGGTGGAGAATCGCAACTATTCCGTGGCCGGAGACTTTGTCAAAAAACATCCTGAGATTGCTCGGACACTGCCGTCGGGGACGATGACGCCTTACACCTCGGGCGAGAATCTGCTCGATCAGTTTCCGGAACAGTTCCAATCGCTGAACGCCGCGGAGCGGGCGACGCTCAAAGACCTGAAGAGCGACGACAGTAAGATCGGGATGATTGGTGTCCTCGGTCTGAAGGACAAAATGGAGTCGATCGATAACCACTTCCGCAGCCCGTTCATGCCTTATGGTCTGTCGGGAATCATGGTCGGGGCGGCGTTGGTGTTCTTTGCGTATATCGGGTTCGACTCAATTTCGACGCACTCCGAAGAAGCGATCAACCCGCAGCGCGATGTTCCGTTAGGGATTCTCGTTTCATTAACGCTGTGTACGGTCTTATACATTCTGGTCTCGGCGGTCATTACGGGCATGGAACCGTACCACCAGATCGACACCAAGGCGGCCATTGCATCGGCCTTCCGCAAGCAGGCGGTCCTGGATCAGAGTCGGCTGTTGAAGTTCGCGACCGCGTTGATTTCGACTGGAGCGCTGGCCGGGATGACGAGTGTGTTGCTGGTCACGTTCCTGAGTCAGGCTCGCGTGTTTCTGGCGATGGCCCGTGATGGGCTGCTGCCGAAGAGCATCTTCTCGGTTGTCCATGAGAAGTATCGCACCCCGCACCGGTCGACGATTCTCACTGGCGTGTTCATCATGCTCGCTGCGGGGTTCATGCCGATGGACATGCTGGGTGAGATGGTGAGCATTGGAACGCTGATGGCATTCGCGCTGGTCTGTGCCTCAGTGCTGTTGTTGCGAATCAGACGCCCCGAGATCGCCCGCCCGTTCCGCTGCCCGGCGGTGTGGATCGTGGCTCCGCTGGGCGTGCTGGCGAACATACTGATGATGTTGTTCCTGCCGATGGGAACCTGGGTCCGGCTATTCGTGTGGCTGGCCTTGGGGATGGTGTTCTACTTCTCCTACGGAGCCCGGCACAGTTCGTTGCAGGCTTCGCATAACAACCCTTCCGCCTGATGCCTATCAAGCGGAAGGTCAGATTGTCACAACGGCCCGCATTCGCCATTACGGACGGGGCGATGCCAGGTGGGGTTCGAGTTGCGGTCGCAGAGCGGCAGACCATACGGCATAGCCCTCGGCATTCAGGTGCAGCATATCTTTCATGAAATACTTGGGGTCGGGCTCCCCGTTTGTATTCAGCAGCAGTGTCGCCAGATCGCAGTAGGTGAGACGGGAGTCGCGGGCACAGCGGGCCTTCAACAAGGCATTCGCCGCTTCCTGCTCCAGACGAAACTTAGCTCGTGAAGGGCTGTATTTGATCGACAGGCAGATCAGCTGGGAATCGGGCAGCGCAACTCGATGTTTCGTTGTCAGAGCTTCGAAGTCCGCAAGTACCTGACATGCAGTTCGCCCCCCCGCGATGTCGTTGTCTCCCTCGTAAAGTACAACGACGCGGGGTTTTGACGAGGGGACCACCCGGTCATAAAAGTAGGCCGCGTCGTCCATTCGTGACCCGCCGAACCCCCGGTTCACGGTCGGGAGACCAGGAAACGACTCCTCCAGATTCCATAACCGAGCACTGGAACTGCCATAGAACATCACGGCTTCTGTTGCCGCGGCGGAGGCGCGGCCGGCGGTTTCGAACTTCTGGATCTCGGATTCCCAGCGGGCGGGGCCAGTGGGTTTGTCCTGAGCGGTCAATCCGCTCACGAGGCTCCCAAGAATCAGGCAGCAGACGAGTCGGTTCATTGCAGTCACAGCTCCAAAGATTGGATTCGAGAGCCTATTGTAGACCTCCGGTACCACGCCATCCATTCCGATGTAACGGTTGTATCAATTGTTCCGAAGTAATGCCCCTCGATTTGGCATCCTGGATCAACCAGCCGCTCCCCAGTTAGATACACACACTAAGTTGGAAGGCGAGCCCAGTTCTCCCTTAGATGTGCAGTTGCCATGTCCAGTTCAGACCGTCGTCGTGATTTTCGAGCCGATCTTCGAACCGTTGCCACGCTTTATCTCCCGGAAGCGGGAGGCTCCCACCGAATGCGAGAAGTCAAAGCGTGGACCGAAGATGTCTCCGCGACCGGAGCTCGGCTGATGACCCAGGAGCCGATCAACGTCAAACAAGTCTGGCTCAAATTCTTCTCCCCGGGCCAGTCCATTTGCATCATTGAAGCAGAAGTGGTTCGCGAAACAACGGGTCCCCGAAACCCGTTCCGCCGGAACGAAATTGTGAACTGGTACGGAGTCCGGTTCCTGAAGATGCTGACAGAGAACGAGTTCATGGAACTTGCCATGGACCAGGTCGCTCGACTGACATCCGGGGTGACGTTGCCAGAGCAGGCGGTCGCCCACTGATCCCAATTGTCATGTTTCCCCAAGCGAAAACCCTCGGAAACAGTTCCGAGGGCTTTTTGTTTTTCGGGAGGCCGACTCGCATCAGGCCTTCGCAGCCTGCACTGTCTCAGCGACAATCCGGACGAGAGGGAGGGCCTCACCATTCAGCACTGTGGAGGCATGCGCTGACGTTCCCGGTTGTCGAAGGATTCTCCATCAGGCTGACTGGCGTGGTAGAGTGTGCTTTCAGAGAGAGTTTTCGCTAAATCAGTCGCGCAACTCATCGGTATTGTTTGCCGGTGGCAGTGTCGATTGGCCTGCTCCCCGTTTTCTGATCCATGTGGTATGAGAGTCTCCCCCTGATGCCCCGCGAAGCGGGTCTTGGAAAGGCTCTGAACATGACGACGACAC
>QWPB01000006.1 GCA_003671275.1 Planctomycetota bacterium | reverse complement strand
TGGTGGAGCGGTTCCTGCACCGCCGAGGAGCACAGACGATGATCCGGCCCAATGGTCCTCCGTCCTGGAGAGAGAAGTTCGTGGCTGCGGGGGCCGGGATCGCAGCGGTCTGGCGGACAGAAAGCAGCGGGCGGGTTCACGGAGGGATTGCCCTGCTGGTGGTCGTTCTGGCGATGGGCATGCGTGTGACGCTCGTCGATGGAGCACTGCTCGCATTGGCGATTGGGTTGGTCTGGGTGACCGAGATGATCAATACCGCGATTGAGACTGTGGTCGATCTGGCTCAGCCGGAAATGCATCCTCTGGCGAAGCGGGCCAAAGACATCGCGGCAGGGGCCGTACTGGTGGCTGCTGGCACCGCCATTGTCGTCGGGGGACTGGTGTTCGGCCCGGCGTTACTGCAGCTGTGATCCCCGTCACAGGGATGCTGAAGCGGATGGGATGTTCCCGGATGGAGAGCCGGGTTCGGGGCTTGTTGAAAACCATTCATGTCCACTCCATGAAACAACGCGGCAGGAGACCTGCCGCGTTGAAGTTTTATCTGGAGGGGCCGACGAACTACTCAGCCTTCGGAGCCTCTTCGGCGGGCTTGTCGCCCTCGGGCTTCTTCTCTTCTTCAGCGGGCTTATCCCCTACGGGCTTCTTTTCTTCTTCGACCTGGGGCTCTTCGGGCTTGGTCGCCAGCTTCTTCTTCAGCTCATCGATCAGCTTCTGCTGCTCTTCTTCCTTCTTTTTCTGAGCATTCAGATCTTCGTTGACCTTTGACAGTTCGGCCTGAGACTTTTTCAGGTCGTCGGTGGCTGCGGTCGCCTTCTTGGCAGCCTCGTCCGCAGCGGCAACAGCCTTCGCCTTGTCGGCTTCGGCGACTTTCTGTGCGTTCACAGCCACTGTTTGGGCGTCTTCTGCCTTCTTTTGGGCTGCTTCCGCAGCCGTCCGGGCTTCGTCCGCCTTCTTGGATGCCGCCGCTGATTCCTGAGCGGCTTTCTGCTGCTTGGCAGCGTTCGCGTCAGCCGCTTTCTTGGCGGCGGCTGATTCCTCAGCCTTCTTGTTCGAGGCGGTGGCTTCCGCGACCGCCTTTTCCTTTTCGGCTTTCATTTCGGCCAGTGACTTTTCCAACTCGGCGATTCGTGCTTCGGCAACTGTCAGCTTCTGACTGGTTTCGCTGAGGGCCGCCTCGGCGACGTTGGCCTGCTCGGCCCGCTCCAGGGCTTCGGAGTACGACAACATCCGTCCATAGCTGCTGCCACAGGGATTGTACGGCTGGCAAGCCGGGGGACAGGCTGGGGCACAACCGGCCCGGCGTCCACCGGCCTGCAATTCACCGCCCCACAGGGAAGCGGCGGCCAGTGCGGCCAAAACGAGTTGATTCCATGACTTCTTCATTGCGAACTCCGCGACCGCACGTCGTGTGCGCCGACATCACGTCGGAACTTGGGGTGATCTTCCGACCTGGCAAGGTGCGGGAGATTGGGGGTTTACTCTACCATCATGACCTGTGATGCCGACGCCAGCAACTCATTTTTCCTAATCGGAACAGTCTTCTGAGACTTCCGGTGGTAGGGTTTGCGTTTCATAACCGATTGGCGTGATCGGCAGTTTGGGACCGACTGACAAGATTGTCACGAACGGAATAACCGCGAAGTCAGGATCGCCAGCATGGTGAGCCCCGCTACCAGCTTGCCCACCGTGCCCAGCAAGCGTGTCACGAGCGATGTCTGGATCTTCAGACGGCTCCACCCGGGGCGTTCACAGTACAGCACTTCGCCGAAATAGGCTCCCATCCAGGCCCCCATTACTGCGCCCAGAATCGGCGAAATCGAAGGCCCGATGAGTGGGATGGGCAAAGGGAGAGCGGAGGCCATCAGTGCCCCGCTGATTCCTCCAACCAGCGCCACGGTCAAGCTGCGACGGTGAACACCGCCCGCTTGGCCGCTGGATCGTCCGAGGAAATACTCGACCAATTCCCCGGCCAGGGCGATCCCTGCCAGGATGCCCACCTGCATCCATTCCAAGCTGGGGACGCCAGATCGAGCGGGTACGAAATAGGTGACCAGGGATGCCATTCCGACGATTAGCCAGTTTCCCGGAAACGCATAAAACGAACTGACCCACGCCCCCACACTGCCCACGACCAGCGCCACCGCCGAGGCGTAATGCACCCAATCCGGTTGTGACATCAGGGCGGCTCCGAAAGTTCGACGTGAAAGCAGCTTCAGGGGGGGGCACAGCCTGGCAATCTGAAATGTCTGCCCCCCAGGGGAGTGGCACGGACATTCCTGTCTGTGCGTCCGGAAGTCCAACTCTGACAGTCCGTTGAAAACGCGAAATAGGCTTCCCGCCTGTCGATATCCTGAGGGGGACTGACAGGCGGGAAGCCGATCCCACGGCGTTCTTTAACAGGCTGCTGAAGCGGTACTAGATGTCGTAGTACATCGCGAACTCCCACGGGTGGGGCCGCTCGCGAATCGACTGGACCTCCTGGGTCTGCTTGTACCAGATCCAGGTGTCAATCACGTCCTCCGTAAACACATCCCCCCGCAGCAGGAACTCGTGGTCGGCCTTCAGGGCTGCCAGTGATTCTTCCAGCGAGGTCGGCACGCTCTCGTACCCCTTCAACTCCTCGGGGGACAGTCCGTAAATGTCCTTGTCCAGGGGCAGTCCCGGCTCCATCCGTCGCTGAATCCCGTCGATCGCCGCCATCAACGTGGCCGACATTGCCAGATACGGATTCGCCGCCGCATCGGGACAACGGAACTCGAACCGTTTGCTGGCGGGACGACTATTGTGGACCGGGATGCGAATCGCAGCCGAACGGTTACGGAAGCTATAGGTCAGATTGATCGGGGCTTCAAACCCGGGGACCAGCCGTTTGTAGCTATTCGTCGTCGGGCAACAAAAGGCCATCAGGGCCTTCGCATGGTGCAGCACTCCGGCCAGGGCATGCAGGGCCAGATCACTCAGCCCGCCATACCCGCTGCCTGCGAACAGCGGCTGCCCGCCCTTCCACAGCGACAGATTCAAATGCAGCCCCGAGCCATGCTCATTCCACAGCGGCTTCGGCATGAAGGTCGCCGACTTGCCACGCGCTGCTGCCACGTTTTTGACCACATACCGGTACTGCAAGAGCGCATCCGCAATCTTCAGGATCGGGCCAAAGGCCAATCCCACTGAACATTGCCCCCCCGTCGCCGAGCTATGGTTGTGACCGCTGACCTCGACGCCGCACTCCTGCAGCTTCAGCATGATGTCCGTGCGCAGATCTTGCAGCGTGTCGGCGGGCGGCGTCTGAAAATAACCCTCGCGACGGCGGATCTGAGCCCCGCCACTAGCCTGGCCACGGGTCCACTCGCCTTCTCCACTGTCGATGTGGAAGTACCCTTCGTGCTCGTTCTGATCGAAGCGGACCTTGTCAAAGACAAAGAACTCCGTCGCCGGACCAAAGTTGGCCACATCGGCGATCCCGGTCGACTGCAGATACCGCTCCGCCTTGAGAGCCACATTCCGCGGGTCTTTGGCGTAGCTCTCGCCCGTGACCGGATCGTGAATGTTACAGGTCATCGCCAGCGTGTGTGCCAGGAACGGATCAACCGTGGCCGTCTCGGGCTGCGGGATCACGAGCATGTCGCTCTCGTTGATCGACTGCCAGCCGCGAATCGACGATCCGTTGATGGTGAAGCCCTCCGTGAAGCTATCTTCCGTGAGGGCCTTCGCTGGGATGGTGAAGTGCTTCTGCGTGCCGGGAAAGTCCATGAACCGCAGGTCCACAACCTTGATCTCGGCACGACGACAAAGAGCCAGAACTTCCTTGGGAGTCATGAGTACCCTGCGGCTGCCAGGCAACCGGTTCCGTGAGCTGAGGTTTCGAGTCTGCGAGAGCTGCGCAGATAGTAAACTCCCAGCGATCCACTGAACAGTACCGGGACAGTCGGTCGAGTCTTATTTCAGTATGGATGCACAGCCACGAGCAACCTGACCGACTACATCGTGGGGACCACTACTCAAATTTCATCCGAAACGTCTCATACCGCTTCACATCGCTTCCGACCTCTTCCCAGCCGTAGTGGTAGTTCCCGATATGCCACAAGCGGATGCTCGTGTCGGCCAGGATGCGAAATCCGCACTCGCGGGCTCGGTGCGAGAACGAGTAGTCCTCGCCGAGTGACCACCACGCATCCTGGTGCGGCACGTTCATCGGTTGAAAGAACGGAACGGTCGGACGGTTTTTGAACAGCTCGTTACAGACCGGCAGTTGCCAATCGATCTGCATCTTCGAGTAGACCTCGCGCTGCACGAGCAGGAATCCGGTCGCGGCGTATTGGATCTCGACGAGTTGCCCTTCCTTCCCGAGGGTCACACCCGGCATCCCTGGCAAAAAATGCGATGCGAAACCGCGCACTCCTTTCTTGGCGTAGAGCCCGCTCACGATGGGCACGGAATGACTTCGTAGTCGGGCCACATCGTCGACGGTGAAGCCGACATCCGAGTCGATCCAGAGTGTCTCCTCGAACCCGTCGACGAGGGCATCCGTCGCCATCTGGCTGCGCCCTTGGTCAATGGCCGAGACCCCGGCCTGCCGCCGCACGGTGTACCCCGTCTCTTCGAGTTTTCGTAGTTGAGCTTCCGTCTCGGGCATGATATGGGTGCTGAACGGAACTAGGATCACACAACGGCGCGGGTCATCCGGTGCCGAATCGCGAATGTCCAGTCGCGGGTGGGATGTGGCCTCTGCGGTGGGGGGCGGGAGGCGGCGGACCTGTTGCTTCGAAGGGACTCACGCGAATTGGAGGACATCCGCGACCCGGTGTAAATCGGTCAAGGACTCGACGGGGACACGCAAAACGCGTTGCGGATATTTCTCGTAAGCCGCTTGCACAAGGGCTTCGCAGTCGTGCCAATACCGGCGGATCGCTGCGGTCCGATCCACGATGTCATACTTGGGAAACGTGCGGGTCCACTCGGGGTCGTGCGCCCATGGAGCTTGGGGGCTGCGAGTCCAGTGGTGGTATACGAGGGGTTGCGAGTGCGCGAGTTGGTCAAACACGGGGTGGCCCCGGACATCGCTGGGGATGTCTGGGTTGCAGAGCAACAAGAGGCACGAGAGGGATGCGTTGACCTGAAGTTAGCTGGTATTATAGGTTCCATTCCGATTCCACTGGATGGCGTATGCAATGCAATTCGTTTGCACCTCCTGCTCCTTCGTCACCCAGACATCCCAAGCGATGTCTGAGCCACCTGTGCGAATTGCTCATCACTGATCCTCCGATAACATACACATACACCACACCGTCGTTGACAACCAGTTTCGGCCCATATCGGAGTGCGAAAATTCTTTCGGCGCCGATGGGCGAAGGCCAGGAATCTGCCTCACCGAACAGTTGCAGAATACTTGTACCGCGCGGGGTCAGGCGACCTGGTCCAAGACCTCATCATCAACCAGAATCGGAACCGGTGGGTCGTAGTGTACAGCCAAGGCGATGGCATCACTGGGGCGGCTGTCAATCTCGATGATGTCGTCGTCTTTGCGGATGCGAATCTGGGCGTAGTAGGTGTGTTCGACAAGGTTGCTGATAACGACATCCTGGATCTCGCCGTCCATCTGATCGATGACATTGCGAAGGAGATCGTGCGTCAGTGGTCGGGGGGGGACATTCCCCTGAATGCGGCGGTCGATACTCATGGCCTCAAACAGGCCGATCAGGATGGGAAAGGCGCGCGAACCTCCGACTTCCCGCAAGAATACGACCTGTTGATCGTTAATCTCACTGATGATAATCCGAGCCAGTTCCATGCGAACGAGCAAAGCGGGTTCCTCTTGATATACAACGCGAGGTGATAGCTGGGGGAAAACACGACAGGCCAGCCACAAGGGGGGGCCTGCCTCCGTCCTCAACCCTCGTTCGAGCGGCGACGGCCTCGGCCGCGCCCTCCCTGGTCATCGCGTGGGGGGCCACTGCGATCCTGACGTGGAGGACGACGAATCAACAGCGAGATGGCGTGCTCCCAAGTGGGCACTTCCGCCTGCTCCGGCTTGGGGCGGGCCGATTCTTCTCCGCGATCAGATCGATCTTCATTGCGGCCACGCGGAGTTCGACGGGCCGGTTCGGCCTCTCGTCGGGGACGTTCTTCTCGATCTCCGCGAGACCGGTCATCGCGACTTGGGCGTTCTTCGCGCGCAGCCCGCTCAGTCCGTGGAGCTGCGGATTCCCGATCCCGATCCCGAGAGTCTCGGTCGTCTCGCGACCGCTCACGACGGGGTTCTTCCTCACGGCTGGCTGAACGCTGGCGTTCGCCACGCGGTGGCCGATCGTGAAGCTGATCGTCCTCGGAACGTTCCCGGCGAGCCTCTGGACGACGTGAAGTCGATTCTTCTCGACGGCTGGGAGCCGATTCCTGACGACGAGAGGGCGGAGCTGCCTCGGAACGGGAAGGGCGACGTTCTGTATCCGCAGTATCACGGGCAGGACGACGCGAACTCGAACGCCGTGGGCTTCCCAGACCTTCCCCGAACCCATCATCGTCCCCTTCATCCACGGGCGAAGCGTCTTCGATGTCTTCGTCGTCGAATTCACGGGCCGGAGCTACCGATTCCGCGTCTGCGGAATCCTTCCGTCCACGACGACGACGGCGGCGATTGCGGGAACGAGGGGCGTCTTCATCGTCACCACGAGACGCTCTCGAATCGACCGACTCGTCGGTCGCGAGTGGTTCATCCTCGGAATCTGAATCGAATTCGAGTTCATCGAGCCGTCTGGTTGGACGACGGTTGGTTTCACCCAACCGGTCGAACAGGTCGTCAGCGAAACCACCTCCCGCATCGAGAACCGGGGCCTTGTCGGTGGCCTGTGCTGTGCGAGAACGCCCCCCTCGATCCCGTCCTGATGACCGCGATTCTCGCTTCGGGGCTTCGGTAACTTCGGAAGTGGAGGTACGTTCGCGGGTGGCAGGGGCCGTTTCCCGTTCGGGTCGCTCCCGACGCTTGGGTTCGCGAGCCGGCTTTTCGCTGGCCGCTTCCGGGCTGCGGGGACGCTCGTCACGAGCGGGCTCATTGCCTGCGGGAGCGGATCCAGAAGGATTGCGTTCCCGTCGCGGACGTTCCTCGCGACGCGGGCGCTCCTCACGAGTCGAGCGTTCGGGGCGTCCTCCACGTGCGCCAGACCGGCGAGCTCCATCGCCGCTTTCTTCAGACACTTCCCAGTCCCAACCTTCGAGTGCGTCCCAGAAATCGTCGTTCTTTTTCGGAGCGGTACGTCCCCCCGAGGCGGCTTCAACGGAATCGTCTTCGCACTCCGCGTCGAAATCTACAGGCGCTGATGACTTCTCGGAGGGTTCATCAATAATGTCATCATCGTTGTCAGGGACATCCATTGCCGAATGGTTGGTGGATGCCGGACGCAGGGATTCATCGCTGTCGTCGTCGTCAAAAGCTTCCAGCAATCCGGATCCAAAGCCGTCATCATCGTCATCTCGCGGAACGCGAACCCGCAACGAGGCTGGGATGCGGGCCTTGGGGACGGACGGTGCAACCTCTTGGGGGGCATCAACCTTCGCTTCGACAGTGTCGTCCGAATCCCAGGAGATCGCGTTCCAGGGTTCTTCGTGGCTGGCAACCTGGGGAGCAGATGCCTGGGGCTCGACAGCGGCGGCAGGCGCGGGCTCAGCGGGAGACACGAGGTCACCCAACATCCCGAAGTCCAGACCGTCGAGGTCATCCGGATCAGCCAGCGGGCCACCCGGAGAAAATTGAGCACCAAAGACCGCCGGGACGATCTTTTTCGAGGAATCGTCACCGGGACGCTGGGAAGTAGGCTGGTTCATACGGTAAAAACTACCCCCCCGCCATCACATTTGCAAGGATCGTTGCAGGTTACGTCACCGGGCGAGATGGACATCTTCGGTTTTTCCCGGTACGGAATGCACGACCGCCACAGGTCCGCCATGTCCACACTGCAAGTTCGTCAAATTGATCATGTGACCTTCGTAGCGGCAGACCTCGCCCGTTCCCGGTCATTTTATGTCGATCTGCTCGGGATGCGGGAAGTCGCCCGTCCCAACTTCCCGTTTCCAGGGTTGTGGTTTCAGGCAGGCAGCACCCAGATCCACTTGATACTGGAAAACCATGACTGTGGACCGGCTTTGGCCGTAATCCCGGAAAACTGCTCCCTGAGCCGGACGCGGCACGTTGCCTTTGAAGTCGCCAGCGCGGCCGAAGCCATTGAACAGCTTCAAGAACGCGGCGTCGAGATTGTCGCGGGGCCCAAATCGCGGCCCGATGGTCCGACCCAACTGTACATTCTCGACCCCGACCGCAACCTGATCGAGATTTTTTCGGTCGAGGCTTGACACCGTCTCGTGTTGAAAACGCCCAGTCAGCTCTCGGATTCGTCGAACCACCGGCTAGAATCCATCGATCTACTGTTGCGAGAACCCTGCCATGGTCACAGCTGCCGACAAGTCCCACCCTGAAGAAGCCGAAGAATTCGTTGCCAATCAGGATCGGGCTCACTGGCACGACCAGACGTTATGGTTCGTCCGCTCCAAGCGGGACAAGGCGGCCAGCACGGTGCCCGAGTGGGAAGAGCTGCGTGAGACAGCCTCACGGATCAAGAAGTACACACTGGCTCATCTGGCCGATCTGCTCGAACAGTTCGAGACCAACGCGAAGCGGCACGGGGTGCAGGTTCACTGGGCTCAGGACGCAGCGGAGCACAACGAAATCGTGCTCTCGATCCTGCAGAAGCACAGCGTGAAGAAGCTCGTGAAGAGCAAGTCGATGCTGACAGAAGAGTGCCATCTCAACCCGTTCCTGCAACGACACGGTGTTGAGGTTGTCGATACCGATCTGGGTGAATGGATTGTCCAACTGCGAGAGGAACCGCCCAGTCACATCGTGATGCCCGCGATCCACACGAAGCGGGAAGAAATCGGGGAGTTGTTCCATCAGCATATCGGGACTGAAAAGGGGGCGACCGATCCGCTCTATCTCGTCGAAGCGGCCCGTAAGGAACTGCGAAATAAGTTCATGGGAGCCCAAGCCGGAATCACGGGAGTCAACTTCGCGATTGCCGAAACCGGGGGGATCGTGGTCTGCACAAACGAGGGAAATGCGGACTTGGGCGTGTCGTTGCCGCCGGTGCATATCGCCTGCATGGGAATCGAGAAGCTGATCCCGCGAGCAGCGGATCTGGGGGTGTTTCTGCGGTTGCTCGCGCGATCGGCGACGGGGCAACCGATTACGGCCTATTCCAGTCACTTCCACGGTCCCCGTGAGCCGGGTTGCGAGATGCATATCGTCCTGGTCGATAACGGACGCAGTGCACTGCTGGCCAGTGAGGACTTTCGCCGGTCACTCAATTGCATCCGCTGTGGGGCGTGCATGAACACCTGCCCCGTTTATCGCCGCAGCGGAGGGCACAGCTACCACAACACCATCCCCGGCCCGATTGGCTCGATTCTGGCCCCGGCAATGGACACCGCGCAGCATGCTTCGCTGCCGTTCGCGTGCTCGCTCTGCGGCAGTTGCACCGAAGTCTGCCCGGTGAAGATTGATTTGCATTTGCAGTTGTATACCTGGCGAAACAAAATCGCCTTGAAGGGCTTGTTGCCGAAGTCGAAGCAGTTGATGATGGAAGTCGCCAAGACCGTGCTGTCGAATCTGTGGCTGTATAAACTGGCCGGAAAGGTCGGGCGGATGGCCTTGCGAATTACGCCGAAGTTCATTGTGAATCACCCATGGCTGAATGCCTGGGGCAAGCAACGCGACCTGCCGCCGCCACCGAAGCAGAGCTTTCGGGAATTGTGGAAGACTCGCGGAAAGGGTTAGAGTACGCGAAACGGCAGCGGCACTCAGAATCGCTTGAGGATCATCAGTATCAACCGGAAGGTGGAACAAAAAGAGATCCAGCCACTTTCAACCCACATGGCCAAGGTTACTGCCCTGAATGACCAGGTACTGACGGCGGCCCAGTTGCGGCTTTGAGCGTCTGAGTGACGCGGCAACAGTCTCCTCTTGTTGCACTGATATCCAGTCATTACAAGCCATATTGAGGCGTCCCTTGCCGTTGGCCTGACAATCCTGAATGCAGCACGGATCGATCGCCGGAGTCCTTTCATGCAGCGAGCCCCCCTCTTTTTTGCCGTGATCCTGGTGGTCTCCGCGAACATCGGTTTTGCTGAACTGCCGACTCAATCGCGGAAATCGATCGAAAAGGGCACGGAGGAATTGATCGCTGTTCGAACCTCATCCAAGCAGTTCCTCCTCGACCGGTTTGACAAGCAGATCGAACTGACCCGGAATTCGACGAAGCGGAGCGATGAAGAACGAAAGCAACTCATCACGAGTCTTGAAGCAGAGCGCGCCCTCTTCGCGAAGCAGGAGGCCCTTCCGTTTTCGCCGACCATGCGTGCGGATCTGCTGGCCTACTTCGGTAAGGTGAAAAAGGCAGAAGCTGCACTTGCTAAAGCATATGACAACGGGATTGAATACTACTCTCGAAAGTCACTTCGTGACGACGCCCAGAAACTCTTGACGGAAAAGGAAACCGCATTGGCCCCTCAGGTCGTCGCCGTCTGGGGGCTGAATCTGGAGGGAGACAAAGAACACGTCTACAACCGGACGTTGAAATCCGACGGCACAACGCAAAACGGAACCTGGACGATTGATGAGGAGAAGATCGTTCTCCGGTCACCGAACGCCCAAGCCCCGGGGGGCGTGTGGATTTTGACATGCCTCGTACTGCCCGATGGAATGCATCTGACCGCAAAGAATCAGGTGGGAAATCAGTTCGAGGGAACGTTGCTCGTGAAGTGAACGGTACATTGATTCCCCTGACATTGGAGACCATACCGGGCCATTGGCGGTGATGAGACGGTGACAGCTTTATTGGCCTTCGGGGGATCTCCTCGCATGGACCGGTAACATTCGGTCACTTGCCATCTCGCGGCTGACTCCTCGGATCGCGATGAGTGCGCGGCACCACGAATGGTGATATTCGGTTTTTCCCTGGGGGAATTTCGATGGGGGCGGCAACAACACAGAGAGTCTGATCACGGCGAAATGACGACAGCTTCCGGATTTCCGGTAGAGTTCCTAGAATCGCCCGCGTTGCCCTGGCGTCCCTCCCTTGTGGCGGTTTCATGACAGCTTCGCTCACATCCCTGTCCCTCAAGCATCCGGCCCTGGCGGGGGTGCTGGCCTTTTTGATACCTGGTCTGGGGCATCTGTACCAGCGTCGATTCTTTAAGGCATTTCTGTTTGCGTTCTGCATTTGGGGGTCCTGGTGGACCGGCATGGCGATGTCCGACTGGAAGGCGTTACAGGCTCCCGCGAAGGGGCATACGCAGTTTCCGGTGATTCTGAAGTACGCTGGTCAGTGCGGAGTCGGGCTGCCATCACTGTGGGCGCTGTATCAGGCGGATCGGTTCTACTCGCCGGACAACATCGCCACGAATCATTTTGTCGACCAGCCGACGCAGTTCCCGTTCAGTGGGTTTGCCAACCTGCGGGAAGGGACCGGCAATCAGTCCGGAGATTTGCAAGGCACGTTGTTCATTGAACCGACACGAGGCGATTTTGGCGATGCGATGACCGGCATCATCGAAGGGACACTCGACGGTCAGGCCACGACAATCACTCTGGATAAGGATGTCTCGTTC
Source organism: Planctomycetota bacterium (assembly GCA_003671275.1). Taxonomy (GTDB): domain Bacteria; phylum Planctomycetota; class Planctomycetia; order Planctomycetales; family Planctomycetaceae; genus TH-plancto1. Next base: position 71,986 of record QWPB01000006.1, on the reverse strand, counting down.
GATGCTCCCATTCGGGCCTCGCGCACGATCCGCGTCAAAGCGGCGGCACTCGACAAAGACGGGGGTTACATCGGCCAGGTCGAAGGCGAAATTCCCCGCGCGTTTCTCAACTGGTTCGGAGCGCCGCTGACTCGGGAAGAGGAAGGGGAATGGCATCGGGATCTGGGTAAATTTCAGGAGCTGGCGATGGTCTTTGTCTGGGTGGCTGGACTGATGAACCTGCTGGCTGTCTGGGACGCCGTCGAGGGTCCCGCATATGGCATCGATGATGCGGGAGAAACCCCTGCCTCCCCCCCTCCTGCCACGGTCTGATACCCGTAGAACAAGCCGAGATTCTTCGTCGACCGTCCGGAACAATCCCCATGTGGTTTACGCTCAATCTGGTCCCGCTAGCGGCCATTGTCAGTCTGTGCTGGACCGCCACTCGCTACGAAGCGACGCCCGCCATCCTGCGCCGCTCAACCAAACTGTTCCTGCAGATTCTGTTTTTCATGGCAGTCATCATGGCGGTGCTGGCCTTCCTCTCACGTGGTTTATGAGTCATGGCGTGAGCATGGTTGCGAGTCGGTGAGTATGGAGGATTGAACGTGCCTGATGAGCGCCGGTCCGTAGTTTTGGGATCGCGTTCCCCGCGACGGCGGGAGCTGCTGGAACTGCTTGTCCCCGATCAACGGGTTATCATCCTGCCCCCGCTCAATCCCGAGGAACCGGGATTTGACGGGCTGACGACTGACGCCGCGATTGAGCAGCAACTGCTGGCCATTGCCCGCGGCAAACACCAGGACGTTCTCGACCAGCCCGAATGTCCGGGCGAAGCCACCATTATCACAGCGGACACAACGATCGTGGTCGGCCCGCCTGGTCAGCGGCTGTCACTGGGCCAACCGCCCATGGACGAAACCTATCGCCCAGTCCTGAGGCAGTGGTTTCGCGACCATTACTTTGGCCGCTGGCATACGGTTCTGACCGGTGTCGTCGTGTCACGGGCCGGAGGTTCGCTGCGAGAACAGGTAGTCGCCACGCGAATTCGGATGATTGAGTCGAATGAGCCCCTGCTGGAGTGGTACCTGCAGACCGATGAGCCACAGGGTAAGGCGGGCGGGTATGCGTTACAAGGACTCGGCAGCGTGTTTATTACGGCAGTTGAGGGGAGTTTATCCAACGTGGTGGGATTGCCACTGGAAGCCCTGCGAAAACTACTGCATGAATTGAACGCCGCATAAACCGTTCGTAAGTCTGATCAGAATTACTCTGCACCCAATAAACCCGCCTCCACCATGGCGACAAAGACCTGATGTGCCACAGCCGCCGCCTGGTCGGGCTCTGATCCCCCATGTTCCAGGTAGACCGAGAACGCATATCGGGGGCGATCCGCCGGAAGATAACCGGCGAGCCACACATGGGCCGGACGATCCCCCCCGACCGTGGCTGTTCCGCCACGGGCGGCGATCAACAGGCCCGGCATCGCCGGCTGGCGCGTTTCTGCTGAAGGAGCAGCCACGGACAACTCGAGGCCTTCGCGAATGACCTGCAATGTGCGGTTGCTGATAATTTGTGGCCCTCGCAGTGATGGTGTGGTGACAGCCGCCGAGGCCAGTTCGATCTCCCTCTTCGCTGGAGATTCCACGGAATGCAGGGGGGTCAGCCGGGGAGTGACTGCATATCCGCCATTACCGAGGATCGCCATCATCCGTGCGATCTGTAGTGGGGTCACCGTGACTTCCGCCTGTCCATTGGCCAGTTGCCGAGTGGTCCCCGCGGGCCAGCGTTCACCACCGCCCATCGCAGCCCGATTCGGGACTCGACCGCCTTGCTCGCCGAGCAGGTCCAATCCGGTCGGACGCCCCAGCCCCAACCGCCCGGCCCAATCACCAATGGGCCGGGGGCCCAGTCGCTCCGCGGCATCGCAAAAGAAGACGTGGCACGAGTGCGCCACGGCATCGGCCAGCGTGACCTCTCCGTGACCGATCCCCTGTTGTAGAAATACCGCACATCGATCTCGATCCGGCGTATTCAAATACCCCTGACAGTGAAACAGTTCTTCAGGAGTACATTGACCCGTTTCCAGAGCAGCCACTGCCGTGACAATCTGAAACAGCGATCCGGGAGGCACCGCAGCCTGGCTCACACGCGACAGAAAGGGACGCCCCGGGTCGTGCGACCATTGCTCCCATTGTTCCTGGGTAGGGTGCTGCTGCTCTGCCAGGCTGATCCGGGGACCACTGGCGGCGATTAGTAATTCACCCTGCCGCAGATCAAGGACCACCATTGAACCTGCCGTGGGAGCCGAAGTTGTCGCTGATTCCACGCGAACGGTACGCCCCGCAATGATGGCATCCAGCCGGGCTTCCGTCAGCCGTTGAAGATCCGCATCGATCGTCAAAATCAGATCGCGACCGCCCTGCGGAGAACGCACCAGGGACTGCTCCCGCACCTGTCCCGCGTGATCCCGCACGAACCGTTGCAGACCGCGTGATCCGCGCAGGAAATGGTCATAACTTCGTTCGAGACCGGTCTCTCCCAGTCGATCGCCGACTTCCAGGGCCAGCGGGTCTCCTTGCGGATACTTCACCTGACGCATGGTCCATTGATCTTCACGCAGCGGCGTCCGCAGCCCGATCAGATGGGCTGCCAAATCGCCCTGGGGGTAAACGCGACGACTCGACTGCCGAATCTCGACCCCGGGAAAGAGGGACGGTTGAGCCTCGATCATCGCGATTCGATCGACGGACAGCTCCTCAATCACCCGGTGGGCAGACAACTCTTCCTTCAGAATCAGGGGGGCCGCAGTGGCCCGATCGGGCGAGGTCGTCAGCTCATGACGCACGCGATCCCACCAGGAATCTGACGAAGGCTCCGCCGTTGTTTCCCGCGTGGCCGACCGGCGTTTGGCAACGACCTCCCGCAATGATTCGACTCGCCGCTGTACCTCGGCACGTCGCGAATCCAGGATGGCACCGGAATGTCCCGTCAACTGAGACAGGGACTGCCAGAGTTGCTCGCGGGCAGATAGTATTTCAGCCCGGGAGGCGGCCACGCGATCTGCGTTTTTGCGATCGTCTTTGGGCAATCGCTCCCTAGCACGTGCGGTCAGCCAATCGGCATTAATGGGATCTTCCAGCCACCGATAGTGAACGTGCACTTCGTAATAGGGTTCGTCGTAGGCCAGCACCTGTCCGTCGCTGGAAAGAATTCGCCCGTCTCCAGCTGGCAGACTCTCAAACGATTCGGTGGTTTGCGACCAGACCATCAGGTAACGATCGGCGATGGCGATCTGCAACCAGTAGAGCCGCCCCACCACGGCCAGAACCGGCAGCAGAAAAACCAGCAACAACAGCCCCAACCGCATGCGTGGCAACGCATCAATCGACCATTCCGGATCGGTCGATGTCTGCCAGGGGTGGAGAGGGCTGTTCCGCATCACTCAGCGCGAGACCCCAATGAAAGTCTGGGCACCGTCGATCGTCAGATTCTGACGGGACGGGGCATACTGAATCACCAACGCCCGGAAAGGCTCCGAGGGAGCGCCCGACTGATCCTGAAGGCTCAAAATCGCCTTCTCCTGCCCCTTTCCGCTCAGAGTGAACATCTCGTTCGAATGCTGGTACTTGAGCAGATGGGCCCGGGCATAGAACTTCTTGGCTTCCAGCTCCGCCCGCCCGAATGCGTCCGCGGTGAACATCCACCGTTCCGGCGAACCACTGGCCGCCTTGGGCGGGTCTCCCTCAAAGGCAATTCGCAACTGGTCGCTACGAATGTAGACCGCTTGCTCGGTGTTCTCGTCATCGGAAGACAACTGCTTGCGGGTGAACAGCTCCATGGGATTCTTCACCGGAGCGTAGATCAACTCAACACGATCATTCAGAGTGCCCCACTGCTCCTGGATGTTTCCTTCCGCCATTCCACGAAAGGTGATCCCCGTGTATTCCCATGGGTAGGTCCGCTGGGCTTCCGCGGGGCGATTGGAGTTCGCCGCAGCTTTGGGCTTGATTCCCACGCTCCGTGTACCGGCCCGCTGCCAGTATTTGATAACTCCGGGGCCTTCGCCATTGAACTGTCCTGTGGTCTGATTCAGCTGGAACCGGTGCATATTGGCCAGCGTGATCTGCTGCAACTTCTTTTGGGAATCGTACTCGTACATTTCGAGGGCAACTTGATCCCGACACTCAATCTCTGAGATCCTGTTGTTACGAGTGTCGGGACGAGAGACGCTGAAATCGATGCGATCAGACAACGTCGCAGTCATTGATTCAGCACGAATAATGTTGTCCAGTACGGTCGCTTTCACGCTTTGCAGGAACGTGGCACGCTGTCCGTCGAATTCAATCTTTTCAACGCACGCGATGTGCGCGATTGAGGTCTCGGCCAAGGGATTGCCCGAGAAGTCCTGCTCGACGGGAAAGCCTAATACGCTCTCCCCGAGCAAGGTGGCCAGATTCTTCTCGCGATCCAGTACCAGTACCGGTCCAGACAGTGAAAAATCTCCGATCAGGGCGTTGACCGGGGTCACCAGCTTGCCGGCATCATCGACCACTCCGCGCAGGGTCAGTACCTGCTTGACGCCGTCCGCATTCTTGGCCGAGAACTCCTGAGCGGTGATCCGTACCGGTAGTTGTTCAAAGGGGATTTCCTCGCCGCCACCTTCCGGGGGCAACTCACGACTCAGTTGAACCCCGCCCTTGCCGTGAATCTCGCGAACAGTGGAACGATCCGTGTGGGGATCATTCACGACAATCCCTCGCAGCTGTCCACACTCGAACACAAAAGGGACGCCGGGCCGGGAAGAGTCTTGATGAGCCTCGGAGGTCGCCATGGGACGATCGCGTGGATTTTCTGGAATCACCTCGCCCTTGCGGAAAGCGACTTCCGCAACTTCCATTCTTCGCCCGACGACCCCGTCCGTCACAAATGAGACGTTCCCGCGAGCAATCACACGATGCAGTGGCAAACGGGAAGCTGCCAGCTCATTGCCCCGATCGGTCGTCGAAGAGTTCGCCGGGTTCAATGAATCGAGGGCGTCCATCCATGCTGTAATGGACTGAGCGGAAAGTTGCATCTGATCCGCCTGCCGCAGGACAACCTGCCCTTGGATAGTCAACTGGGTTTCGTTCACCGCTGGCAGCGGTTGCAACGTCAGTCGATCCGTCCAGACAGCCCACAAATTGGGGGGAGGATCATCACCGAGCGTTGCGATGCCGATGTCCTGATCCTCATCAATCGATGCCGCGGCCGCACTCATGGTCTCCTGCCGAAATTCCCCTCCGCCTTCCGCAGTGAGCATCTCCAGGGATTCATCAGCGGACTGCTGAATTAGAATCCGCGGAGCCAGAAATGTCTGAACCTGCCCCTTCAGTTGACGGATCACGGATACCTGCTGTTCGTCCAGCAGAGTGACGAGCTGTCCGGGAACATCCACCACCAGTTCATCCAGCTCGGCCCGTAACCCATTGGCTTCCGAGCGGAGGATCACTTTGTCACTGGAAGCCCCTTTGCGGGTGAGTCGCGCTTTGGCGCGAATTTCGAGCAATGGCATCGAGCTCAAAAACGAAGGTTCTGGATTGGGTACTGCTGACACGGGAACAATATCGGACTGCTCACTGGTCGATGGAGCAGCGGCGACATCCCCAAACAGCAACCGCAACTCGTGGCAGGCAATCTCATCCCGCTGGTGATTCCCCGTGGGCCGGGCCACCTGCACTTCATCGACGAATCGACCGGTCCGCTGGACAAAGTCGAAAGTGAAGGGCCCTTGGCTGCTGACCCGAGTGCGCTGCGTCTGCCCCTTCTCCTCCGTTGTGAAATCCATCACGACCCGTGATCGCAGCTGGATCGAGCGGGGCATTTCCTCGATCCGCGGCATATCCCCGCCAAACGGCGAACTGCTGGCGGCCTGAAAGTCGATGGTCAGCCCTTCGCTTCCGCCCCGGACAGTCGCCGGAGAGTCCATGGCGGGACCGTACCGGAAGAAGACCGGATGGTCACTGTAGAGTTGGGCACTGTCCTCTTGAAAGGTGAAATCCTGCCCATCAATGACCAGCCCATCAGGCCCGGTAATTCGGACCTGCCCCTCCAGGGTGGCTCCCATGAGCCGCCCCATGTCCCCCCCAGACAGGTCAATGGCTTCTTCGTCACTGACCGTGGGATCGAAGAACTGATTCTCAAATCGAACCCGCGCGGCAGAGGCGACAATCGTGAACGGGGCGGCGTCAGGATCATCCGGGTGCGACACAATCATGGCAAACGGGGCCATGCGGATCGAATCCCCTCGCTTGTTATCAATGGCTTTTACCGACTCCGCAAACAGAAATGCCGTCTCCGAGCGCTGCCAGCGAATAGCCGCCGTCCGTGTCCAGTCCTCGTCGGATAGGTGACGTGTCGTGAGCGCCTGCACCTCGGGAGGTTGCTCGAATGTCCGCCGCGGTTCTGGAGGCCGTTGTGGTCGTTCCACAGCCATCGTCAAGGGCATCACCCAGCGCGTGTACAACTGCTGAGCGGCATACAGCCCGAACGCAATCACACAGGTGAGTAGAAAACGCTGCATGAACTCAGGTAGCCGTCCGTGGAAAATGAATGCCGCCAACCCCTGCCGCTCAAGCCACGAACTAAGACCCTGCTCCGCTGGGGAGCCAGCCGATCACATCGGTAATGTCGATCATCCCCACCGGACAATGCCGCTCATCCAGGACGGGAATCTCGCTGATTTTGCGATCAGCCAGAATCGCCAGCACATCCGCGAACATGGCCGTCGCGGGTAGTGTGACCGGGTGCGATGTCATTACTTCAGCGATGGGACGATCGAAGGCATCATCCCGCCGTCGCTCCATCAGGCGAGCCAGATCACTGTCGGTAAAGATCCCTGCCAGGGTGCCATCCTCATCGACCAGCAGTACCGCCCCCGTACGGCGTCCCGCTGTGGGACGAGCCACAAAAGCCTCGCGCACTGTGAGCTTTGCCGATGCCACTCGAACCGAATCCAATGGTCGCATGATTTCTGCAACAGACTTTAACTGCCGTCCCAGGCTGCCTGCCGGATGAAATACCGCGAACTGCTGGGGTGTGAAACCGCGCTGCCGCGCGACGACCAGGGCCAGCGCATCCCCAACGGCCAGCATGGCAGTCGTACTGGTTGTGGGAGCCAGGCCCCAGGGCCCCGCCTCACGAATCCGCCCCAGCAGAATGCGGACATCCGCGTTCTGCCCGAGCGTACTGCGGTCCGACGCGGTAATCGCGATGATCGGAACCCCCATCTTGCGAACGGACGGCAGGAGCGTGGAAATCTCTTCGGTCTCGCCGCTGTTGGAGAGTGCGATCAACAGATCTTGGGGATGCAGGCACCCCAAATCACCGTGTACCGCTTCCGCTGGATGCAGAAAATGCGCCCGTGTCCCCGTCGAAGAAAGGGTGGCCGCCAGCTTCTGGCCGATTAACCCCGCCTTACCCATCCCACAAACAATGACGCTCCCCGTACAGTTCAAAAGCAAATCTACCGCCGCACAAAACCCGGCATCAAGGCGTCGGGAAACATCTGCCAGCGCCTCCGCCTCCAGCTTGAGGATCTCGCGCGCTTCTCGAAGCTGATCAAACTGACTGTAGGGTACGATCTGTTCTGCCGCCGACATGGACGCTCGTCCTCTCGCGGATGGGGAAGGCGGACCGCCCCATCAATTGGTCGCCGACTGTCATCGGCAACTCATGAACCGAGGCTGATCCATCAGCCTCTACTCCCCTCAGAGTTTACCGAGGATCGCAAAAATGGGTCAATGTGGGTCCGCCACAACGACTTATCACCTTGTTGCGCCCCACCGTCAGATTTACAGAAACGCCCGCTCACTTGATTTCCCAGCCAAGGTCTTATTGACCCACATTCGGGAGCTATGCTACCAACAGGCGACTCGCCAGGTCGTCGCCTTCGGACACAGCTGCCCACGACGCGTTGCCTCTCCCTGTCACCGCCAGCTTGCAGCACGCGAGCCCAATCGAAAGCTCCGCCCATGTGTGGAATCGTCGGATACGTCGGTCACCGAGATGTGAAAGACTTCCTCCTGGAAGGCCTGCACCGCCTGGAATACCGGGGCTACGACAGCGCGGGTATCGCTGTCATGGGTCGCGACGGCATCTCCATCCGCAAAAAAGTGGGGAAAGTCCGTGAGCTGGCCAGTTTGATCGAATCGTCTCCTGTCACGGGGAAATCGGGGATCGGACACACTCGCTGGGCCACCCACGGTGAGCCTTCCGATATCAATTCCCACCCGCACACCGGGGGGAATGGCGAAGTCATCATCGTCCACAACGGGGTGATCGAGAACTACCAGACCCTGAAAAACCAGTTGATGGAGCTGGGGTACACGTTCCGTTCGGCCACGGACACGGAGGTCATTGCCCACCTGATCGCCCACCACTACGAGGAGCAGCTCCGTTTGGGCGAAGACCCTGCCGATGTCCGCACCTGCGTCAAAGCCATCGAGATATCGCTCCGCAAACTGAAGGGCACGTATGGTCTGGGCGTGATGTTCCGTGATCAGCCGGGACTTGTGATCGGAGCCCGCAACGGGAGCCCGCTGGTCATCGGCATCGGTAAAGGAGAGTATTTTCTGGCCAGCGACGCGAGCCCGCTCGTCGGCTACACCACCGAAGTCGTATACCTCTCCGACCACGAGATTGCGATCCTCACTCCCGAGCGAATGGATCTGCTGCACCGCGACACCGGCAAGATGTCACCTTCGATCCAGACACTCAACCACGTCTCGACCGACATCGAACTGAATGGCTACGAGCATTACATGCTCAAGGAGATCTTTGAACAGCCACAGACCATCGAGAATGCCATTCGTGGCCGCCTTGACGACGAAGAAGCCACCGCTCGCTTTGGCGGATTGAACCTGACTCCACAGCAGCTGCGGAGCATTGATCGCATCGTGCTGACCGCCTGCGGAACCAGCTGGCATGCAGGGTTGGTCGGCGAGTACCTGATTGAAGAGTTTGCCCGCGTTCCCGTAGAGGTCGAGTACGCCAGCGAACTGCGGTATCGCAACCCGCCGATGAGCGACCGCACAATGGTGTTCGCGATCACACAGTCCGGCGAAACCGCTGACACCCTCGCCGCGATGCGGGAATGCAAGCGAAAGGGCATGCCCACTCTGGCGATCTGCAACACCGTCGGTTCGTCCATTGCCCGTGAGGCCGACGGAGGAATCTACCTGCACGCGGGCCCCGAAATCGGAGTGGCCTCAACCAAGGCCTTCACCTCGCAGGTAACGGTCCTGACACTACTGGCCCTGTTCCTGGGCCGCATGCGTAACCTCTCGTACTCCGCCGGCAAGCGGATCATCGAGAACCTGCGAAAAATGCCCGACCTCGCAGCCAAGACCCTGCAGTGCAATGAGGTCGTACAGGCCATCGCCGAGAAGTATTACCAGCGGGAGAACTTCCTCTACATGGGGAGACTGTACAACTTCCCGGTCGCACTCGAAGGAGCCCTCAAACTCAAGGAGATCAGCTACATCCACGCCGAGGGCTATCCTGCTGCCGAGATGAAACACGGACCGATCGCCCTGATTTCCGAAGAGACCCCCAGCGTCTTCGTCGTGCCCAAATGCGCCATCTATCCGAAGGTCATCAGCAACATCGAAGAGGTCAAGGCTCGCAAAGGTCCGGTAATCGCCATTGCCTGCGAGAGCGACGAGACGATTGCCGACCTCGCCGATGAGGTGATCTACGTCCCCGATGTCGACGAGTTCCTGCAGCCGATCCTGACGGCTATCCCGCTTCAATTGCTGGCCTACCACATTGCGATCCTGCGGGGCTGCAACGTGGACCGGCCCAGAAATCTGGCGAAGAGTGTGACCGTCGAATAAGTGCCGAACCTCAAGTGACAAGTACCGAGTCGAAAACTCGAAGCACGAAATCCGAAAAGTTCACGCCCTGATTGCTCGGATTTCGAATTCCCCGTCCCTCGTCACTTGCCCTCTGGCATTTCTCCCTTGCCGACCTCGATCCACATCCCCGTCCTGCTTCACGAGGTTCTCGACCAGCTCGACCTGCGTCCCGGCCTCACCGTCGTCGATGGCACCGTCGGAGCGGGCGGGCACAGCTCCAAGATCCTTCCGCGTATTCAACCCGGCGGGCGGCTCATCGGTCTTGACCGCGACCCGATGATGCTCGCCTTCGCTCAGGAAAAGCTGGCGACCTCTTCACCTCTCCCTCCCGCCCCCTTCTCCCTGCATCAATCCAGCTACGCAGACCTTGCGGAAGTCATGAAGGCCCAGGGATTACTCCACATCGACCGCCTGCTTGTCGATCTGGGCCTGTCCTCCGATCAGCTGGCCGACCGCGAGCGGGGCTTTGGTTTCGATGCGGGCGGGCCACTCGACATGCGGTTCGACACGCGGGCCGGCGTCTCTGCGGCGGAGTTCCTGCACACCGCCAGCAGTGAAGAGATCGCGCGCGTCTTTCGGGACTGGGGCGAAGAACCAGCCGCCGACAAACTCGCTCAGGCCATCGTCGGCGGCCGCAGGCTGGATCCGGTAAAGACAGCCGCCGACCTTGTTCGTGTGGTTGAGAGAGTCCTGAAGATTCGCAGTGGAACCGACCTTCCAGTGGGCCATCGGACTCCCGGCAGTCACCCGGCCACACGCGTATTCCAGGCCCTGCGAATTCACGTAAACCATGAGCTGGACCAGCTCACCCACTTCCTGGAAACGACCCTCCCCGCCGTACTCTCCCCCGGCGGGCGAGCAGTAGTTATTACATTCCATTCCCTGGAAGACAGAATCGTTAAACAGGCATTCCGTAATTCGACCATTTGGGATATGGTCACCCGCAAGCCGATCGGCCCCAGTCCCACCGAGGTTCGTCTGAACCCCCGCAGTCGCTCTGCCAAACTGCGGTGCGTCACTCGCAAGTGACCCTCCCCTCCACATCGCCTTCCCCCACTCCCCCTTGGAGTTCGCCATGAACGGATTCATGTCGTCCCGCGCTGGCCATTTCCCCGGAAATTCCCGCAGTCGCTGGATCATCACGCTCTCCACATTGTCCCTGATGGGCGGTATGAGCTGGGCGTCGTCACTCCAAGCTCAGGAAGCCGAAGCCCCCCTCGCGCCCCCGGCTCTGGTAGATGAAACAATCCCTGCGGAATTATTCGCAACGGAGATTGGACCGCAGCCGGAGAAAGCCGTTCCCGCCCAGCCCCCGGTCAAGCCGCAACCGATCAAGCGTCCCGGCAACACACGGTTGCTACCTACCGGTCCGGACGAGAAGGTTCCCGCCCGCCCCCAATCGGGTAAGTTCGGCGAGACCACTGAGCTTATTCCCACGGAATTCAAGTCATCACAGACACTGATCCGCAAGCATTCTGCGCCCCCTTCGAACAGCGTGTGGGCCGTTCCGCAAGAGCCGGAACTGGTCCCCACTCGCCCCATTCGCCAAATCCAGAATCTGGTTCCGAGCGAGGGACTTGGCGAACCGGCTGCAGAGGACACGGAGCTGATGCTCGAAACGCCTCCGACCATTGACGCGGAAGCCCTGACCGATGAGTCGGTACTGCGTGAACCGGCCCCCAATGAACCCGCGAACTTCACGGCGGACGATGCCGCACCGGTACCCGCCGACGATTCTGTTGAAGCCAGTCCCGTACGTACGAACTCAGCGGGTCAGGTCCGCATTGCGCCAGCTCCGTACACCGATTCGGGAGAAGGACAATTCTCTACCGACGATGAACTGCACACGGTCGCGGGAGGAGAATCGTTCTGGACCATCTCCAAGAAGCACTATGGACAGGGACGTTACAGCGCTGCACTGGCCGAGTACAACAAGGTCCGCATCCCGAAGCCCGACAAGATTAAGCCAGGCATGAAGGTCGTGGTCCCAAGCATCGACACACTCGAAGCCAAGTTCGCGCACCTGATCTCGGGAGCCGTGACTCGGCGGACCGCCGCCGCCCCCACTGCGCCCGTCAAATCGGGCTTCTTCGTGGACGCCAGCGGACAACCGATGTACCGCGTGGGTGAGGGAGACACGCTCAGTGATATCGCCCAGAATCACCTGGGAAGGTCTTCTCGCTGGACACAGATTGTGACCCTCAATGAGGACACGCTACCCAATCCAGACAACATGAAAATCGGCATGGTGCTGCGACTGCCGGAAGATGCGAGCGACTCCATCGTGGTCAGATAACGCCCCCAGGGCAACGTGTCATGTCACGAGAGGCATCTTCAGGGTGCCTCTCGTCGTTTATCAGCGGGCCGTAGCTCGCTGTCGCCGCACAATCATCGCAATTCTCCGGGCCGCCTCTTCGATCTCATCCACGGTGTTGTCGCGCCCCAGACTGAAACGCACCGAGGCCAGCGCCAGGTCTCGCGACACCCCCATGGCCAGCAACATCGGTGAGGGTTCACTGGCCCCACTGGCGCAGGTGCTTCCGAGGGAGCAGCACACGCCCTCCAAATCCAGAGCGACCAGTAACGCTTCACCGTCACAGTCCGGGAACCCCACATTCAGCGTATTCGGCAATCGTGGAGCATCCACCCCATGGACCACGAGCGGCGAGCACAGCTCCGTCAGACGGCTGGCCAACTGATCTCGCAACGTCGCGATGCGGACCGCTGTTGTGGCCATGGATCGCACGGCCTGATCCAAGGCAGCTGCCAGCCCCACGGCGAGGGCCACCGGCTCGGTCCCCGCGCGACGCTCCCGTTCCTGATGTCCACCAACCAGCAGCGATCTCAGCTGAGTCCCGTCACGAACCAGCAAGGCCCCGATACCGCGAGGCCCATAAAACTTGTGGGCTCCGATCGATAACGTCGTCGCACCCAGTGCCTGAAAATCGACCGGAATCTTTCCGATCGCCTGCACGCCGTCCAGATGGAAGGGAATGGACCGAGACCGGCATTCTGCCGCCAGGCGGGAAACATCCTGTACCACTCCGGTCTCGTTATGGGCCAGTAGCAGCGTACACAACCCCACTCGGGCCCATTGCTCCTCTGCCAACCGGGGAGTCACGATGCGCCCCTGATTGTCGACGGTCAGTGTTTCACGCAGCCAATCGACCCGTTCCAGTCGACGCAATGTCTCTTCAATGGAGGGATGCTCTCCCCGTGGAGCGAGGAACACACCTGCCCGTCCAGCGGTCAGACCTATCAGGGCCAGCGTGTTGGACTCTGTTCCGCCACTGGTGAAGACCACCTCGACGGGGCGCGCCCCCAGCAGGCTGGCAACTTGTTCGCGAGCGGCTTCCAGCGCATTGCGTGCCGTTCGACCGGCAGCATGTCGACTGCCGGGGTTGGCAAATGCCTGACGCCCAGCCGCAACCATAGCCGCCTCAGCATCTGCGTCGAGCGGTGTCGTGGCATTGTGGTCCAGGTAGATCAGTGGGCGCGACATCGGGGGAATCACACCCTCTCAAGATTGAGGCTGGGGCAACTGATCGAGCGACTCAAACACCGCCTTCATCAGAAGCGGCCAGGCAACCGTAGCGTCGGCGTACACCTCTGCAAATTTACCGCCATCCCGAGGTGCAATGAATTTCCCCCAGCTGACGCCCTCGATGTAGGTACACCCTGAAAGTCCACCCCAGTGAACCGGCTCAGGACAGAGTCGCACGCCATACTTGAATCGCGGCGCCACAAAGTGACTGCCCACTCGCAGATTGGTCATATCGTAGAACGGGGCCACCTGCTGGGCCCAGTTCCGCGGAACACCGCCCCCCACAGTAAAGATACCCAGCGTCTGTCCCGTCCCGATGAGCCGGGCATACTCCAGCAGATCCAGAAACGGATTGAAGGCGGGAGGCACACGCATCAACTCATCGGGAGACATCGTCGACGGATCGAGCCCCTGCTCATCACACCATCGACGCATGGCCCAGGTCGCCACGTCGAGCCCCACCTCGCTGTCCGTGAAGGCGGGGATAAAGACGGGCACATTCTTCTCGTAGGCACTTCGCAGAATCCCGACACCCAGATCATCGTCATGCAGTTTCTTCCCGAGCGCCCGGCAGATTCGGGCCGACGACCACCCCCCTTCCGGAACTGGATTGTCGTCCAAGGTCTTGCGAACCAGAACCTCGACCTCGTTGAGATTGGCCTCCATCTCCAGCGTGTCGTAGATCCGGTTATAGCCCAGTTCGTAGAGCTTCTCGTCACTCTTTCCGGGATCATGCCGATAGTGCGTCAGTCCGATCGACTCGGTCAACCCATGGGCAATCAATGCACCGGTGGAGATCACCGCATCGACCAACCCCCGATCGATCATGTCGCAGATCATCTTGCCCTGCTTGGCCACGGTCATCGCACCAGAAAGCGTCAACACGACCTTGACCGGATTCTCGGGATGGAACATCTCCATCAGCACGTCATAGGCTTCACCCAGCTGCCGCCCAGAAAAGGCCGTGTCTCCCATCGCCCGAAGCAGATCAGCAAAACTGTGAACCTTGGCCAGGTCCAGACTCTGCAGAGGCCGCAGACCATCATCACGCCCATCCCGCATGGTCCGGCCATTGTGACGCATTGCCATTCCAGATGCTCTCTATCAACAGAAAAACAAAACCCAGGGGCGACTTCCCCCTGGGCGGATAATACCCGGGATCTAGAACTCGCCCACAGTCTCAGAGCCGGCGCGGGTTCCCAGAGACCGCCAGAGAAACAGATCGATGTTTTCGCTGATGCTCCGGCACGATCCGTCCATCAAGGCGACATTCACGATTCCCGTATGATGGCTCCGTGATGTCACGATAGCATAGGTAGGATTCCCCGCACCGCCGTTCTTCCCTTCCTGCCAGGAGTTGAAGTCCGTGTCATAGGTCGTCACGCCATTTGTCGTGATCACCTTGCTATTCGGGCCCAGCGTACAGGTGAAACCCGAGTGATGGACGCGTCCGTCGGGCCATTCCGTGTGTCCCGTATCCTTGAAATCCGGAGCGGACATCGTGATCGTCGTCGCGGCGGTCACCGTATCGGGCCGGGTCGTCGTCGATGGCCCCCCGTTGCGGCGGTACGGCTGCCACGCTTTCACTTCCCCGATCATCAGGGTGTTGGACGTTCCGTCCGATACACTGGCCGTCGTCAGCTTGCTGTTGGGAAAGGTAATTCCATCTCCGCCGGTGATCGGAGCCGTGGGACGGAAGACAAACCAAGTGCCATAATTGAAGCCGTAGGTTGTCGGAAACAGCTTGGCTCGTCCCCCCCCGGGATCACGAATAACATCCGCCTGGGGATCACTGGGACAGGCATACGAAGGAATCTTGAGGCCGTTGATGGCCATCTGAAAATCCCACGCCTGAGTCAGATCCACGGCGTTATACAGGTTGGCCTGTTCCATGTACGGCAGCAGCCGCCCATGCACACCCCACGAACCGTTGTTCCCGGTCGCACTCACAGACAAGTTCACACAGGCCCCCGGGGGCATTACCGTGTTGGCATCCATGTAGTTGTGGAATGCCAATGCCATCTGCTTCAGATTGTTTCGGCATTGGCTGCGACGAGCGGCTTCGCGGGCCTGCTGCACAGCGGGAAGCAGCAGTGCAATCAGCACGGCGATGATGGCGATCACAACCAACAATTCAATCAGTGTAAAGCCCGACTTTCGGCGAAGAGTCCACATCGTTGAAGTCCTTCTTTGTCCACACCATCGAGTTGCATCCCTGCAACCAAGGCATCCTGGCACCGGGTCAGAATATCCTAACGATTGAGAAGATGCACGAAACAATTCAGCTCCTCTCGACGAGAACGAACGCTTCAGTCGCCGTTGATTCGTGGTTCTGCTAGTCTCAATCAGAGTTCCTCACCCTTTCCTCAACCGGGGTCGCCATGCTTCCATCCGCCGTGATCGGTCGCTCTGTCTCAGAACTGGACACGCCGTCCCTGTGCATCGACCTCGATCAACTGGAGGCCAACATCGCGGCGATGGCCGCCACTCACCGACGGGCGGAAAAACACTGGCGACCGCATGCCAAATGCCATAAGTCACCCGCCATTGCCCACCAGCTCATCGCAGCTGGGGCACGGGGAGTCACCGTGGCCAAGGTCTCCGAGGCCGAGGTATTCATCCAGGCGGGAATTCCGGATGTCCTGATCGCGAATCTGGTTGTGGGCACCGCCAAGCTGGACCGGCTGGCCGCCCTGTGCCGCAGCGGCCACCCAATTGCGACCATCGATCATTATGCGCAGGCCGAGGCCCTTTCCGCAGCTTGTGTCCGCTGGAATGTGCGATGCCGCATCGTGCTGGAAGTGAACATTGGACTCGACCGCGTCGGAACGCGTCCCGGCCCGGACACGCAGGAACTGGCGCGGGGGGTCGCTCGTTTGCCGCACCTCGACTTCTGCGGAATCATGGGATATGAAGGACATCTGCTGACCATTGCGGACCCCGACGAGAAGCGTGAAAAAATCCTCAGTGCCATGGCTCTGCTCGGGCAGAACGCCGAGGCCTTGCGGAAGGCCGGTCTGTCGGTCGAGATTGTCAGTGCTTCGGGGACGGGCTCGTTTCAGATCTCGGTGGACAGCCCGCACATCACTGAAACGCAAGCGGGTGGTGGAATCTTTGCCGACCCGTTCTATCTCGAACGCTGTGGGGTCACGGGACTGCAACCGGCCTTGCGACTGCTGGCGACCTGTGTCAGCCGCCCCACGCTGGAGCGCGCGGTCCTGGACTCGGGGCGCAAGTCTCTGCATCCGGACATTCACCCTCCTGCGATTGTGGGAATCGTCGGCGGACGCTCATTGCCCGATGCCACTCGCCCGATGCTGAGTGCCGAGCATCTGACATTGGACCTCGGACCGGAGGCTCAAAATCTTCGAATTGGCGATAAGGTGGCCCTGATTCCGGGGTATTGCGACCATACAAATGTCTTGCACAGCTGGTTTTACGGCTATCGAAAGAACGTCGTGGAGTGCGTCTGGCCGCTGACGGCCCGCGGCTGCCTGCAGTAATCCAGGCGGTCCCGGATGAACTTGAATCGGAACACTCGGACTCCACCCCCGAATTGCCCGAAACTTTTTCATCGCTCGGGTGTTACATTCCATATGCAGCTCACCATTCGCCCTGCCCGTCCGAACTGGACGCATCGAGCCGAGGATGCCATGACAATCCCAAGGATCATCCGTGTCTGTGTTCTCATTATGGGTTGCCTCGGAAACGCACCGTGGGCGACAGCAGCCGACAAGCCCAGCGCTCTGGTGACCGCCCGTAAAGTCGACCACCTCATCGCGGAAGCCCTTCAGCCGGGGAATGTCCAACCAGCCTCGCTGGTAAACGATGACACCTTCCTGCGACGAGTCACGCTCGACCTGGCCGGGACGATCCCCACACCGAATCAGGTGACGGACTTTGCGCTGGACCCCGATCCCGACAAACGCAGCAAGCGAATCGATCAGCTGTTGACGTCCGATGCGTACGCCGACATCTGGTCCAGCTACTGGCGCGAAGTAATCTTCTCCCGCGCAACCGAAGCTCGCGCCCGAATTGTGCAGGATCTGTTTGAATCCTGGATGAAGGACCAGCTGACCCGCAATGTGGGTTGGGATCAGATTGCCACGGAACTGCTGACGGCGACCGGCAGTACCAAGGAGAACGGGGAGATCGCCCTGATCTTTGCCCACACTGGTGAGCCGGAGGAGATCGCATCGGAGGCTGCCCGTATTTTTCTGGGGATTCAGATTCAATGTGCCAATTGCCACAACCATCCGTATGAAAAGTGGACGCGAGAGAATTTCCATCAGTTCGCTGCGTTCTTCCCCCGGATTCAGGTCCGCCCGGAACCTGATGACCCCGGAACATTCCATGTGCGTTCGGCGGACCAGATGGCCGGACGGCAGACCATGCGGGCCAACTTCAATCCGGCGGAAGCCTTCTCCCGGATGGACCAGAACCGGGACGGCAAGATCACCAGGAGCGAAGTCTCTCGCGTGAAGTTCCTGGCCGATCGGTTTGATCAGATTCTGGCACTCGGCGACAAGAACAAAGACGGAGCGATGACCAAAGAGGAATTCGAAAGCGTCCCCCGTCCCGATGCCAACCAGCCGGGCCGCGGATCGGCAGAGCATTACATGCCGGATCTTGATAACCCCACCGCTGAAGGCCAGCTGATGCAGCCCGTGTTCTTCGTGAATCAGGCGAAGATCCAAACGGGAGCCGATGACCTGCAACGTCGCGAGACCGTCGCCAAATACATTACCGCCAAAAATAACCCGTGGTTTGCCCGATCGTTCGTCAACCGCATCTGGGCCGAACTGGTGGGCCAGCCGTTCACTGATGTTGTGGACGATATGGGCCCGGGACACGAGGCACAGTCCCAGCAGGTTCTCGATCTGCTGGCCACGGATTTCGTGAACAGCGGCTACGACATCCAGTGGCTCTATCGGACCATCGCCAATACCCAGGCCTATCAGCGTCAGCTGCGAACTCCCACATCCAGTGAAGGAGCATTCGCGGCCACTAGCCCGACGCGGTTGCGGTCCGATCAGATCTACAACTCGTTGATTGCCGTACTCGGTGAGGGCGTCGTCCCCAGGAGCCGGGGGCAGGGCGGAACCCCCGTGGAACGGCTTGCCAATCGCGGCGGTCGCAACGGCTTCGCCCAACTGTTTGGATTCGATCCGAGCACGCCCCAGGCCGACATCATTGGCACCGTGCCGCAGGCCCTGTTCTTGATGAACCAGGAGATCATTAACAACGCGGTACGCTCAGCCGGCCGCACACGGCTGGCTCTGCTCCTCAGTCAAAACTCCGATGATCGCGATGCTTTGTCCGAGCTGTACCTGCTGGTTCTCAGTCGGGAACCATCGCCGGGAGAAACCGAACTCAACCAGGTCTATCTGACATCCGTCGGCAACCGCCAGGAAGCGTTCGAGGACATTCTCTGGAGCTTGATCAACAGCAGCGAGTTCATCACCAAACGGTAATTGGTCGGTCGGGCAATTTGGCCTGCCCCATTGAGCACAAACTGCACTTTGACCGCTCTCTGTGAAGTCACGCGGTCAACAAATCGTCACCCGTGTGGAGACAGACAGGATTACCTGCCCCACGCACGAACTCCCCGGAGCCAGCCATGCAATCGATCCACGAACGAGTCTCCCTCGCCGGGAACACTCACTCCCGTCGCCGTTTCCTCCACACGATATCCGCTGCGACACTGGCGGCGGGTGCCTTTGGGTTTACCGATCTGGTGAGCCTGCGAGCCGACGACCTCCGCAAACAAGGGAAGTCAATGATCCTCCTCTGGATGCAGGGAGGACCATCCCAGTTCGAGACCTTTGACCCCAAGCCGGGCCATGAGAATGGCGGGCCGACGCAGGCCATCGACACGGCAGTCTCGGGAATCCAAATCGCGGAGTTCTGGCCCCAGGTGGCCAAGTCCATGCAGGACATCACGCTGATTCGATCGATGACGAACAAAGAAGGAAATCACCAGCGGGCCAGCTATCAGCTGCACACGGGTTATGTCCCGGCGGGGAGCGTGAAACACCCGAGCTTCGGGGCGGCAGTGGCCCATCAAATTGCCGATCCCGCCCATGATCTGCCCACAGTCGTCTCAATCGGACGTCCGGAGGCGGGCGGCGGCTTTCTGGGCGTCGATTACGAACCATTTATCGTCGACAATCCCGGAACGCTTCCCACCAATGTGGGTACGCCGGTCGGCCAAGACCGGCTCGCTCGGCGACTGGAGCACATGCAAAAGCTGGAATCCGAATTCGCCTCCAAGGGGGGACAGATGGTCGTCGATAACCATCGCCGGATCTATGACAAGGCCTCCCGACTCGTCCAGAGCCCGCTCACCAAGGCATTTGACTTCACTGACGAATCCCAGGCGGTCCGCGATTCCTATGGCAGCTCCCAATTTGGGAGAGGCTGCCTGCTGGCCCGGCGGTTGATCGAGAAGGGCGTGACCTTCGTCGAAGTCCGCATGGGGAACTGGGACACCCACTTTGACGCGGAGAGCCGACTGGCCGGACTGGCGTCTCCCGTCGACCAGGGAATGGCCGCATTGATTGCCGACCTGAAGTCGCGAGGCCGCCTGAACGATACGATCGTGGTCTGGATGGGAGAGTTTGGCCGAACGCCGAAAATCAATCCACGGGGGGGGCGCGATCACTACCCTCGCTGCTTCAACGTGGCCCTCGCCGGGGGCGGGATCAAAGGCGGTCAGGTCATCGGAAGTTCCGGTCCCGATGGATCCGCTCCAGTCGACAGCCCGGTCAGCGTGTCCGACCTGTACACCTCGATTTGCCACAGCCTGAAGGTGAACCCGGAGCATGAAAACGTCAGCCCACTCGGTCGCCCGATGAAGATCGTCGATGGCGGGTCCGTCATTCCGGGCCTGTTCGCTTGAGCGTGTCCGTTCGGCAGTGGACCGGTGGGATGCTTTGAAGAATTCAACGGTCCCGAGCCATTCTGTCGGGGTGGGCGGGAAGGGAGCGAGTTGGTCAGCCCAGGTGGCAGGCGGGCCAAGGTCTGTTGGAGCCAGTTCCAGGGAGTGAGGCCGAACGGTGGGCACGTGGCGATGTCGCTCGACCGAATCGCCAAGCAACGGTCGCCGTTGTCACTGCCGAAGAACAGCCAGTTCTTGCGGCCCGCCCCCGCGAATCGTTGGCTGGGCATTATACGGTTCCTGATATCTTTAATGCGTTCCCGAGACTCTGATGGCGATGCACTTCGTCGAACTACCAGTAGTTGATGACTGAATAGATGATGATCCCCCAGAGGGTCGTCGCCAAAATGCACCCTTGAACGCGATACTGCAGATTGCGGAAGAGATCCGCAGGTGGATGAGGTGACGGCCGTGATCCTGCTGCTAAACCAGTGCGATGCAATCGATATAGCATTGAACAACCCCTTGGCTCAGATGGAATTGAATCCCAGGGAGGTGAGGTGCTTCCATGTCGGATCGTAGAACTCAGGCAAGCGAGTGAGATCCATTGGATCACCTGCGGGAACCACGATGACGATTCCCTGCCGGGCCCGTGTTAAGAGTACGCGGTATGCATTAAGTCGATATCTCTGAGCATCTTCATTGCGGATCACTTGCCAACGGGTTCCCTTGAACGCTCGGTACGACCAATTGGATCCTGAACGGATCAGGTCTCCGTCCCATACCAAAACTGTCCAGTCAAGTTCCAATCCTTGGACTTCAAACTCGCTTGCGGCATCTTCGAGGTAGTATGAGGAACGCACATCCAGATCGTCGTTCAGGAACCAATTGCATTCATTTCCCTGAACACCGCTGGCAAAAATTGAGAGCGGCTTGAGACGGCGGGCCCCAGAAGATGCAAGCAATCCGAAACGCTCGCTTCCCCTCGCATGTCTCCGGACCCAATCTTTTGCGGTCTGCAACGAGCGAGTGATGCAAATTGGATACGTCTGGCGAATTGATTCCAACTGCTGTCGAGCGATCTCGATCGAGCCAGTCAACAGGGAGTTGATCCCTGCAGAAAGTTGCTCTGACCGAAATGACCGGATGGAGACGCCGAGGTGGAGTGATCGATTGTGATTCACTCTGCTTCCCAACTCGTTGGTACTCAGAGTTGGTAAATAGTCGAGATCCTGCAGTTGGTCTGGCAAATGCACAGACCAGTGCGGGTAATGGTCTCGTAACGCCCGCAGCCATTCTTCAATTCCAGCTTCACCGGTGTTGATCTCTTGCCCACCACCGACTAGGCAAACGATGACAGCCCAGCCCGAATGTCTGTCCATGGCGCCAATCAGGAAGTCAGGCTCAGAGAGGTCAAAGTCTCCGTGTCCGCGTTTCTGCTGCATGAACTTTGATGTCTGTTCGCGGTTCCACGCTCGTTGAGCCTCGTCAAAGACGACGACTCTCTCCGTAGGAGGAGCAGGGTTTCGAATACACTCATCTCGAAAGTGGTGAATGTTCTGAATGAACGCTTTGGCCTTTCGTAGCGCCTCTGCTTTTGACTCGCCAGTCGAATTCGAATGTTTGACCACGTCTCGGGCTAACGATTCTTGAAGCACTTTCACGAGAGGGCCGTTGCCCGACAGAAACACGGCGTGTTCAATGGCGTCCGTGTCGGATTTCCTCCGTTCGTTCGCGAGATTCAATCCGGCAAGCGTCTTACCTGCCCCCGGAACACCTGTGACAAAGCAAATCGCTTTCTCCCCTTGGGATTTCGCGTTGTCGATGATGTGACAGAGCGCAGTTGTAGTTGCTCCAAGGTTGTCAGCACCCGCTTCGAATCGAGTGATGTCCGTCACAGCATGCCCACGATACAACGCCTGACTGGCTTCAATGATGGTTGGCGTAGGTTGATAACCGGCTTCGGTCCAGTCCTGGGGATCTATCGCCGACCCGCTGCCCAACGACGCGGCATATGTTATGGCAGCGCTCAAATGCTCTGCATTGGTTCTTATGACCTCGGAAACACCATCGGCTGCAACCGCGACCTCGTGCTGACATTCTCGTGCTTGAGTTGCCACGAGAATCGGGACGATGGTCATTCCCTTGCTCCCACCGTGGAAATTCTTCAAGTCGAGTGCATAGTCGATCGCTTGTTTGACTGCATTCCGATCGTAATTGGTTGCACCCACTTTGAATTCAATTACGACCACTGTATTGCCTATGAGCAACACATTGTCGGCACGTTTGCCCATCCGAGGGATGAGATACTCGAAAAGAATCGTCCCGCCGCTCAAGCCAAGTGTTGAACGCTTGAGTATGGAAATCTGCTGTGCCCAAGCTTCTCGTTGCGCAGGCGTCAAATCTCCAAGATGCGATTGAGCCAGCTGCCCAAGAATCGCTTCTTCGCTCTCAGTCTGAAATCTCGGAGTGTCGGCTTGGTACGAGGCACGCTGGATCTTCACGAGAGATTACCCTCACACACCTCACCAGCGGCTATCCGTCAACGGAAAATGCCTACCCCCGCAGGGCGGCTCCGTGGGTTGTTTCGCAGGCTTTTAGGACGCTCGCCTGGACGGCGTCGATCTCTTCGCTGGTCAGCGTGCGGTCGGCAGCTCGCAGGGCCATCGAGAAGACGTACGACTTCTTCCCGGCTGGGATATGCTTCCCTCGGTACTGGTCGACGAACCGGACGCCTTCCAGGTGCGGGCCGGCGGCTCCCTTCACGGTCGCTTCGAGGCTCGACCACGTGACAGCGTCGTCCAGGACCAGATTCAGGTCACGGGTCACAGCGGGGTGTTCCGGGAGCGACTGGGCCTGGGCCACGAGGACGGCATTCTCGATCAGTGGCTGGAGATCGAACTCAGCGATCGTGGCGGGTTCACGCAGCTTCAGGTCCTTGACGTGCGCGGCGCTGCGGTCGACCTCGCCGAGGACGCCCCACAGCTTGCCACCCAGAGACAGCTCCGCACCCCGGCCAGGCGTGAACTGGGCAATCGAACTGGGCGCAGCTGTGAGAGTCAGAGCCGGGTTGATCGCGCGGACGACCGCTTCGATGACCCCCTTGACTTCGAAAAACGACCGCCCGGTGATCAAGGCCACGCGCAGGGGCTGGGTCTCGGGCTTGGACGGATCGGTGCCGAGGAAGACACGGGCGATCTCGAACAGATCGGCGGTCATGTTCCCTTGCCGCTCGTTCTCGCGGCGGGCGGTTAGCAGGCTGGGGATCATCGTCGTCCGGGCGCGGTTGCCGAACTCACCGGCAGTCTGTGAGAGCGCCAGATCGGGCAGGCTGGTATCGCGTACGAAGGTCTTGGTCTGCTCTTCGGTCACGAACGAGAACGTCAGGGCCTCGTTGAACCCAGCTGCGAGCAGCACATTCTCGACCCGTTCGCGGACCCGTTCGGCGGTCGAGCGGCGGCCCGAGACGACCGGGATCGGGCGGTCTTCGGGGATCTTGTCGTAGCCGTGGATGCGGGCGATCTCTTCGATCAAGTCGATCTCGCGGGTCAGATCGCGGCGCCATGACGGCGGGCGGAACTTGGCCGACTCGCCCGTGACCTTGCCCATCACGGGCAGGCCCAGGCTGGTCAGGATGCGCACGCACTCATCGGCGGGGATCTTGATCCCCAGCACCTGCTCAATGCGGGCGAACCGCAGCGTGATCAACTCCGGGTTCCAGTCGGGGACATCCCCCTCAACCACCGGCTCGTCCAGGACCTCGCCCCCAGCCAGCTGGAGAATCAGCTCGCAGCAGCGGCGGCTGGCCCAGTCGAGTTGTTGGATGTCGATCTGCCGCTCGAACCGGTACGACGAGGGGCTGTGCAGCTTCAACGTGCGGGCGGCGTTGCGGACCGACAGCGGGGTGAAGTTGGCTGTCTCAATCAGGACGGTGGTGGTCGACTCGGTGATTTCGGTGTCGGCCCCGCCCATGACTCCGGCGATGGCGACCGGATTTTCGGCGTCGGCGATGACGCACATGTCGGGAGTCAGCGTGTACTCGACGTGGTTGATCGCCTTGAGCTTCTCGCCGGTCTTGGCTTTGCGGACGACGATCTTGCTGCCCGCGAGCTTGGCGAAGTCAAAGGCGTGCAGCGGCTGGCCGCACTCCATCATCACGTAGTTGGTGATGTCGACGATATTGTTGATCGGTTTGTAGCCGGGGAAGACGGTCTGCAGCCGCTCAATCATCCAGGCGGGTGAGGGACCGACTTTGATCCCCCGGACCACACGAGCCATGTACTGCGGGCAGAGTTCCGGACATTGCAACTCGACCGAGGTTACCGTCTCGGTCAGGTCCGTAATCGGCTCAAGCATCGCCCCAGGTCGACTCATCGGAGCATCGAGCAAGACGCTCAATTCACGCGCGATTCCCAGATGGCCTAGGCAATCGGCGCGGTTGCTGGTGATCTCCAGATCGACGGCGAAATCTTCGCCGGCGGGCTCGATCGACTCGAGGTTACAGCCCGACATCGTGAGCCGATCGGCCCACTCCTCCACGGGCAGGTCGAGGGGGATGTATTCCTGGAGCCACTGACGACTGACAATCATGCTGCATCCGCACCGAAGAGGTTCCTTCGGCCGCCAGACGCCGCCGAAGAGGGAGCAGGATCGCAGATTGCCGTCCGGGGCGTCAAACGTGGGACCAAGGGAAGCTCCCATGCGGAACAGTTTTCCGCGAATGCTCTCGCCCCGCTTCGGGCTTTGCTATGCTGCGGAGAGCGGCTCACAGGAGGCCGCCAACCCGAGACGAGGCGGTGTGGTGTCTGAAAAGTCTCCTCAATACACAGTGATGGCCCGGCGGTTTCGCCCGCAGACCTTTGATGAGGTTGTGGGGCAGGAGCACGTGGGTCAGGCTTTGCGCAATGCGATCCGCTCGAACCGCGTGGCCCATGCGTATCTGTTCACCGGGGCCCGAGGCGTTGGTAAGACCTCGACCGCCCGTATTTTCGCGAAAGCACTGAACTGTCCGCATGTGGTTGATGCGGTTCCCTGTAATCAGTGCGATGTCTGCCAAGGAATCAGTGCGGGCTCCGATGTCGACGTGATCGAAATCGACGGTGCCTCGAATCGCGGAATCGACGATATTCGCCAGCTGCGAGCCAACGTGAACGTCCGCTCGATGCGGTCACCGAACAAGGTGTACATCATCGACGAAGTTCACATGCTCACCAAAGAGGCGTTCAACGCCTTGCTGAAGACGCTGGAAGAGCCGCCGCCGAACGTCAAATTCGTGTTCTGTACGACCGAGGCCAACAAGGTCCCGGACACGATTCTCTCCCGGTGCCAGCGGTTCGATTTTGGGACGATCGCGACTGCCTCGATCGCCAACCGCCTGCGGCAGATCGCCGAAGCCGAAGGGAAGCAGGTCGACGAAGAGGCCCTCGAACTGGTCGCCCGCCGAGCGGCCGGGTCGATGCGCGACAGCCAGTCGCTATTCGACCAGTTGCTGGCCTTCGGCGGCGAGGTGATCGTTGCTGCGGATGTGCATCAGCTGCTGGGGACAGCTCCCGATGAACGGTTGATCGACCTGTTCGACCGGATCATTCATCGACAGCGGGATGAAGTCCTGCAAATGCTGAACACGGCCCTCTCCGAGGGGGTGGAACTGGGGATGTTCAGTGACCAGTTGTTGGGGTATCTGCGCGATCTGATGATTCTTTCGGTTAAGGCCGAGGGCGTGCCGTTGATCGCCGTTTCAGAACGTAGCCGCCCTCAGATGCAGATCCAGACAGAGCAGTGGGGGATTCAGACGATCTCCGCCGCGATGCAGCTACTGGCTGAAACCAAGGTTCGGATGTCTCGGGTGAGCTATGGTCGCCCGCTGATTGAGCTGGCTCTGGTGCGGATGTCTCTGCTGGAAGATTTGGATGATGTTCGACGGTTGATCGATCAGGTGGCCGCCAATCCGGGGATGGCCGTTGCCGCATCTCCGCGAGCGATTTCCCATGCTTCCAATTCCGCTGGGGCCATGACCTCTTCCGCCCCGACGGCGGCTCTTCCCGCAAAAAAAAACTCTGAACTGACCTCTTCCATCGCGGTACCTGTTCCAGCGCCCCCTCGTCAGACAGATTTCTCCATCGAAAATCTTCACTACATTTGGTCGGAAGTTGTTTCCAGATTCGCAGATACAGCAAAGTTACACCTTGTCAAGTCCAGTTCCCAAGCAATTTCTGGGCCAAATGTTTTGGAAATCGTCTTCCCGAAGTCGTATGCGCTCAGTAAAACATACTGTAACCGTCCTGACCTGCTGAAGCGGATCGCCGATGCGGTGCTGGAATTGACGGGAGTCACAATCAACTGCCGGGTGACGGAGGATGCTTCGTCAACTGCCACGGTGATTGAAGTTCCCCGACCGGTCGCCGCTCCCGAGGTGGAACGTCGTCGGGTTAGTGCGGTCGACGACGACCCGTTCGTACAGCAAGCTGTCGAGATCTTTTCTGCGAAAGTCGCGGGGGTTCAGACGGTTCTGACTGGCGGAAACGATGAGGGTGAACGGTAAGCGGTCAGAAGACTGTCGGGGATTTCGAATTCTGTGCTCGAAATCCTATGTCTTCTTGTACTTGCGACAAGTTTTCCAGCACGTCCGCGACCTCTCCAGAAGAGGCGAAGGGGTTTGATCGTACTGGCGGATGATCCACTCCTCACTTTCGACCCCCACTTCTCCAATGTTCAAAGAACTGGCCGCGATCACGAACCTGATGAAAAACGCAGGTGACATTCAGAAACGAATGGGAGAATGCAAAGAGCGTCTCGCCCGAATGTGTGTCGACGGGCATTCGGCCTGTGGCCGGATTACAGTCACCGTGAATGGTAAAATGGATGTTCTGGCGGTGCGTTTTTCCGGCGAACCGCACGAAATCGGCTCGAAAAACGGGGTGGAATCCCTCGTCGTGGAGGCGATCAACAATGCCCTCCGAAAAGCGAAGGACATGGCCGCCCTGGAGATGAAGAGTGTCGCCACTGGGTTGGGGCTGTCGCCCGAGATGCTCGAAAAATTCGGGGGAATGCCGTGAGCGGGGCCCGCGATCAATCCGGCCCCTCACCGATTGCTGCTGTTTTTCTGATCGATCCGTCCTTCTCCCGTCCCTCATCCCTGACTAGCCACCCGAATGCCTCCTCGACTTCCCCCTTCTGATCATCATCCCTTCGGCCCGGCGGTCGGTCGGCTCGTCAACGAATTCGCGGCCCTCCCGGGGATCGGGCGAAAGTCGGCGGAACGCCTCGCCAACCATATCGTCAGCTGCTCCAAGCGGGAGGCGATGGCCTTGGCGGACGCGATTCAAAAGGTGAAAGAGACCGTCCGACACTGCTCGCTGTGCTTCAATTTAACCGATCGGGAGTTGTGCTCGGTGTGCGCGGATTCTCGCCGGGATCGAACGCATATTTGTATTGTGGAACAACCGCGGGATGTCACCGCTCTGGAGGCAACCGGAGCCTACATGGGGACTTACCACGTGCTGGGGGGGCGGGTCTCACCACTTGAGGGGATCACTCCTGCTGACCTGACCATCGATCAGTTGGTCGAGCGAGTCAAACGGGACGCGGTGACAGAAATCATCATGGCCACAAATCCGACATTGGAGGGAGATGGCACAGCACTCTACATCTCCAACCTGTTTGAGGGACAACCTGTGCAAATTACGCGCCTTGCTCGCGGGATTGCGACCGGAAGTGTGCTAGAGTTTGCGAACAAGGAAATGCTGTCTGATGCCCTGAGAGGACGGCAATCGTTCTGAAGATCATTGCGGGTTGAGCGACGTGAGTTGAGATTCAGAACTTAACTCCAATTCAACAATGATTTTCTGTCACATCACAAACCACCTCAACCCTCAGCTCCCACCCTCTACTGTTTGCCCCTGAACCATGCACCTGAACGTTTCTCAGCAAATGCGGATGTCCCAGCAGATGAAGCTGGCACCGCGCATGATTCAGTCGATGGAAATCCTCCAGCTCCCTTTGATGGCTTTGCAGGAGCGAATCGACCAGGAACTGGCGGAGAATGTTTGCCTGGAACAGGTCGAGCACAAGGGGAGCGACTCGGTCTACGAATTTGAGCCCAGTCCGGGCGAACCGATCGATGCGCCACGCCTTGAGATCGACCGTCAGGAACTGGTCGCGGGCAAGGAAGACAACAACGCCAGTGACTTTGAACGGCTCGTCGAGATCTCGCAAGACTGGCCGGATGACAACTACACCAGCGGTTCTCGTCCCTCTGGAAACCAGATGGACGACGATGCGGATCGACAGCATGATGTCATGTCAAACGCGGAAACCCGTCCGCAGACGCTGACCGACTACCTGATTGATCAGTTCCATTACTTCGATGTCCCACCGGATGAGCGGGCTTTCGGAGAGTACCTGATTCAGAACCTGGACGACAACGGGCGGTTGCAAAGCTCGTTGCCGGAGCAGTGTCAGATGTTCGGCACTCAGATCACGCTCAGCAAAGCGGAGCAGGTTCTCAAGCTGATTCAGAAACTCGATCCACCGGGGGTCGGTGCCCGGGATCTGAAGGAGTGCCTGCTGCTGCAGATCAAATCCGACACCCCGCTTCGCGAGCCGATGATTACGCTGATTTCCGCGCACTTCGATGACCTGCTGCAGAATCGACTGCCGTTGATTGAGCGAAAGACGGGTTACTCCCTCGACGAGATCAAATCCGCGATGGAGCAGATGCGAACCCTCGATCCGTACCCCGGACGTGGATTCGTCAAAGACACCGTGCAAAACGTCACGCCGGACCTCAAGGTGGAAAAGGACGATCACGACAACTGGGTTGTCACACTGATCGAGGAGTTCGTCCCGGAACTGCGAATCAGCAAGCGGTATCTGCGGATGCTGGAAGGCAATCCCGACCAGAAAACCAAAGAGTTCATCAAACGCAAGGTGGAGTCAGCCCGCTGGCTCATTGACTCCATTGCTCAGCGGTACGACACGCTCAAGTGTGTGGCCCAGGAGATTGTGAACCGTCAGAAGGAGTTCCTGGAGTCTGGCCCTGAGTTTATCGTTCCCCTGAAGATGCAGGACATCGCGGATGTGGTTCACCGTCACGTCACCACCGTGTCCCGCGCGGTCGATGACAAGCACATCGTCACCCCTCGTGGGATCTTTCCGCTGAAGCGGTTTTTCGGAGGCGGGACCAAGACTGCGGAAGGGGAGGATGTGGCTTGGGACATCATCCGGATTAAGTTGAAGGAGGTCGTCGACGGGGAGGACAAGGCCGCCCCCCTGAGCGATGACGATATTGTCATTGCCTTGCAAAAACACGGCTACACTCTGGCCCGGCGAACCGTTACTAAATACCGCAAGGCCCTGAACATCCCCTCATCTCGGCAGCGCAAGGTGTTTTAGTTCCGAGTCGGTCTTCGGTTCACTCAGACAAAAATGGTTCATCTGACTTTGGGGGGAGCCCCGGAGAGGGTTTGACTTTTCAGGGGGAGGGAACCTTTTCAAGACGGTCCTCCGATGTCCCGGATTCGAAGGGAGAAACATCAACCTGCCGCAATGAAATCCAGTCCCCCTCACTGGCTCCTCGGTCCCAGCTGTGAAGATCATCCGAAGAGGTTTTTAGACGCCCCCTCCGCTGACTATTTCGGCTCCAATGGCTTCTCCGTATCGCCCTGGCCCGCGTCCGCTTTGACGGGAGGGTTCTGACGGTCAAAGATAAAGATGGTCTGGCCGATTGGTCCCCCCACCGCGATGATAAAGCGGCTATCTGGCGAGATCGCCACATGGTGGTTATACCCGCTTGTCGCCCCGGTACTGAGCGTCTTGGTTACCGTTTCCTCTTTGTGGTCGACAACCTTCACGCAAGCCCGCAAGCCCACTACCAGTTCGCCAGTCTTCTCACAGAGGGCCAAATCCCACATCGTATCTTGCAAATCGATAACGGCAGGGGGCTTCTTTCCCTGCATGGGGAATCCGGTCAGCTTGTACGCGTCCGGCATGAACAGCATGCTCCCGCCCGGGGTAAAGAGCGCCACTTCTCCAAAATGGCTGCGGAACACTGACTGGGCGGCAGAGACATCTCCATTGGCAATGGTCAACTTGTAGACCTTACCGGAGGTGGTCACCAGCAGCCCGGTTTTACCATCGGCACT
The DNA here is from genome assembly GCA_003671275.1 of Planctomycetota bacterium. Taxonomy (GTDB): domain Bacteria; phylum Planctomycetota; class Planctomycetia; order Planctomycetales; family Planctomycetaceae; genus TH-plancto1. Next base: position 41,545 of record QWPB01000006.1, on the reverse strand, counting down.
GGAGCCGATCTCCACGACGGCTTCATCGATTTCGGCGGTGCTGCGTTTCTCGGCTTGATCGTCGAGGGTCCAGATCCGCACTCGCTTGTCTTGATCCGAAGAGATCACTGTCTTGTTGTCGGGGAGGATGTGCAGCGCCTTAATGTCGCTGGAGTGCCCCGCGTAGTCGGCGAGACTTTCCAGATCACCATCGTCGTTGACGGAATACACTCGGATGACCCCTTCGCGACCTCCCAGTAGCAGGAACTTGCCATTGGGGGAATAGGCCATCTTGCTCGGTGTACCGAGTGTTTTAATGCCTCCCTTGCGATCGACCTCTTTTCCCGTGGCCAGATCATGCACCACCAGATTGTTGTTTTGATCGGCAGCTGCGAACGTTTTACTGTCTGGGGCAATGGCGATGGCCTTGAAGCCCCAGGATTCGGCCTTGATGGTGTGTGTGGCTTCATGTTCAGCAGCTGCCTCGTTGCCGCCCCGCGCTCCCCGGGCTGGATTGGCTCCCGCCTTGGCCAGACGCTCACGAACCGAACTCAGGTCGGCATTGGACATCCGCTTCACATGCACCTGGTACGGGATGGAAACGGTGACGCCACCGGTCGTAACCTTATAGATCCCTTCGAGCGACGAGAGGCTCGGCATCCCTTCGGCCTTGTCGAAGGTCCAGGCCCCTTTCCCACTCAGATCGATCGCAGGCTCGCTGCCATCAGTCGTTTTCAATTCATAGGTCCGCGTCACAACCAATTGTTGCGGCGTGTTCTGATCGATGTGGAACGTTTCCTTTTCGGTAGCTGTCTGAACGCCGATGACTTTCGGTTGGTCCTCCGGGAACAGGTTACGGCCAAAGCGACCTCGAAAACGTGATCGGGGGTCGGATCGGTCCTCGCGAACAATCGACACCGAACGCTGCTTGTTCCAATCGGTCTGCCCGGAGGCATTAAGTTCCAGGAACGGCAACAGCGGCAACCGCTGCATGATCACGGGCGCGAAGCTCCCTTCCGTCACATTGACCGGTTCTCCGAAATCAGAGAGGGAGAGATCGCCGAAATCAGTGACCGGCAATGTCATCCCAGCATCAAATACGGGCATGCCTCTTTGGGACTCCTTCCGAGAAAACAAACTCGCGGTGTACCGGAAGGCGATCTTCGCCTCAGCCGGAGCCCCCATGGTGACCTGAATGAGTACCACCGAAGGCGCGACTTGTTTCACCAGCGTGGGGGCATCGATCTCCCCAGCCGGTGGGGCGGCAGCCAGCGTGATTCCGCGTTCGGTTAACAGCCCACTCAACGTGTTCGAGGGAACGAGGAAGCCGATCTGGGACACCGCCCCACCCGCCAGCTTGGCACTGGCCACGCCGACTACTTCGCCCCGAGAATTGAACACTGGTCCGCCGCTGTTGCCGGGATTGATGGTCGCATCGGTTTGAATCTGCCGCTGGCCATCCTTTTCAATGATTCCTGAAACGGTGCCTTGCGTGATCTTGATTCCGGTTCCCAGAACATCCGAAAGCGGGTAACCAATCACGCGCAGCGGATGGGCCAGTTGTAGCTGTTCCGAGTTCCCCAGCGGCACGACCGCTAGATTGTGGGCTTCCACCTTGATGATGGCGAGGTCTTTGGCCGCATCAGAATGCAGAACGGTCGCAGGTAACGACTGTCCATTGACTGACACCTTGATCTCTTTGGCCCCATCCACCACATGGGCACAGGTGGCAATGACACCATTCGAACCGATCACAAAGCCGGTTCCGGTCCCTTCTTGTTTCCCGACCGTGATCGAAAAACGCGGTCCACCGGCGATCGCCTTGGTTTTGAACGTGGCAGTCCCGGTCGACTTCTCTTGGTACTGGTCGAAATCCGCGATCACTTCATACGAATAGCCATGTTCGGAGTCGGGCTTCGGAGCATATTTGACCACCGCACCTGCCCCCGCGCCAGCCGGTACCGCTCCGATCTGCGCGGGTGCGGCTGTCACTGCGGGAGGAACCGCCCCCACAGGCGGTGTCATCACAACGGATGGTGCCGCCCCTTGCGCTGTGCTGGGACTCGCGGCGGGACTCGCGACCACGGTTTCGGCAGGGGCAGGCGGCGCGGCGGCATTCGGAGCCGCCACGGGGGCCACGGGCTGAGCCGCCACGGGAGCGGCCTCCCCTCCTCCGCGCAGGAACAGCACCGCACCTGTCACGCCCCCCACCAAAAGAATTCCGACAACCGCCCCCACCAACCAAGAGGGGATCCCGCCCGAGGAGGACTTGGATTTCCGGCGTCCCTTCGAACGCGGGCGGCGATCCTCGGCTTCATCCACCTCGTCGATCAGGTCGTCATAGTCATCTTCGACTGGTAGCTTGGACTTGAGAGGACGAGCAGGCACCGCCCCGGCGTACCTCGTCGGCCCTTTCTTCTTAGAAAAAAGTTCTTGTCCACACTTCGGGCAATCGGCATTGGGTGGTAGTTGCCGCCCGTCCTTCAGTTTGAGTTTCACACCACAACCCAAACACTGCACGACTTGTTCGCTCATGACAAACCCACTCAAGACAAGACAACGACAACGAAAGGTCGTGTCATCCTAATATCGAATTGCCATCCGATACCAGTACAAGCCGTTTTGCGAGGCGGTCATCCGTCACTCGCTTTATGACAACGCTCGTTATTCGCCCTGTACGGGTATGCCCTGTGCGATCGGCTCGCCGGAGGGGAACCTCGACCTTAGTCAGGCGTTTTCAGGTCGCGGTATCGGCTGGCAGATGGCTGTGGTTTGTTGGCTATTCTGATTTTTTTCCTTGCTTCTGATGGTCGAGCTTCCCCAGTTCCTTTCCGGCGTCCTTGAGTTTCCGTCGAGTTTCTCGGATCGGTTCGGCCAGTGGAATGTTTTCCGGTTTGTGGCCGCTGATTCTCATCATGGACTTGCGAACTTCTTCACCGACGTTTTTGGCGATTGATTCCAGCATCGCTTGCCCTGTCACACCCATGTTCTTGATCTTCTCGTCGGTTTGGGTGATCCGGAACAGATGAGCGGCCAGTTCGGTTTTTCCCATTCGATCCATCAGAACTTCTTCGGTCTTCAGCCCTTTCTTCACCTTCAACGCCGACAGATTCATGTTGTACATGCCGCGATAGCCCGCATTCTGAAAGAAGGGGAAGTTTCTCACCCCGTGGTGCTTCGCGGTGCTCGTGAGAGACTTTTCTCCCTGGCTCACCTCTTCGCGAATCAGAACCCGGTCCACGGCCTGTGCGTGCTCCAGGGCCGATTGAAAGGTGTGGGCCAGAGTCGCAAAGTAGACTTGGGCGGCGGCCACCGCAGGCTTCTGCGGATCTCCGTTAATCGCGATCAGGTAGCAGGCGAATCGTGTGAGCAGGTACGAACCGTCCCCCTGCCGGACGAAGTTGTCTTCAATCGCGATGTCCAGCGACAGACACACCAGCTGGGCCTTGTGAACCACATGCTGAAACGAGTCTACCGATTGATACCCGAGCGCTGCCCTCAGCGTGGCCTCACTCCAGAGATGTGACCCATTCTTGATTACCTGGTCTTCAAATCCACCGGGACTGTCATCGAACTGAAATAATTGGGGCAGGTCCGCCATGATCGCGACTCCTTCCAATCGATCGGTCAGCTCCGTGGGATAGGCTTCCTGTCTGACATGTTCACTGAATGACAAGCTCAGGATGACAGGCTGGAAGCCTATCCCACGGCCAAGACCTCTGACCGACCATCTGTTCCTGGCCAGTGGGCAGTTTACCCCTTCACGACGAAGTTCACCATCCGGCCCGGCGACGACTCTTGTGGATTCGAGTGATGTTTTCGCCGTAATCAGCAAGAGGCTTGTTTCTTCGTACGAGCCAATTGGCTCACCCGACCTCGCCAATAGTCTGGGTCGTGGAGAATCTCATCCATCAGTCGGCAAGCAATGTCTTGTGGTGAATTGGTTCCCTGCTCCCAGGCACGAACGGTTTTCGGGGAAACGCCTAGGAATTTAGCAAAGAGAACCTGACTCAGTCCCAATGTCTTGCGTGACAGAACCACTCGATTTGCGTCAAATACAGTCGGTTCGAGGTCAAGCACAATCTGGCGACAGGTGTATGTCTGTGCGACATCAACCCCTCGCTCAAGATCGCCTGTGAATCGCTCCATGCGATCAATGATCTTCTTTCCGATGCGTGACATGGTAGAGACTCGAATAGGCCGAGCCTTGCGGGCTCGGAATTGATGGGGCCGGGCCTTGCGGGCCCGGAGGTGTCGTTACCGTTGTGACCTACCCTTGCGGCTTAGGAATGCGACTTCTTCACGTTGAATCAGCGCACGTATTGCTCGCTTTTCGTCGGGATCAAGATCATCCTTTTCACTCTTGCCGTAGGCGACAACGAGAAGAACAATCTTCCACTCTTCGAAGTAGACGTAGCAGACTCTGGCTCCTCCACTTTTTCCGACGTTGCGCCCCGATCTGGCAAATCGGATTTTCCGTAATCTTCCTGTTCCAGGAACAACCGGTGGCCCCGTCGGGGCCGCCATAATCATGATCTCCAGTGCCTGAAGATCCATGTCCTCCAATCCAAGCTCATCCCAGTCATCACTGAACCCATCCATCAGGATGAAAGTCAATAAATCCTCGGGCTGAAGCACGTGCTGCGGATACCGCAACATGTGTTTCCTGCGTTCCGATCTTCCGGATGGCACGATCAGCCTCCCTAGACGGTGGAATCATTCCTGACGCCCTATCCGTGGTGCTGTCACAGACTTATTCTGTACCATCGGATGGTACATGTCAAGGTCTTGAATGATAGCTTTCACTTCACCCCTTCACGACGAAGTTCACCATCCGCCCCGGGACAGCGACGACCTTCACGATCTGCTTCCCGGCCAGTTGCGGCTGGATCGTCGCGTTCGCTTCGGCCAGGCTTTGCAGCGTGGCTGCGTCGGCTCCGGCGGGGACCAGGATCTTGGCGCGCAGCTTGCCGTTGATCTGGACCGGGATCTCGATCTCGGACTCGATGAGGTACTTCTCGTCCCACGTCGGCCACGCGGCGTAGGCGAGCGACTCCTGGTGTCCGAGGATCGACCAGAGTTCCTCGGCGAGGTGCGGGGCGAATGGAGAGAGGAGCAGCGCGAACGGGGCCAGCACCGCGCGGGGGCGTGGCTCCAGCGTGCCGAACTCGTTGATGAACTCCATCATCCGGCTGATGGCTGTGTTAAAGCTCAGCTTCTCGATGTCCTCGGTCACCGCCTTGATCGTCTTGTGCAGGACACGCAGCTGGTCGTCGGTCGGAGTGATCTCCTGGATCGCCGGGTGGAGGGTGACATCGTCGGCTCGCTCGTCGACGAACATCCGCCATGTCCGGGCCAGGAACCGGTAGACCCCTTCGACGCCGCTCATTGACCAGGGCTTCACCTGCTCGAGCGGGCCCATGAACATCTCGTACAGCCGCAGCGAGTCGGCTCCGTACTCCTTGACGACGTCATCGGGATTGATGACGTTACCGCGGGACTTGGACATCTTGAATGAGCGGCTTTCGACGACGATGTCGGTGCCCTTCAGGACAAGATTCCCGCCCTGCTTCTCGACCTGCTCGGCGGTGAGCTTCACAAGCGTGAGTGGCTCTTTGGTGTCCTTGTGAATACGGCCTTCGCCGTCGGGAGATTCGATGGTGTCCTTGAGAGTCACGAATCCGGACGTGGTGCCCAGGGGGTGCAACCCCTTGGCTTTCTCTGCGGACTGGTACGCAGTCAGTTCCGCTTCGCCGAGAATCATCCCCTGATTCACAAGCTTCCCAAACGGCTCGGGACTGGTCACGTGTCCGCGATCGAAGAGGACCTTGTGCCAGAACCGCGAGTAGAGCAGGTGCAGCACGGCATGCTCCGCTCCGCCGACGTAGAGGTCGACCGGCAGCCAGTATTTCTCCAGGGCCGGGTCGATGAACCGTTCGCTATTCTGGTTGTCGCAAAACCGCAGATAGTACCAGCACGACCCCGCCCACTGCGGCATACTGTTGGTCTCGCGCTTGAGCTTTACGCTGTCCGCAGCAGTCTTGTAGAGCCACGTATCCGGGGCCTTGGCGAGCATTGGCTCGGGCGTCCCGGTCGGCTTGAAGTCCTCCATATGCGGGTGTAGCACTGGCAGCTCCGCAGCTGTATCGGCCCGCATGAGACCGGTCGGGTTCCCGGCTTCGTCGAGTTCGTGCCAGATCGGGAACGGCTCGCCCCAGTACCGCTGACGCGAGAAGAGCCAGTCGCGGAGGCGGTAATTGACGGCTTCTTTGCCGAGACCCGCAGCTGCGAGGTCAGCGGTGATCCTGGCTTTGAACTCGGCGGTGGGGAGGCCGTTGTACTTGCCGGAGTTGATGGCGACGCCGAGTTCCGTGAAGACCTCGGAGGGTTGAGAGTTGAGGATTGGGGGTTGAGGGTCAGCGGGATTGGCGACGACCGCCCTGATGGGAATGTTGTACTGCTGGGCAAACGCCCAGTCCCGCTCGTCATGCGCTGGCACAGCCATGATGGCCCCGGTGCCGTAGCTGATGAGCACGTAGTCGGCGATCCAGACCGGCACCTGCTCGCCGTTGACCGGGTTGATGGCGTACCCGCCGGTGAAGACGCCGGACTTGTCTTTGGCGAGGTCAGTGCGGTCGAGGTCGCTCTTGAGCGATGCCTTGCGGCGGTACTCATCGACGGCAGCCCGCTGCTCGGGCGTGGTGATCGAATCGACCAGCGGATGCTCGGGGGCGAGGACCATGTAGGTCACGCCGAAGAGGGTGTCGGGCCGGGTGGTGTAGACGCGGATCGTGCCGGGAGCCGGTTCCTTTGGGAACGGCGAGCGGGGGGCGTGAGCCCCCTGTTGGAGCAACGCGGGACTGACGGGGGAACCATCCGGCTCACGCCGGACGCTCGCTATCTTGAAATCGACTTCCGCCCCAACGCTTCTTCCAATCCAGTTGCGCTGCAGCGCCTTGATCGAATCGGGCCAGCCGAGATCCTCCAGTTCATTCGCCAGACGGTCGGCGTAGGCTGTGATCCGCAGCATCCACTGCTTGAGCGGCATGCGGACGACCGGATGGCTGCCGCGTTCGCTCTTGCCGTCGATGACTTCTTCGTTGGCGAGTACGGTGCCCAGGCCGGGACACCAGTTGACCGGGGCCTCGCTGATGTAGGCGAGGCGGTGCTGGTCCTGGTATTTACGGACTGCATCGCTGAGGGCTGAGGACTGAGGGCTAAGCGCGCCTTCATTCCCTTGGCCCTTGCCCCTTGGCCCTTGCCCCTTCACCTCTTCCGGAATCGGCAACTCACTGATCGGTCGTCCCTTGCCCTTGCGCTGTTTCCCATCCGGTCCGGTCCACTCATAATCCGGGTCGTACCATGTGTCGTACAGCTGCAAAAAGATCCACTGCGTCCAGCGATAGTAACCCGGATCGGTGGTCGACAGTTCGCGACTCCAGTCGTAGCTGAAGCCGAGCATTTTGAGCTGGCGGCGGAAGGTGTCGATGTTCTGTTTGGTCGTCACCGCCGGGTGCGTGCCGGTCTTGACGGCATGCTCCTCCGCCGGGAGTCCGAACGCATCCCACCCCATCGGGTGCAGCACATGCTTGCCCCGCATGCGGTTGTACCGCACCACGATATCCGTTGCGGTGTACCCTTCGGGATGCCCCACATGCAGTCCCGACCCGCTGGGGTACGGGAACATGTCCAGTACGTACAGCTTCCCCTGCGCCCCGGCCTGCGGAGTGTTCGGTGTGACAAACGTCTGATGCTCGTCCCAGAACTGCTGCCACTTGGGTTCGAGGAGGCTGGGGTTGTAGCGCGGCATGTCGGGCGATCTTTCCGTAGGGCCATTCGTTCTGGGGCAGCGAAGCCTGATCCAAGGTTCGCTGTCTCAGCGTTGGCCGAAGCCGCAGTGTATGGACTCTCGCGAATGTCGTCAGCCCTGTCGCAACTGCCCAAAATCGAGGTTGATGTTCGTGAAAACCCGGCGCACAGTCGCCGGAGCGGGGCGGGTTGCAGTAGATTGCCGGTCCCCCGGCTGGAGTTCCGCACCGTGACCACGATACAGACGCTCGATGATTTACAGCTTCGAATTCGGTCCGGTTACCCGGTTCTGTGGTTGCGGACTTATGAAGAGGACCGGTGGGAGCTGCTGCTGGCGGGGCTGGCCGAGGAAATGGAGTACGGGATCGTCACCTGGAGCATGACCGAGGGGGCCTCGCTCGCAGTGGACGGATGCGATACCACGGAACTGGATGAATTCCTTCAGTCGATCCATCAATACCCGGCAGAGCATCTGTTCCTGCTCAAGGATGTGCATCGAAATCTGGACGATCCACAGGTGATCCGTCGAGTGCGCGACATGCTGCCACACCTCGTTGAACGGCGGCAGTCGTTATTGTGCATCGGGGCGGTTGAGCATATTCCAATCGAATGGAAAAAAGATGTCACCTTGATTGAGCTGCCGCTGCCGAGCCTGGATGAAATGCGGGAGGAACTGGGACAGCTTCTGGTCAGCCAGTTCGGCCATCTGACGCTCGACAACCGTCAGGAAGAACACATGGCGAAGGCGGTGCTTGGTCTGACGGCGCGGGAGGCTCGCAAGGCGTTTGCCCGCTCGTTGCAGGGGCGTGAGGTGGTTGATGACGCCGTGTATGTGGCTCTCGTTTCCGAAAAGCGGCAGATGGTTCAGGGAGCCGATCTGCTGGAGTTCTTCGATCTCGAAGAAGGGATCGAAGACATCGGCGGACTGGAGGGGCTCAAAGAGTGGATGCACCAGCGGGCCGAGGCCTTCAGTGCGGATGCCCGGGCCCGGGGGATCTCTTATCCCAAGGGGCTGTTGTTGGCGGGGGTGCAGGGGTGCGGCAAGAGCCTTTCGGCCAAAGCCATTGCCCGCGTGCTGGGGTTTCCGTTGATCCGGATGGATCTGGCGAATTTGCTCGATTCATCACGCGGGGTGTCGGAACAGAACCTGCGAGAGGTGCTGCGACTGATGGAGACCATCTCTCCCTCAGTACTCTGGTTGGAAGAGATCGACAAGGCGTTCGCGGGATTCGATTCCGAGGCGGGTTCCGATGCCACGGTGGCCCGGCTCGTGGGGCGGTTTCTAACGTGGCTTCAGGAACACACAGCCCCGGTCTTTGTTGTGGCCACCGCCAACAACATCTCTCGTCTGCCGCCGGAATTGTTGCGTCGCGGTCGGTTCGACGAGCTGTTCTTCGTCGATCTGCCCAACTATTACGAACGGCAAACGATCTTCGCGATCCATTTGAAGAAACGGGGCTGGAACCCTGAAAAATTCAGTCTGGGACGACTGTCCGATGCGACCGAGGCGTACAGCGGAGCCGAAATTGAAACGATTGTGAATTCGGCGATCATCGAGACCTATAGCCAAGGGAAAATGCTGACGGAAGATGATCTGATGACCCAGCAGGAACTTTTAGTTCCGCTGTCAAAAACCATGGAGGATCAGATCTTCAACTTGCGTGAGTGGGCTCGGACGCGGTGTCGTCCGGCGACCCCCGACAGCCGCGTGCTAAAAGTCATGGAAGAAGAAGAACGCCGCGGCGAAACGGAAACAGCCGATGGCAGCCGGGGAAAGCCGCAGCTCAAATGGATCGAACTGGCTGAGCATGGGCAGTTCGCCGCAGCGGTCGTGGAGTACGTGCGGTTCTATGACAACACGCGACTCGACAAGCTGTTGGCCGACTTCGAGAAGTACACTCCGACAGCAGGTGAATTCGGTCTGGTTCTCAAATCCAATACCAAGGTCGTGGTCTGGACGCGGATCAGCCAGCAGTTTGCCGACTGGCTGTTGGATTTCATCGCGAAAAAGCTGATCTTCCTGAACCCGACGACCGCCGCCGATTTTCCCGCCGGGAACCACCCGGCGCTGCCCGTGTTGACGGACCTTCCGGAAGGCAAGGTCGACAAACCGCACTGGATGCCCTTTAAGCTGCGACTGGTCCCGCCTCCGGGAGGCAGTGCGAATTACAGCCGGGTGTCGCGGATTCGGCTGGGGCGTGGATAGTCGAGTTGGCCTGACCCCGCCGCTACGAGAACAGATGCGATTGCAGGGCCTCCGCAAATCGATCGGCGGCGCCTTGGCTTTTGCTGAGGTACAGTGCCGGTTCGATGAGTTCCACCTCCATCAGTGAGAACCCTCCCGCGTGCCGGATCAGATCGACTCGGGCATAAAGCGGACGGTCCGGCAATGCCGCCAGCACTCGGTCTCCATGTTCCCGCAGCTCGTTATCGGGAGTGACTTCCTGAAGCCGCGAGCCGAATTCTTCTTGTGATCGAAAGTCGCCCGCCCGCGGGGTCTTGAGGATGGCATGGCTCAGGCAACCCTGAAAATAGATCAACGAGAATTCGCCTTCCTCGATAATCGATGTCAGGAACGGCTGCGCCAGATACTCGGTGTTGTGGTGATCGGCCACGGCTGTCCGCTCAGCGGATTCCGTCCAGGGAGTCCTCAGACGGTGGGTCCGGCTGGCCCCGGCACCGATGATCGGTTTGATAATGATCTCGGAGCAATCCCAGTGGTCGGGCAAGGTTCGCAGAGTATCCTTAGTCAGATTCCTGCCGCGAATCGTCGGCACAATGGGGACGCCTTTCGCAGCCAGTTCCAGCAGATATGACTTGTGAAGATTCCACTCCATCAGGGGTAACGGGTTCCAGAGCGGAGTACCCGATTGATCGATCGTGCGGAGTACCGTCAGGAATTCGTCGCAGTGGGCCTGATAGTCCCAGGGGGACCGAACAATCACCGCCTGAAATGCGGTCCAGTCGGTGGGCTGCCGCCAAGGGGCAAAGACGACCTCGATCCCCCGTTGACGCAGGGGGGCAATCACCCGTTCGTCATCGCACTCGAATCCAGCGAGTGAATCCATCGTCAGAAACGCAATCGAGGCCATGGTCAACAGCAGGCAAAGGGAAAGAGGTTCGGAAATCGCGTTATGACGGAGTGTGTGCGGAACGGCAACAGTATTGGAGCGTGGAGCACACCGGTGTCTCGACCGCAAGACACGGATTGATGGACGTTTATGTTTGCGGGGGCGATTCAGTACACTGCTAGGAACGATTAAACGTGGCGCAGGGGGCGACTGCCAGCTGTGCTTTCGACGATCTGCGGCACGAGGGCAACTGGCTGAACTCCCCGGGAGCGTAACCGATGCCCATGGAACGATTGAACATGGCGACTTTCCCCGTTGACCCGACTCATGCTTCCCGGCTGGGCTGGACGGCCTGCGGCCTGATTGTGCTGGGGTTGCTTTGTGGCCCCCGCAGCCTGAAATCCGCAGAGCCGCCCCAGCCACTGGAAGCGGCCTATCAGGCGGATGTCCAGCCGCTGTTGAAGCAGTTCTGTTTCGAGTGCCACTCGGGAGAGACGCTCGAAGCGGAGATTGATCTCGCGGCTTACAAAGATTTGGAATCGATTCGCAAGCAAGCCAGGGTCTGGCAGAAAATTGGCGAGATGCTGTCGAGCGAGCAGATGCCGCCACCGGATTCCGCCCAGCCCACAGCGGCGCAGCGGGCAACGATGCATGGCTGGGTGCAACGGCATCTGCTGATCGAAGCCGCAGCCCATGCGGGCGATCCGGGGCCAGTGGTGCTGCGACGATTGAGCAACGCCGAGTATGCGTACACCCTTCGGGATTTGACGGGAGTCGTGACGCTCGATCCCGGTAAAGAGTTCCCGGTCGATAGTGCTTCCGGGGAAGGTTTCACCAATGTCGGCAACTCGCTGGTCATGTCGCCCGCGTTGTTGACCAAATATCTCGATGCGGCCAAGGATGTGGCTTCGCATGCGGTGTTGCTGCCCGGAGGTCTCCGGTTTTCACCGAGCAATACCCGCCGTGATTGGACCAACGAGTCACTGACCAGAATCCGCGATTACTACGCACGGTACAGCGGCGATGGTGGCGGCTCGGCCGTCAACCTTCAGGGGATCCAATTCAGTACCAATACGGGGGGGCGACTGCCGGTGGAACGCTACCTGCTGGCGACACTCGAAGAACGAGCGGCTCTGGTTGCGGGCACCCGGTCGATCGAGCAGGCGGCCACAGCTCGGGGTCTCAGCCCGAAGTACCTGGGGATGATCTGGGCGATGCTCAACTCCCATGATCCATCACTGCTTCTAGATCCGCTCCGGACGCGGTGGCAGACGGCCCAGGTCAGCGACCTGCCGGAATTGGTGAACGGCGTTACCGCATGGCAGAACGCGCTCTTTCAGTTCAATTCGGTCGGACAGATTGGCCTGCAGAAGGGGATCAAGGCCTGGCAGGTACCCGTCAGCCCGGTGCTGCCACGGCAGGACTTTCGTCTGAAAATTCCCGCCGATGCGACCGGCGAGGTCATTTTGTCACTCCGCTCGGACGACGCGGGAGATGGAAGGCTCGGCGATGTGGTTTTGTGGGAACGACCTCGATTCACGGCGGCGGGCCGGCCGGATCTGCTGCTCAAGGATGTGGGCCGCGTGGCGGTCGAACTGGCGAAGAGTCGCGACCGGCACTTTGCCCAGACGGCCCGCTGTCTAGCTGCAGCTGGGGAAGCCGGACAATCCACCACAACGCTCGAAGTCGAACCACTGGCCCGGAAACATGAAGTCGATGTGGACTCGCTGATTGCCTGGCTGGAGTACCTGGGAATTGGGACTGGTGGTCCGGCAACGATTGGTACTTCGCTGACCCGTCGCCAGGAGCGGGCCGAAGCGTATGATTTTATTCAGGGATGGGTCGCCGACGATGCCTTGAGTGTCGTGGCGAATTCGTCGGATCAGCACGTCCGCATCCCCGGAAACATGAAACCACATAGCGTTGCCGTTCACCCGGCCCCGACGATCTCGGTGGCAGTCGGTTGGCGCAGTCCCGTGGCTGCGACCCTGAAGGTCAGTGGACTCGTGCAGCACGCACACCCGGAATGCGGGAATGGAGTGGCCTGGTCCCTTGAATTGCGGCGAGGGAACACCCGGCAACGACTTGCCACGGGAAACAGCCAGGGGGCCACAGTGATCCCGTTGGGGCCGGTCCCCAATGTGACTGTCCGTCCGGGCGATCTGGTGGCGCTGGTGATCAGCCCGAAAGAGAACAATCACTCTTGTGACCTGACATCCATTGACCTGACCCTGAGTGATGAAACCACCGAGTGGAACCTGTGGAAAGAGACCTCCCCGAATATTCTGGCAGGCAATCCTCATGCGGATTCCCATGGACATGCGGACGTGTGGCATTTCTTTTCGGAACCCGCCAGTGGGATGACCGGGCATGTGATTCCCGAAGGCTCATTGCTGGCTCAGTGGCAATCGGCCCGTGACCCCGCCGAGAAGCAGCGGCTGGCCGGGGAAGTGCAGCGAACTTTGCAGGCCGATCCGGGGACGCTCCCCAAGGGATCTCCGGAAGCCGCCCTCGCACATCAGCTGCGCTCACTGTCCGGTCCGTTCATGGCAGCCGTGTTTCAGGCCGTGGCCCAGAGACCTGCCGATGCCGGAGAGTCCACTCCTTCGCCCTGGGGATTGCCCGCAGATCGGTTTGGCCGGTGCCCCGAGGGACGCCCCACGGAACCGGCCAGTCTCTGTGTGACGGCTCCTGAGTCCACCGAAATCCGGTTGCCTGCGGAGTTGATCGCGGGATCGGAGTTTGTCGTGTCCGGTTTGTTGCATCCTGAGACGGGACGCGAGGGCTCCGTGCGTTTGGCGGTGCAAACCGGCCCCGTCGGGGGACCGCTGCCCTCGACGACCCCCTTCATTGCCCAGGAAGGAAGTCCAGCCCGGTTGCGCATTGAAGCGGCCATGGACCAATTCCGCAGTCTCTTTCCACCGGCCCTCTGCTACACACAGATTGTTCCCGTGGATGAGGTGGTCACGTTGCTGCTGTACTACCGGGAAGACGATCAGCTGCGACGACTGATGCTGACCGATGAGCAGTCCACCGAACTGGATCGGATGTGGGATGAGCACTTCTACGTGGCTCAGGAGCCTCTGGAAATGGTAACTGCCTACACGCAGTTGTATCAGTTCGCCACGCAGGATCGGGCCGATTTGTTGCCTTCGTTCGAACCACTGCGGCAACCCGTCAAAGACAACGCCGAAGCATTTCGTCAGCGGTTGATTCAGAACGAACCCACACAGCTGGATGCGGTGATTGCCTGGGCCGCGGGGGCCTGGCGGCGGCCACTGACGTTGGACGAGGATTCTGAACTGCGATCACTCTACGCGAAACTTCGCAGCGAGGAACTCAGCCATGACGAGGCGCTGCGACTGACGCTGGCTCGGGTGCTCATTGCTCCGGCCTTTCTGTATCACATTGAAACCCCGCAGCCAGGGGCCCCGGCCAGTTTTGTGAACGACTATGAATTGGCGAGTCGTCTGAGTTACTTCCTGTGGTCTACAGGGCCGGATGCCGAACTGCGGACGCTGGCAGCTGCGGGGCAATTGCGCCATCCCGACACGCTCGCCGCTCAGGCCAGACGGATGCTGAAAGATCCCAAGGCTCGCCGACTGGCCACGGAGTTCGGGGCCCACTGGCTGCATATTCATGGCTTCGATCAGCTGGACGAGAAGAGTGAGCGCCACTTTCCGACGTTTGCCGCCTTGCGGGGGGCCATGTACGAGGAGTCCCTGCTGGTGCTAACCGACCTGTTCCAGAACAATAGGTCGCTGCTCTCCCTGGTCGATGGGGATGCGACATTCCTCAATGAAGAGCTGGCCCGGCATTATGGGATTCCGGGAGTCGAGGGTTCGCACTGGCGGCGGGTCGAGGGGGTGCGGGCACATGCTCGTGGCAGCATTCTCTCGATGGCGGCGACCATGTCCAAGCAGTCGGGAGCCTCACGCACCAGTCCCATCCTGCGGGGCACCTGGCTCAGCGAAGTGATGTTGGGAGAGAAGCTCCCCAAGCCGCCGAAGAACGTGCCTCCGTTGTCTGAAACGGTGACGGAGGGCCTGACGGAACGGCAGATGACAGCCCTGCACAGTAGCGAGCCATCCTGCGCCAAGTGCCATGTGCGGGTCGATCCGTTCGGCTACGCGCTGGAGGGGTTCGACGCCATTGGGCGGTTGAGAACCAAGGATGCGGCGGGCTTGCCGATCGATACCAGAACGGTGTTGTTTGATGGTACTGCCGTCAACGGTCTGGATGACTTGAAGGCATACCTCGGTCAGAAACGGCGACCGGCCTTTGTTCGACAGTTTACCAAGAAACTGTTGGGCTACTCGCTCGGGCGGGCGACCCAATTGTCCGATGAGCCGCTGCTCGCCGAGATTCAAGCGAATCTGGCAGAGGATGACTACCGCGTCGAAGTGGCCATTGATGCGATTGTCCGTAGTCCACAGTTCCGTCAAATCCGGGGCCGGGATGTGGTCATCGATGAGTAATCTTCATCAGTCCTCTCCCGTGTGATGTCCGTAGGCGGTTCTCCGCCGGCGAGGCAGGCGGACAGTCTGCCTGTCCTGTTGGGGAACCCCGCTGAGATTCCTGTCCGCTCTTTCGATGAAGAGCATTTCTGTATCCCTGTCCGGGAATCGAGGGAACGTGAAAAGTATTCTTCGCTCAACGCCGAGTGTCGTCGGTGGGCTGCTGGCAATTGGCTGTCTGGTGTCCGGTTGTCAAAAGCCCGTGCCGCCACCCCCCCCGCCCACTCGGGCGACGAACCCCATGGACAATACGCCATTCATCATGTCGGGAGTCCGCTCCCCGCAGTTCTTTGCGGCGGCGGATGTTCAGCTGCCCGATGATCTGGTCGTGATTGGAGTGCAAGTCGGTGAGCAGCCTCGTGCCTACCTTCAGAAAGCTATGTCGCAACTCAATTCCCATGTGGTCAACGGGGAATTTGAGGGTGTGCCGGTATCGGTGACATACTGTGACCGAACGGATTGCGTGCGTGTGTTCACACGTCAGGGAGGGGGGCCTTTGATTGACCTGCAGACAGGGGGATTCTCAACCGATGAAATGCTCGTTCGACTTGATGGGGTCATGTATCCGCAGTCGTCCCGCGAACTGCCACTGCAGGAATTGAAACACGTTCAAACAACCTGGGGCCAGTGGCAGTTGCAGTATCCGGCCACCACAATTTATCTGGGTGAGTTCGAGGAGAAGTACCGTCGTGACCCCACCCTCACGAAGCCCACGGGGGTTCCGCCGGCCAGTCCCCCATCCGCTACGCCAGCCACATCAGACTGACGGCGTCAATCGTCGTGTCTGATTTGCGGGGCTTCACCGCGTATTCGGTGACCTTGAGATTCTCGATATCCAACTCCTCAGTGATGCGGTCAATCTCCAGTTGAAGTTCCGCCTCCAGCGCTTCCAGGTCGGCCTGGATGGCTTCCGACGTTTCCTGGGCTCGTGTGACGTCACCCTTTTGCTCCGCCGCCCGCGTAGCGGAACGCACACTGCCTGCGGCTCGATTCACGTTGGTTGAGGTCGCCAGCTTGCGCCCAAACAGGGCGCCCAGCACGCTGGTTCCAAATTGAACGGCTGCGGTGAGGGTCGCCCCCGAGGACTGGGCCTTTTCGCGTTCCACCGCTTGTTGAGCCTTGCGCAGGCGTTCATCCAGCGTGGTCATTTTGGGGGCGTATCTTTTTCGCAGCTTTTCGATTTTCCGGTCACGCTCTTCGCGGGCGGCGTGCTTCAAGCGGGCCTGAAAATCGCTGAGGGATTCGTTGGGATTGGCATACTGGTCGAGTGACTCACAGTAGCCCACCGTCAACGTCACCGCGCGGTACAGATAGTTTTTCAGTCCAGTCTTCCACGCGGTATAGGACTTGGTTTGTAAGATGGCAGCGGGCGGGATTTCGAAGCGGGCTCCGGCGACGGGCTGGTTCGTGAATGACAGTTTGTCGGGATCCACGTCATCCGCCACTTCCCAGGGATCGTCAGGGACTCCGTCGGTGACATCGCACAGCCGGGCAACATTCTTCCACACATCGACTTGGCTTCGGGCATCCACAAAGTGCATGCTCGCCGTCCCCAGCAGTGCCGGGCGGTAACCCACATGCCCCGTTCGGGAAACCACTGCGTAGATCTGTCGGATATCGGAGGAAAGTACGGGGGGCTGTTCCGCTGTCGACGATGCCGTGACGGACACCTCTGGGGCGGCTGCGGAGAAAACCGATGGAATGGGCCCCGCCACGGTGGCGGTGGCCGGAGACTTGCGTGGGGCCATGAGTGTCGAGATCTGCTCGCGTGTCATTGGACCGCGCAGGTAAGACAAGGCCCATCGTGTCTGGAACACGACCGGTGCATCCTCGTGAACGTTGTTGAGCAGGAAGACTCGATTGCCCAGGCCGCTCAGAATTCGTTCCACCTTCTGTCGATCAAACAGGGCCCCCGCCTGCGAAGACGCACCTTCCAGGCCATCGAGCACGCGAGCCTTGTCACGTTCGGTCTGCAACCGTCCCAGGAACCACGTTCCCGCATTGGACAGGGCCTTGTAGTCGAGGTCGACCGGGTTTTGAGTCGCCAGGACCAGTCCCAGTCCGTACGCCCGGGCCTGCTTGAGCAAGGTCAGCATGGGAACCTTGGACGGTGGATTCGCGGTGGGCGGCAGGTAGCCGAACACTTCGTCCATGTAGAGCAGGGCTCGCAGGCTGGATGTTCCGGGTTGCTGCCGCATCCACGCGATCATCTCCGTCAACAGCAGGGTCACAAAGAACATCCGCTCATGGTCGTTCAGATGAGCGATCGAAAGGATCGACATCCGGGGCTTGCCGCTTTCGGCATACAGCAGACGTTGGATATTGAGTGGTTCGCCTTGCGTCCAGGAGGCAAACGCCGGGGATGCCAGCACGTTGTTGATCGTGATGGCCAGCTTGAGACGATCAGCTGCCGGGAAGATCTGATCCACCGGCATGATGCCGATCTGACTGAAAGGTGGGTTCTGCACTTCGCGGATCAGTTGGGGCAGATCGAGCGAACGCCCTGCCCGCCATGCGGCATCCAGAATGTTCGACAGGAAGATGTGCTCCCGGCTCTGCAGGGGATCGGCATCCCGATCCAGCAGGGTTAACAGTCCCCCAACCGCTGCGGCGATCCGTTCCCGCATGGCATCGGCACTTTGCTGGATGGCGGCGGGAGGGGCTTCCAGGGATTTCAGGATGGTCAACGACAGCCCGGCATCACTTCCTGGGGTGTAGATTGAGACATCCACGGCGTCGCGGAACCGCTGGATGCGATCCTGGGGCTGGCCCCAGTCGGCGAGTCCCTGTTTCCACTGCGATGCCCGATCGGCAGCTAGTTCATCCGGAGTCATCCCCTTGCGGGTGGCTTCGTCGTGTTCGATCCAGGGACGAAACTCGGCGGCACTTAAACCCGGGAATGTCAGCAGCAGGTTCCCCAGGTCTCCTTTGGGATCGATGATGATTGAGGGAATCCCATCGATTGCCGCTTCCTCCAGCATGGCGATGCCCAGGCCGGTCTTTCCGCTGCCAGTCATCCCGACAATGACAGCGTGGGTGGTCAGGTCTTTGGAATCATACAAAATGGGATTCGCGGTAGCCTGACCCGCGTCGATGTCGAATGAGCGGCCCATGTAAAAGACGCCCAGCTTTTCGTAATCGTACATGAGAGGAGTGCTAGATCAGGGGGAGGGGTCAGTGAAGCTGGAAGTGAGGACATCGAAATTCATGACGGGCTCCGCTTGCAGCCCACCCATTGCGGCCGACTCATGGTGCAGGGGGACCATTCATGGTTTGCGAAATCTCTTCTTCCCCGATTGGGCCGATTGACTTAAAACTCCGTCCTGGAACAAGTTCGCTCCACGGATGTCTTCGGTCAACGAGCCTTCGCAACGGTATCGCTGACTTTCGCATGCAGCAAGTGGGAGCGTGTCAAAATTCACTGGGGTGAGATTGCCCGGTGATCGGTTGGAGCTGTCTACATGGTTGGCTTTCCACTGTTGGCTCAACAGGCCCGTCGGTTGATGAATCCCGATCTGCCCCCTGCCTCGGCATTGGAGGAAGTGCCCGTCGCCGCCGAAGCCGCGCTGCCTGCCGTGGCGACAGAGTTGCCTCCTGTGGCATCCGCCAGTGCCGTCGCCAAATCCGCTGAGGCTCAGATCAGTGCCTGGTACGATGCGGTTTACCAATTCGTGACAACGCAAGGACTGGCCCTGCTGTTCAAGCTGATTGCCGCTGCGGCGATCTTCTATTTCGGGCGAATGCTGGCCCGGATGGCCACCAAAATTGTGTC
The DNA here is from genome assembly GCA_003671275.1 of Planctomycetota bacterium. Lineage (GTDB taxonomy): Bacteria > Planctomycetota > Planctomycetia > Planctomycetales > Planctomycetaceae > TH-plancto1. The sequence goes on along the minus strand of QWPB01000006.1, from coordinate 22,397 downwards.
CGAAGTGCTGGAGAAGCTGGGGACCGATCCCATCCTGGTGAAATTCGGTGCCAACCTGCTGTACTGCTCGATGCTGGTGATGATTGCCATCGCCTCGTTGAATATGGTGGGTGTCGATGTGACCTCGGTCACAGCCATGATCGCCGCTGCGGGCTTCGCGGTGGGTCTGGCCTTGCAGGGGTCGCTGGCCAACTTTGCTGCAGGGATAATGCTGATCATCTTCAAGCCGTTTGGCGTGGGCGATGAAATTGAAGCGGGGGGAGAAACCGGTAACGTCGAAGAGGTAAATATCTTCAATACCATCCTGCGGACGAATGGAAACGTGAAGATCATCATTCCGAATGGTCAGATCACCATCGGGACCATCAAGAACTTTACCGCCCAGCGAATTCGCCTGATTGAATTGAAAGTCGGATGCGGTTACTGCGACGACCTGAATGCGGTGAAGTCCTTTCTGGAGCGAGTCCTCGTCGAGGATCGCCGCGTTGTGCAGACACCACCGCCCAGCGTGGCGGTGATCGAACTGGCCGACTTCAGTGTGGTTTTCTCTGTCAAGTGCTGGGTGGGGACCAAGGAGTTCGCCACGTTACGATCGGCGCTGCTCGAACGGATCAAGGTGGGCTTCGACGAAGAAGGTTATACCTTTCCGTACCCCAGCCGGGACATCTACGTTCATCAGTCGACGACGAACATCAATAAGGTGGCATAACGCTCCGCTCAGGGGAGTTCGAAGTCGGTTTCCACTTCGTCCGGGGCTGTCGGCTTCCAGCGCCCCAGTCGTTCATACGCCAAAGCCACCAGTTGCTGGCGGGTACGAAACAGATCCCGCTGCGGCAGCTTGCATTCGCTCAGCAATCGCGATTCCAGGGCCTCCTGTGTCTCGATCTGTCCGTCGCCCCGGATATGACTGAGGTCGGTTACCTCTTCTCTCAGAAACCGACTGATTAACAGATTTCGATGACAGGTGAGCGGGTCTTGCTCCGCGCACATCATGGCGATGGAGTATTTCTGAAGCCCAGTCTTCAGCCGCTGGATTCCCTCACGAAAGCTGGCCGTTTGGGCTGTCAGACCAAAATCGAGTGCCCCTTCCGGAGTGAAACTCTCGGGCTCTTTCCGGTGGGCTCCCAGCTGTTCGCCCAGATGGGAATACGCAATCCCCACGGACTCCAGTGCCGCCTTGAGTGCCTCGCGATTGTACTGGGGGTTGTAACGGCTATAGGGAGCCGATCGTACGTCGGCAATGGCCGTGATCCCGTGACATCGGAGCAGCTCGGCAAACCGCGAAAACAGATGAGTCGAATGTCCAATCGTGAATAGCATAACGCAGCCACCACAGTCCCGAATGAGAACCTCCAGTGTAACGAAATCGGAGGAGTGATGCTCCCGAACTCCTTCCCGCCCCACGGCTGGCCAGAAAGTTCCTCGGGGAAGTTTGTGCGGTGGGGAAGGCGAAGCTCCGGCTGAACCACGACTCATTGAAAACCTGGCTCCCACGCAGGCGACTCCGCAGGAGCTTCGCCCTCTCGATGGTGGCTTCGCCCCCCGCGATCACGGGCGATATTCCACGTTTTTCAACGGACTGTTAGGCCAAGCATCGTTATCTCAAAGTAGTCTTTCGAATTGCCGAACCTGTGCCGTCGAGCGTGTGTCTCCTAAGAAAATGTTCCGCAGCTGAAGTTGAAACCGATGAATTCGGCGGCCAAGGCTGACAGGCTGCCGATCGCACGTTAGTTTACTTGCGAGAGTTGTCCGCTGGTTGGCGGCGATCGAACCGAGCGCCCTCAATACACTCCTTTTTCAGGAATCGCATGGATCCGTTGGAATCTCGGGTACGAGATTATTTGCAAGGGCCGGCCTACAATCCGCTCAAGTTCGCACAGCTCGCCAAGAAGCTTGGCATTCGCCATGACAGTCTGGAGGCCCTCGACGAGATCCTCCATCGAATGCTGGCTGAGGGGGCGATTCAGTTCGCCGAATCGGGCCGTATCGAAAGCCGAAAGAAATCGGGCGGCATTACCGGCACCGTCCGCCGAACCTCGATGGGGGATGGGTACGTCACTCCCAGCCCGACTTCGGAGCCGAAGATCGTTGGTGACATCATCGTCTTTTCGGAAGACATGCGCGATGCCCAGGACAAGGACGAGGTACTCGTCCGTCTGACCGGGAAACGCCGAGGTGAGCAGCGGGTAGCGGTCGTCGAGAAGGTGCTCAAGCGGGCCACGACGACCTTTGTGGGGATCTATGGCGAAGACGCTCACGGCGGGTTCGTCCGGATTGATGGTCGGCAGTTTGCGGATGCGATCAGTCTGGACGACCCTGAGGCCAGTGGCGTGCGGCCCGGCGACAAGATCGTGGTCGAGATGCTGCGGTTTCCCAGTGCTCGGCGATTTGGCGAAGCGGTACTGAAGCAGCGGCTGGGGGCGGCTTTCGAGATCGGGGTGGACACACAGTCGGTCATCCATGAGTTCGGGCTGCCGACCGAATTTCCGGAAGAGGTACAAGAAGAAGCTCGCACCGTCGCCGCGAACTTTGACGATACCGATCTGACCGGACGCGAGGATCTGACCCAGACGACGATCATTACGATTGACCCGGTTGATGCTCGAGATTTCGACGATGCCATCTCGCTCGACAAACATGCGGACGGATCGTGGACGCTGGGGGTACATATCGCCGACGTTTCGCACTTCGTGGCGGATGGATCGGCCCTTGACCGCGAAGCTCGCTCGCGGGGGAACAGCGTCTATCTGCCGGGGCGGGTGATCCCGATGTTGCCCGAGGTGCTGTCCAACGGACTGGCCAGTCTGCAAGCCGATCGTGTTCGTTTCACGATGACTGCGTTCATCGACTTCGGCCCCCAAGGCCAGATACTTACCACTCGGTTCTGCAACAGTGCGATCCGCGTCAAGCACCGGTTCGCCTATGAGCAAGTGACGCAACTGATTCACGGTCCGAAAAAGCGGCCCGAGGAACTGCCCAAGGATGTGTGGGATCTGGTCGGGCGGATGAAAGACCTGGCGAAGATTCTGCGGTCCCGCCGATTTGAGCAGGGAGCCATCAATCTCGAACTGAGCGAGGTGAAGATCGACCTCGATCGCGATGGGCGGATGACGGGGGCCCATCTGGTCGAAGGGGACGAAAGCCACCAGATGATTGAAGAGTTCATGCTGGCCGCTAATGTCGCGGTGGCTCGCAAACTGGCTGCCGCGGGGCTGCTCTTTCCACGCCGCATCCACCCCGAACCAGCCCCGCAGCGGCTTCAAATCTTCCAGGATTTCATCAAGGCCATCGGCATCAAGATGCCTCAACTGCGGTCGCAGACCGACATGCAGGAGCTCCTGAAGAAAGTCCACGGGACGCCGCAAGAATATGCCGTCAATTTTGCGCTGCTTCGTAGCTTGAAGCAGGCGACCTACTCCACCAAAGTGGAAGGCCACTTTGCCTTGGCCACGCCGGATTACTGCCACTTCACAAGCCCGATTCGGCGGTATCCGGACTTCGTTATCCATCGCCAGTTGAAGCAGGTTCTCGCCGGACGTTCGAAGAAAGACGGTTTCACGACCGAATACCTCGATGCGGTGTGCGAGCTTTGCTCGAACACTGAGCGGCGGGCAGCGGACGCGGAGCGGGCCTTGTCGCAGATGAAGCTGCTCTTGTTCCTGAAGGACAAGGTTGGGCAGCGGATGGAGGCCATGATTACGGGGGTCGACCGCTTCGGGTTCTTTGCCCGCGGAATTGAACTCCCCGCCGAAGGTCTCGTTCACACCGAGACGCTGCCCGGCCCCGAAAGCTACGAATACGACCGCTCGGCCCAACGACTGGTCGGACGCAAGAGCGGACGAACGTTCCAACTCGGTGACCGCGTGATGGTCGAGATTGCCAAGGTCGACCCGGGCCGACGATCGATGGATTTTCGACTGGTCAGTGGAACGAAGAAGTTCGGTCGGAAGAAATCGCACGACTCCTCCTCCCCGCCCGATAAAAAACGAGGCAAACGCCCGGTCAAGGAAGCGAAGCCGAAATCCGGTCGCCGCAATCGCTCGAAGTAGTCGTCTGGGTGGTTTCCACGGCAGCCGGTTCATGCACTGACGCCCCGATGAGTCGTCTGGCCCACGTGGCCGAATCCGGCAGGGAAGGTCGTCGCTGGCGACAACGCACGTTAAGATTTCCGCATGACAGCTGCCTCCCCCACTCCGCCGTTCCGTCCCCGCTACTGGCGGTTGTGGTGGAAGTTTGTGACGGTGTCGCTGTCCCGCGAGATGATCTTCCGGTGGAACTTTCTGGTCGAGGTCATCACGACCTGCTTCTGGATGTCGGCCCAACTTCTGCTGTTTGAGGTCATTTACAGCAAGGTTCCGAGGATTCAGGACTGGAGCCGCAGCGAGTATTTCGGCTTTATGGCCACCGGGATGCTGATTAACGGCTTCGTCGAGATGCTGTTCATGCCCAACTGTGCGAACTTCAGCGAGCAGATCCGCACGGGGAATTTGGACTTTGCTCTCGTCAAGCCGGTCGATTCCCAGTTCTTCGTTTCGTTTCAGACGGTAGATCTGTCGTCGCTGGTGCAGTGTATTCTGTCGCTGGGGCTGTTGACCTATTCGCTGGTGACCAGCGGTGTCACACTGACGGTGGGCAGCGTGTTGATGTACACGTTTTTAGTGGTCGTCGCAGTGGCCTTCTTCTACAGCATGATGATCGCACTGGCGAGCGCAGCTGTTTTCATGGGGCGGAATCAGGGGCTGTACGATTTCTGGTTCTATGTCACGTCGTTTGCGAGGTATCCGGGAGACATGTATCGCCAGGGATGGGCCGGGGAGATTTTCTGGTTCGGGTTCTCGTTCCTGATCCCGATTTTGCTGGTGGTGACGATTCCGTCGCGAATGGTCCTGCAGAAGACGCTGAGCCCCCATCCGGGGGTCATCCTGATCGTACCCGCGATGACCGCCATTAGCCTGTGGGGGGCTCGCCGAGTCTTTCAATGGGCATTAAGCCACTATCGCAGTGCCAGCAGCTGACCGTTTGCGGCAGGTGCGGGAAGTTGTCCAACATCCGTAGTAATTGTCCACACGACCATGCCGCGCCCTGTTCCCCCCACGGGGCGTCATAGGTTCACCTCGTGTGTGCGTCAGGAAACTCGGTGGTCGGGCAGGCAAGTTTGCCGACCCGACTTTTCTGACGCACGCACGTGACAAGTGATTCTCGGTTAAAGCCGGTAGTGGCTTCGTTCGAGTCGCTCGTTGCGAAGCGGTTTGTCCTCGAATCGCAATCACCGGACCGTGACGAACTCATGCGTGTTGTAGATCGCCCGGCACAACATGGCGAGACCGTGCTGTTCAACAAATTGAGTGGCTGCCTGAAGTTCTGTACCGGTCGGAGCCCGCTGGTATGCCAGTTCAAAGGCGCGCTGGATCTGGGTCTCGTGTGACGGGTTCGTCGCCTGAGCGACCCGATCTGCAAACACCTGAGATTGCTGGAGCAGGAACGGGCTGTTGAGCAGACTCAACGCCTGCAGTGCGGTGGTGCTGCTGGTCCGCTTGGGGGTGACCTGCCCCGCATCGGGGCAGTCGAACGTGCCGAATGTGTCTTCGAGTTGCATGCGGGGCTTGTTCTGGTAGACCATCCGCCGGAAGTCGTCGCGGGTGAAGTCGCGTTTCGAGTTGTAGACCTTCACATAGTTCGTGTTCGGCTCAAACAGATCAAACCCCGGCCCGCCCGTCCGCCGATCGAGCTGTCCGCTGACCGCCAGGATCGCGTCGCGAATCGACTCCGCTTCGAGCCGTCGCGGTGGGTAACGCCATAGCAATCGACTGGTGGCATCGGCGGCCAGACCGTCATCCCGCGGGCTGCTCGATTGGCGATACGTGGCCGACAGGCAGATCAAGCGATGGATGTGTTTGAGGGACCAAGGGGAGGGTTGAGAGTTGAGGGTTGAGGGTTGAGGGGCAGCAGGGTCCTTGGTCCTTGGTCCTTGGTCCTTGGGAAGAGGCTTGGGGCTTATGGCGGATGCCGGATGGCCAGATTCAACCTCTGGATCTCGTCTCTCGTCTCTCGTCTCTCGTCCCTCCACCAGTTCGCTCGCCAGCCAGTCGAGCAGTTCCGGGTGCGTGGGCTTTCCGCCATTGGCTCCCAGATCCGAGGGGGTGTCGACGATCCCCTCGCCGAAATGTTGCAACCACAAGCGGTTGACGATCACTCGGGCGGTCAGCGGGTTGTCGGGGCTGACGATCCACTCCGCCAGGGCCAGCCGTCGCTGGGCTTCCGGGCTGTCGCCTGGGAGTTGCACCGGCGTTCCGAGTTCTGACAGGGATGCCGGGGTGACGACTTCGCGCGGCTGGGTCACATCGCCGCGATTGAGCCGCATTGTCGGCGGCGGTTGGACGAACATCCCGGCATAGGCCTTGGGCCGCTCGACCAACGGGGCGAGTTCCTTCGTGAGTTGTCCCCGCTGTTGTTGTAACTGCTCGAACCGCTGCCGGGCATCGGTTCCTTCTGCCCGGATCAGGCGGCCCCCGGGCACGTTCATCCCGAACGGCAGGCGGTCTCCGCTGGCGGCGACTCGCGTCCACTTCTCGCCATCCAGCGAGGTCTCGATCACGTAGTTCGTAGCCACGCGATCACCATACTGCGGTGGGGTCGTCCGGTCGCGGCTCCAGCGGATCTCGCTGATCTCGCAGGGCTGCGGGAATTCCAGCTGGACCCACCCCTTGCGCGGCTCGTTCGAGATCCACGACTTCGCATTGCCATAGAGCCCATCGTTGATGTGCTCAAGCTTATGGAACTCGTTATTGGGGTACGTCCCGGAGGCCGTGGACTTCGTACCGCTGGAGGCGATGGCAACATTCGAGAGTTCGCCCGCAGCGGATGTTCGCCCGAACACTTCCAGTTCATCGATACACGGCTCCACATCCGAGGTCATGTTGACCGTAAACCGCATGTGCTGCGCTTTCGTCGGCGGGAATCGTTCGACGTTCAGATCACGAGTCACCGGCACGCGCAGGGCCGGGCGGTCTTCCACGACATCACTGGCTGATTGAAACACAGCCACGTCGACGGTGACGTAGCTGTCCTGGTCTCCCTGCCGCAGCAGGATCGTGCTCTCGGGGGTCAGGTCCAGCACTCCGCCATCTTTGAGTCCGCTCCACAGTGGCTGCTCCGGAATCTGGTCCGACTCATCCGCGAATCGCTGATGATTGGCTTTCAGAAACTCCTGCTGGTCATCCTTGGTCTCCGGGTTTCCATCGCGGTCGAGCAGGTAACGGGCATCGGTTGTATGTGACTTGTGCCCGCAGCCCCACGAGGTCCAGAAGCGGTATTTGCCCTTGAGCCGGGGCTTCCACAGAAAAACATCGGTTCCGGGAGGAACCTTCCAGTAGAGGTATCCGCTGCTGAGGCTTGGCCACTGGCTGCCCTGGCCGGGATCGAGCGCGGCTCCACGCTGTTCCCCTTTCGCGATGGCGGGCGTCGGGAGGGCTTGCAGCCCCTGCGTCTTCAGCGTGTCGGTCGGACGGATGAAGCTAGTCGCCCGCAAGGTGGCCAGCGGCTCGAACTCGCGCAGCTGGGCATCGAGTGTGGCGATCTCGCGTGTCAGCTCGTCGACGCGTTTCTGGCTTTCGGGGGTGACGGGGGAAGCGATCTCGCGTTCGCCGTGGATGACCCCTTCGAAAACGGCCTTCATCGCGTAGTAGTCAGTCTGCGGAATCGGGTCGAACTTGTGCGAGTGGCATCGCGCACAGCCCACTGTCAGGCCCAGAAACACCGAGCCCGTCGTACTGACCATGTCATGCAACTCGTCCGCTCGCTGCTGAGCGGTGAGCACCGGATCGGGGCTCTTCACACGGTCCCAAGGCCCTCCCACAATGAACCCGGTGGCGACCCCGGCCCCCAGTTGATCACCGGCGAGTTGCTGCTTCACGAACTGGTCATACGGTAGATCGCGGTTGAAGGCATCGATCACATAGTCGCGATAGCGCCAGGCATTGGGGCGTGGCTGGTTGGTCTCGAACCCGTCACTTTCGGCGAACCGCACGGTATCGAGCCAGAACCGGGCCGCACGCTCGCCGAATTGTGGTGAGGCCAAATAGCGGTCGACCAGCTTCTCGTAAGCCAGCGGGTCTGGATCAGCCACAAATGTCGCGACCTCTTCGGGGCTGGGCGGGAGCCCGAGCAAGTCGAACGAGAGTCGCCGAATCAGAGTGCGGCGGTCGGCCTCGGGGCTGTGAGTGAGCTGCTGCTTGTCCAGCTTCGCGCGGACAAAGGCATCAATCGCCTGTAGGGCAGGCAAACCTGCCTGCCCCATTCCGGGCACTGGTACCGCCGGTCGTTTGAGCGGCTGAAACGCCCAGTGCGTCGACCGCTCTCCCAAGTCCGCGACCGCATCCGGCCAATCGGCCCCGGCGTCGATCCACTCCCGGAGAGTCTCAATCTCCGCTGCCGAGAGCCGCGATCCTTTCGGCGGCATCTTCAGATCCGCGTCCTCGCGGCTCACAAAATCAAACAGCGGACTGGTCGCACTCGATTTCGGGACGATCGCCGGGTTGTAATTCTCCCCCCCACGCATTGCCGTCGCCCGCTGATCGAGCCGCAGCCCGCCCTCCTGCTTCTGCGGCCCGTGGCAACTGATGCAGTGTTTCGTGAGGATTGGACGGACATCGGTCACGAAATCAGCGGCGTGGCTGATCGATTCCAGACCGCACAGCAGCAGAATCGTGAGACGAATGAATGCAGGGAGTGAGGTGATCATCAACGGCGATCCCAGGCTGAAACGATGAGGCGGATTATATCATAAACTCAACCCGATGCGTGATTCGAGGATTGCGGTGATGCTGCGTTGCGAGACCGGGTCGGGGCAGACGATAAAGTGTCGGGTGGAGCAGCGATGTGGTTTTCCATGGGGGAGGCTGCGTTTCAGGATGTCACACATTCAGATGTTCGCGTTTTTTCAGGAAGTGGGATGTCCGAACTGACCGCCTATCACGAAGCAGGGCACGCGCTGATGGCGGCATTGCTGGGGGGGCATGTCAGGCAGGTGACGATCGATCCCGACAATGACGATGGCCTGTTGCGTACCGGCGATACCCAGGTCGTCTGGAGACGGGGATTGTCCGAGAAAGAGTTTGCTCTGAAGTCTGTGCAGGTCAGCTTGGCCGGGCCGGTGGCCGAGATGCTGTATTCCGGAGATCCTTACCATCCGGGGATGGTCGCGGAGTGGTCCGGGGACTGGCACGATGCCTGGGGGCAAGCGAGCCTGTTTCATCCTGAGCCACGCGACCGGATGGACTTTCTGGAGCGGATTTCCATTCAGTTGTATCACCAGTTGAATGGCGACGATCTCTGGCCCGCCTTGGCGGCATTGGCTGACAATCTGCTGGCCCATGAGACACTCGATCGCGAGCAAATCACCGAAGTTCTTTCGGACTGGCTGGACTGAGCGACCGGCCCGTCCCGGTGGTGCGTGGCCAGCGTTCTTTCCCGCAGGCTTGATTCCCCGCATCATGTATTAGAGAGTGACGGGTTCACGCGGTCTCCCCCGCAAGTTACAGACACCAGGATTCCACCGATGCAGGCTCACGTCGATCGTTACGCACAGTTTGGTCTCGTCCGCGATATGCTGGCGACACCTCAGGTTGTTCGCCAGTTCAACGTGCGGCAGATGGCCGATACCGCCCGTGAGATTGCCTCGATCGGCAAGTTGTTGCTGACGGGCGAAGGGTCCAGCCGGATTTTCCCGGCCAAAAGCGCCATGGCCCATGCGCGCCGAATGGGTTGGCCGCTGACGCTGCATACCGAGGCCGGTCGCCAGGCCCGCGAATACTCCCTGAAGGACTGGGCTGTGTTCGCCTTGTCGAACTCGGGACGGACTGCCGAAGTCATCTCCCTGTTCAGCGAACTGCAGGCCGCCGGACACACCTCCCGTTACAGCCTGACCGCGTTTGCGGGGTCCAAGCTGGAGTCCCTCTCCGCCAGGGGATACACCCTCAGCTGTGGTCCGGAGGGAGCTGTGGCAGCGACTAAGAGCGTGATGGAACAGGCGTTGTTTTACCGGGCACTACTGGAAGCGGTGGCCGGAACATCGACCCTTGAAGGGCGGCTGGGCTGGCTCGGCGATATGGTCGAAACGTCACTGACCACATCGATTCCGCACGAGATTGTCGAACGGATCGCCACTGCGGGAACGATCTACTGGGCCGGACGTAATGAAGGGGTTGCGGAAGAACTGACGCTCAAGACCAACGAGATTACCCGTAAGCCAGCGGACTATCTGGAGGGAACCTATGCCGTTCACGGGATCGAAGAAGTGATGAGCGGCCAGGATGTGCTGCTGTGGATCGACCCGTATGCGGAGTCCGAGCAGAAATTTGCGGATGTTCTGGCTCAGGGTGTCGGCATGAGTATTGTCGCCATTGCCTCGCGACCGACCCAATTCCCGACGATCCGCATCCCGGAGGCGGGCGACCTGAATCCGTTTGTTCAGATGGCTGCGGGGTGGAACGTTCTCGTGGATGTGGGGCTCCATCTGGGAATTGACCTCGATAAACCACAGCGGGCTCGCAAGGTGGGGAACGAATTCGTCGGATAGGGGATCTCCCCTTTAGACGCGGAGGGCCTCCGGGACCGACGGCACGTTGGCGTAAGTCGGCGTTACGAAGCGACCGTGGAGCCTCTACGGCCCCCCGGAGTCCAGGTGGGGAGGGGGCCGAGTTGATTCGTGTTTCGGTCAGGGATAACCTCTGCGGAGTTCGGATTTGCCTCTGTGGACGGGATTTGTCCCGCCGGGAACCTTCATGTCTTCCGCTCCTTCGCCGCTCGTCGGCATCATCATGGGCAGCCAGTCCGACTGGGATACCATGCGTCCGGCTTCCGAGATCCTGACCGAATTTGGTGTGGCCCACGAATGCCGCGTCGTTTCGGCCCACCGGACTCCGGAATGGATGGTCGAGTACGCCAAGACCGCCGTGTCTCGGGGACTGGAAATCATCATCGCCGGGGCGGGGGGGGCCGCTCATCTGCCGGGGATGGTCGCCTCGATGACCACCCTGCCCGTGCTGGGTGTGCCGGTGGGCAGCAAGTGGTTTCATGGGGTGGACTCACTGCTGTCGATCGTGCAGATGCCCGGCGGAGTTCCCGTGGGCACGCTGGCCGTGGGGGAAGCCGGGGCCAAGAACGCTGGACTGCTGGCTTGTCGCATCCTCGCGAACAGCCGTCCGGAGATTCGGACGCGACTGGAAGCGTTCCAGAAGGCTCAAACGGACAAGGTCCTGGGGCAGGTGCTGTCATGAGTGCCCCCCTGGCGCCGGGCGCCGCCATTGGAATCCTGGGTGGAGGACAGCTGGGCCGCATGCTGGCTTGGCCCGCCCGCCGCATGGGATACCGCGTTGTCATCTTCAGTGATGAGCCGCATGGTCCGGCGGCCCAGTGGGCCGATCAGACCGTTGTCGGTCGTTTTCATGAACTCGACAAGGTGGCGGAGTTCGCGAAGCAGGTCGCGGTGGCCACGTTCGAGACAGAACACGTTCCGCTGCCCTGCGTCGATGAAGTTCTCAAGCACACGCGTGTCCGCCCCAGCCGCTGCGTTCTGGAGGTGGCCCAGAATCGCCAGCTGGAGAAGGAAACCCTCGCCCGGTTAGGGGCTCCATTACCACGGTTCGAGACCATCGACCCCTCGCGGGGCCTGGCGGAACAGGTGGCGGTCTTTGGCCTGCCGTGTGTTCTGAAGACCACGACCGGAGGCTATGACGGCAAGGGGCAATGGCTGCTTCGCGAGTTGGCCGATGTGGCGAAGGCCACGGCGGAACTCCGGGGCCGGTATGCCGTTCTCGAAGAGTGGATCGACCTGGAACTGGAATGCTCTGTCATCGGCTGTCGCAGCGAGTCGGGCGAATCCGTGTTCTACGGACCGGTCATCAATCATCATCGGCACCACATTCTGGATATCTCACTCTGTCCGGCCGAGGGGCTGGCATCCCCGATTCAGGAGCAGGCCCGCGACGTCACTCGCATGCTGATGGATCAAATGCAGGTCGTGGGCCTGCTGTGTGTTGAGTTCTTTGTAACTCGCGAGGGGCGGTTGCTGGTCAATGAGTTGGCCCCGCGGCCACATAACTCGGGCCACCTGACCATCGAAGGCCATGTGACCAGTCAGTACGAACAGCACATTCGCGCCATCTGCGGTTTGCCGCTGGGTTCTGTGGAACAGCTGCGACCGGCGGCGATGTCAAACCTGCTGGGGGATCTGTGGACAGAGGGTGAACCGAACTGGAACGCCGTTGCAGCGGTGCCGACGGCCAAGTTGCATTTGTATGGCAAGCACGAGGCCAAACCGGGCCGCAAAATGGGCCATATCACGGCGACCGGAACCTCATCCATCGCTGCGGGGGTGGCTGTCCGCGATGCGAGAGAGAAGCTCACTTCCTGACCCGCGTGCAGGGGCTTCGGACCCGAATCGCCGGTTCATTCAAGGAGCCAGTCAGACGACCCCCACCACCTCTAATAGTTCGACGGCAGGTTGCCCATTGCAGAAGATGGTCGCCATCCGGCCATAGACCGGTCCCGGCTGATCGAATCGCAGATGACGGCGCATCGCCGGTCCGGGCTCAATCCGCAGAACCCACTTCAGATCGATCGACCGCAGGACGTTGTGCTGAATCAGCACCCGGCCCAGTGGCAGCCGTTTGGACAGAATGTCCGCCTTGACGGCGGGGGTCACATACGAAAAATCAAACCGCACCAGTCCGAACTGCACGATCTGATCGGTTCCGCCGCGGGTCAGTGTGATCTCGCGGCAGTAGAGCGGGTCAGCGTACTCTTCAAAGGCCACATGCACATCCACTGGACAGTGGTGATACCGCTCCATCGTGACGGTCATGTGATGTTCGTGACACAGCAGCGACTGATACGGCTCAGGCATTGCCTCATGGGGCAATGATTCCACGGACTCGATCAGATCCCCTCCATCTGGGAACAACTGCGTCAGGGCCTCCAGCTCGGTCCGCCAATCCATCGTGGGTCTCCCAAGGTGTTCCCTGATTATAATCAATTAGCGTCGATCTGCACCGGGGAGCAGGGGGCACCCGGAGGGAGTCGGGGAGTGTCCCGCAGCTGAGTTTCATCCCCTGGCTCTGAGGTCTCGACGAATCCATCGATTCGGAGGTAATTCTTCCCCTCGGAAAGGCTTGGACACGGTGCCAGAAAGCCCGTTTGTTCGTGGGAGCGGAGTCGAACATCCGCAACAACCGGCGGACAATCGCCTGTGTCGAATTCATCCGCCGCTGGCCGGCTGATCCAGAACCGTGTGAATCACGGCATTTGATTTCAAGTCATTGATGATCGCCTGGCCTCGGGCCTGTTTCTTTTCCTGGGACATCGTCGCTTTCAGTTCGGTCTGAATCTCGTGAAAGGGAATGGTCCGAGCTTCGCGTCGACCGGTCACCATGACGAGCAGGCAGGCATTCTTCGATGAGATCGGGGCACTGATTGCCTGGATCTCCAGCTGGTTCAGGACTTGCTGCAGATCGGTGTCGACGAGATTCTCGGGATTGGTCCAATCCCGGTGTCCGCCTTGATCCGCCAAGGGGCTGTCGGACCGGTCGTGGGCGGCGTCGTCAAAGCTGATCTGCCCGGCCTGAATCTCTCGGAGAAGCTGGGCCGCTGCGGCTTCCGCTTGTTCGACACCCCCGTGCTTCTGGTACTCGAAGTCAATCTGCTGCCACTTGACCTCGGGTTTCTGTGTGTATTCGTCGATGTTCTGCTGGTAGCGTTCCGTCAGCTCATCGTGAGAAACGGTCGGTTCAAAATCGAGCTTGCCACGCATGTACTGCCCGGCCAACTGGCGATCACCAAACTGCTGCCGCAACGTAACCAGCGAAAGTCCTTGTGATTGCAAAACACCTTCCAGCTCCGTGGGCGAACCGGTGTTTGTCTTCTTCATCAGATCCTGGACTTCCTGCTCAAAGTACTTGTCCAGCTGATCCTCGATCGATTTGAGTTGTTCCGGTTTCATGGTCTGCTTCAGGGCATCGACCATGATGGTCTGGTCGATTAGTGCGGGCAGATCCTTTTCGATCTTACTGATCTGATATTCGCGGACCTTGGCGGGTTTGCTTTGTTGTTTGAGCTGTTGAATCTCACGGGAATAGCGGTCGAGCACCATGTGAGCCAGAATCGGTTCGCCGTTGACTTCCGCGATGATATCGGTCATCTCCAGCGGCAGTGACTCGTCACTGAACGAGGCCATCTGCACTCCGGAATTCTGACTGCGGATTGAGGGCTGGGATGGATCGGCTTCCTGTTCCGTCTGGGCGATCGGGATGCGTGGCGGGACTGGCCCCAAAACCGGGTTGGCGACCTGGTGCGAGCGCCCCGTGCAACCCATGACCATCAATAGGACCAGGAACGGTGCGACAAAGAGTGATCGGCAGCAATTCATCGATCGCATCCATGCGGATCGAGGCGGGAACAGACAGGGGGCGGGTTATACTCGGAACCGCCAGAATCGGGCAACAGGGGTCTGCCAGGGGCCCCTCCAAATGGGCGAAAGCCCTCGCATACCAGGGATTTCTTGGACGTCCAAGGCGTTCGAGGCCCTGAACCGGCAAAAAAAGCCGCCAAGTGTTACGGGAGATGGCCAGTCCGCCGGGGACTGGCTGGCTTACGGCTTCAGTACACTCTTCAAATGCCGAATGGTTTCTGGTCCGGACAGATCCATCACCGGCATCAGCAGATAGGCCACTCCCTTGTCGACCATCCGCAGATTATTCCCGATCTGCCGCTGTAACGCTCGAATCTGCTTGTCATCTTTATAGCTGAGCACCGCGAACCGGCCTTCCTCCATTCGAATAGCCGAGATCCCCCACGCAAAAGCGTACAGCTGGAGTTCTTTGACCTCGACCAGTTGTTCCACCTCGGGGGGCAGCGGGCCAAAGCGATCGCGGATTTCTCCGGCGACCTCCGTCAACTCTTGACCGGTGGCGGCCACCGACAGTCGCCGATAGACATCGATTTTCTGCCGCCCTGGGGGGACGAAGCTGTTGGGGAGAAAGGCCGTCACGGCCAGATCAATATCCACGTGTGGCAGTTCGCGTTCGGGCATTTCCTTCTGCCGTCGGACGGCGTTCTCCAGCAGATGGCAGTAGAGTTCATACCCGACGGTCGAGATATGGCCACTCTGTTCTGTCCCGAGGATGTTCCCGGCTCCGCGGATCTCGAGATCACGCATGGCGATCTTGAATCCAGCCCCCAGTTCGCTGAACTCCTCAATGGCCTTCAGTCGCCGGGCCGCAACACTGGTGAGGGACTTTTTGTCGTCGAGGATCAGATAGCAATAGGCCCGGTTCTTATGCCGCCCAACGCGACCTCGCAGCTGGTGCAGGTCGGCCAGACCGTATTTGTCCGCTTCGTTGATGAACATCGTGTTGGCAGTCGGGATGTCGAGTCCGCTCTCGATGATCGTGGTGGCAATCAGGATGTCCGCCCGGCCCTTCACGAACTCGTACATGTTCTGTTCGAGTTCGTGTTCTCCCATCTGGCCATGCACGATGGCGATCTTGGCTTCGGGAACAATGCTCTGGATTCGATCGGCCAGGGATTCGATATCCATCACCCGGGTGTGAACGAAATAGACCTGACCTCCCCGGTTGAGTTCCCGCATGACGGCCTGACGAATCAGATCCGCATCCCAGCGGACGATCCGCGTTTCGATGGCCATCCGGTCTTGCGGTGCGGTGGTGAGATTCGAGATATCCCGAATCCCCAGTAACGAGAGATGCAGGGTTCGCGGTATCGGCGTGGCACTCAATGTCAGTACATCCACCGCCAGCCGCAACCGCTTGAGCATCTCCTTGTGGGCCACCCCAAACCGCTGCTCTTCATCAATGACCAGCAGGCCCAGGTCCTTGAACTTCACGTCGGGTTGAACCAGTCGATGGGTTCCGATGACGACATCGACAGCCCCGGCTTCCATCTTTTCGAGGATCGCTTTTTGCTCGGCTTTCGACCGGAAGCGGGAGAGAACTTCGATCTCGATCGGAAATTCTGCCAGTCGGTTGCAGAAGGTTCGGTAGTGCTGCTCCGCCAGTACGGTCGTCGGGACCAGAATGGCCACTTGTCGTCCGGCATCGACCATCTTGAAGGCGGCCCGGATCGCCACCTCAGTTTTTCCAAACCCCACATCGCCGCAGATCAGCCGGTCCATCGGACGCGGTTTCTCCAGATCAATTTTGGAGTCTTCAATCGCCCGCAGCTGGTCATCGGTTTCGGTATAGGGAAAAGCCGCTTCGAACTCCTGCTGCATTCGACTGTCGGGAGGGCAGGCGACCCCCGGAATCAATTCTCGTTGAGCCTGAAGCCGCAGCATGTCGCTGGCCATGTCGGCGACGGCGGCGGCGACTTTCTTTTTGCTGCTGGCCCACGCGGTGCCACCGACCTTGGAGAGGGTCGGGCTCGACTTGGTGGCGCCGACATATTTCTGGACCAGATTGATCAACGAGGCCGGGACATAGATCTTGACGCCGTCGCGAAACTCCAGGACCAGATGTTCCTCGCGGCCCCCTTCCCGGTCCAGCACTTCCATCCCCCGGAATCGCCCGATCCCGTGTGAGAGATGAACCACTAGATCGCCTTCCTTCAAGTCCAGGAAGCTGTCGATGGCCCGTGATTCCAGGCGTTTCTTGCGAGCTGCGGTGCGGCGCACTTCCACACGATCGAACAGCTCGTTGTCGCTGATGACGACAATCTGTTCGGCGACCAGTCGATAACCACGGGTGATCGAACCCGTGACCAGGGATACACGCGGCACCAGCTCCGGAACGCTCTGATCGAGCAATTCGCGCATCCGCTGCCGTTCGCCTTCGTTGTGACAGGCAATCACCACCTGCTCATCGCGGCCGACGATCCCCGCCAGTTCCCGGAGGACCTCCGACTTGGGGCCCGTAAGCCGTTCGAGCGATTCAACCTTCAGATGGCAGGTGGTCTCCGCACTGGCCCCCATCAGGGCCGACAGAGTGACCGAGGGCCGCTGCGTCGTCCGCGCCAGCACCTGCTCGACTCGATAGAGCCCACGCGGATTGTCGAGCCGCTGAAGGTAATGCTTGCCCTCTTCGACCAGGTCGATCAGCTCCGACAAGACCACCCAGCTGCCGGGAGCCAGACGGTCAACGAGGCATTCACCGTCGTCGAGGCTGAGGGGGAGAGATTCCACCTGTTGTACGGACCCATTCGCCCATGCGGACTTCTCCTGCGGGGCGGGTAATCCTGCGCCGGAACCAATCGCGGTAATCGCTGTTTCAGACAGCGTGTCGACCTTCCGCTGCGTCTCCACATCGAATGTGCGAATCGAGTCGACCTCGTCTCCGAACAATTCGATTCGCACCGGATCGAGTGCCTCGGGAGTGAAGATGTCGATGATCCCGCCGTGGATCGAGAACTCCCCGGCCCGCTCAATCGTCGGCGTTCGCTCGAATCCCCGGGCCACCAGCCAGCCAAGAAACTCTTCCGTTTCCAGAGTCTGCCCGATACGGATGGTCCGCGTACTGGCCAGGACCATTTTTCGAGAAGGGACCGGATGCAGCAGCGCCGCAACACTCGCCACGATCACCTGGGGCGATGTCCCGGATTCCATCTCCTGCAACAGCCGCAGCCGGGCCCCGTAAACGGCATCCGCGACGGACCGATCTTTCGGAAGTGACTCCCACGTGGGGAAGACCATTGGCGGTTCGGGCAACAGTGAGAGCAGATCCGCCGCAAAATCATCCACATCCTGAATGCGGGGCAACACGACCAGCACCGGTCCCGGGGCCGCCTGGGCAATGGTTGCCGTGGCGAGTGCGCAGCTCGACCCCCACGCCCCGTCGATCGTTCCGCTCTGTCCCGCCTGTAATGACCGGGTCACAGCCGAAAATCCGTCGACACGCCGTAATCGATCCACCAACTCTGATAAACTCTGGATCGGCATCCTCTTCCCGTCGATCCGCAGTGTCGCTTGCCTGCGGAGAAGATAGCGATGCGCCGCCCGCCATGGCTATGGAGAGCTTCAGAATCCGTCTGACGCCCCGCCAATCGCGACCTCGCCGCAGACCGCCCCACACGCTACGCTTCGCCATCAGGACCTCTGAGTGCAGATTGTCCTTGCCTTCTGAACCTTGCTGCCCGGGCGATTGATGGAATTCCACCAGACCGTTCTTCCCAATGGCCTGAACGTCGTGGCCGAGTTGAACCCACGAGCGCATAGCACTGCTGTGGGGTTTTACGTCCGGACCGGATCGCGTCACGAAACCTCCGACTGTTCCGGCGTCAGCCATTTTCTGGAGCATATGGCGTTCAAAGGGAATGATCGGTTTACGGCGGCCGATGTGAACCGGATCTTTGACGAGCTGGGGGCCAATTACAACGCCCAGACGGGCGAAGAGACCACGCTGTATTACGCTTCAATGCTGCCCGAGTATTTACCCCGCACGTTCGAGCTGCTGGCAGCCCTGATGCAGCCGAGTTTGCGCGAGGACGACTTCGAGATTGAGAAGCAGGTGATTCTCGAAGAGATTGGCATGTATGACGATCTGCCGGCTTTTCTGACGCACGATCTGGCAATGGCCACACATTTCAAAGGGCACGCACTGGGGCAATCGATTCTCGGTACGCGAGAAAGCATCCGCGATCTGCCGGTGGAGCGGATGCGGAACTACTTTCGGCAGCGATATCACGCGGCCAACATCACGCTCGTCGCCACGGGCAACAGCTCCTGGGATCAGATTCTCGAACTGGCTCACCAGCACTGCCTGACCATTCCATCAGGGGCCCCGCACGAAGAGTGGGGCCTGTGGCTGCCACAACCTTCAAGCATCGAACAGCAACGGCCTCAACTTTCGCAGACGCATGCCATGATGTTTTCTGCGGCCCCGCCATCGCAATCCTCGCTGCGTTTTGCGGCGGAGCTGTTGTCGGCGATCGCCGGTGATGGAGAAAGCGGACGGCTTTATTGGGATCTGGTTGATCCGGGGCATGCCGAATCGTGTGACCTGTCCTACAACGAGTTCTTTGACAATGGTCTCTGGGGCGGGTACTTGAGTGGTGATCCGGAGATGACCGGAGAGAACCTGGAACGGGTCGAAGCCATCTTTCAGGAACTGAATGAGCACGGTGTGACACAGGACGAGCTCGACGAAGCGTTCAACAAAGTCGCCGCCCGTATCGTAATCCGCAGTGAACGTCCGATGGGGCGTCTGTCGGTTGTTGGGGGCGACTGGCTCTACCGTCAGGAACATCTGACCGTTGAAGCCGAAATCGCGGCCTATCGCGCGGTCACGACCGACCAGATCCAGGGACTGCTGAAGCAATACCCGCTCCAGCTCACGACCGTGGTGCAACTGCAACCGAGTGAGTGACGCCGCTTAGGCGAACGGTCAGACAAAGCCTCCCGGGGTAAGACGATTTCTGACTGCTCGCCTTACGGGAAGACAGTCCTCTCGTGCGTCTCCCTCGGCAGGAGATCTGGCCTGTCAGGGGCGTTCCCGGATGTCACCTGTCAGGCAAATCGTTGTTTTTCCGCCGGAATTTTCCGCACGCTCGCGAGACGCGAGGAGGCTCGTTACGCTGAATCGCATGAGGCATTGTTGATGCCTTGCTGACAACACCTGTTGTGAGATCGCCATGACGATTCGCTGCCTGTTGCAAGTATGGATGCTCGTGGGATTCGGGGCCTGGCTTTCGGTTGTGACAGCTGCCGAACCGGCCAAGCTGGTGGTCACTTCGCCGAAGCCGCACCAGATCTTCCAGCGGCACGGGACCGCTCCGGGGACCGGGTATGCGATGGTGCCAATCGAGGGGGAGGTGCCTGCGGGGGCGGAGAATCTGGAGTGGAGCTACGCGCTGCTCGGTTCGACTCAGCTCTTCAAGAACACGTCTGATTTTGTGTTTCAGCCGCTGGCGATGGCGATTCGGGAGGGACGATTCAATGGCACGATTCGCATGCCTGCGGGTTACTTCCAGATCTACCTGAAGTGCCATAACGGAACCGGTGACGTTGCAGCCACTTTGATCACCTATGTGGGAGTCGGAGAGGTGTTCGTTATTGCTGGCCAGTCCTACGCCACAAACACAAATGATGAGAAGCTGGCGGTCACCGACAAATCTGCTCGTGTCACCGCCTTCAACACCGCCACTGGTCAGTGGCAAATCGCTAACGACCCACAGCCGACTCCCGATGGCAGTGATGGTGGGTCGATCTGGCCTCCGCTGGGCGACGCTCTCGCTGATCACCTGCAAGTTCCCGTTGGGTTCGTGAACGTTGCTTGGGG
Source organism: Planctomycetota bacterium (assembly GCA_003671275.1). Classification (GTDB taxonomy): domain Bacteria; phylum Planctomycetota; class Planctomycetia; order Planctomycetales; family Planctomycetaceae; genus TH-plancto1. The sequence continues at coordinate 2,115 of QWPB01000006.1, read as the reverse complement.
TGGAACTTCCTCCAAGCAGTGGCTCCCAGGCGGCACGCTGCATCCGCGATTGGCTGCGGTCGGGCAGCAACTCGGCAACTGCCGGGCGGTCCTGTGGCAGCAGGGCGAGTCCGATGTGATCGAAAAGACTCCCACCGAGACCTATGTCGAGAACGTGCGGACGATCCGCGATGCAGCCTTTGCCCAGTGGGGTTACTCGGTCCCGTGGCTGCTCGCGAAGTCGACTCATCACCCGACGGTCTACAACGATCCGGAGGGAGAAGGCCGTATCCGCAGCGCGATTGATGCTCTCACCAAGCTGCCCGGTTTTCGCCCCGGACCCGATACCGACACGCTGCAGGGCGAGAACCGCGGCGACATTAAATCCCGCCGCCACTTTACCGGCGTTGGTCAGAAGCGGGCCGCCGAGATGTGGCTGGCTGCCATCAAGGCCGAGTTCTTCACCTCGGCCCCCGCAGACTCGCTGAAGGTCGGTGTGGCTGAAGCTGATATCACGCCGCCGATCGGTTTCCCGATGGCTGGGTACTACCACGAGCGACTGGCCGAGGGGGAGATCGATCCGCTGAAGGCCAAAGCGATCGCCTTTGTCGGTCCTCAGAGTTCCGGAGCCCTGGTCGTCTGCGACCTGATCGGGATCGCGACCGACCTCAAGAACGAAGTCCGCAAGCGAGCCTCGGAGAAGACCGGCATCCCGCCCGAAAACATCGGCATCTCAGCCACGCATTCGCACACAGCTCCCGACTATATGAAGGAGCTGTACCTGCGGTTGGGGAACGAACCGCAGGAGAAGCTGCGAGCCGACTATATCGACAAGCTGATCGGTGGCATCGTCGACGCGATCGTCGAGGCCCACAAGTCGGCCGAGCCTTCGCTGATCGAGTCCGGTTCGGCGATTCAGGAGTTCCCGGTCTCGTTCAATCGCCGATCGATCATGACCGATGGCACAACGCGGACCTGGATCGGTCATGACGACCCGCGCGTTGTGCGAGCTGCGGGGCCGATCGATCCGGAGATTGCTCTCGTCACGGTGCGGAACCTGGACGGGACACCACGCGGCGTACTCAGTAACTTTGCGCTGCACCTTGATACGGTCGGCGGGGCCAAGTGGAGTGCCGACTACCCGTTCTTCATCGAGCGGGTGTTGCGGCAGTCGACCAGCAGCTCGCTGATCTCGATCTTCGGCAACGGGTGCTGCGGGGATATCAATCATGTGAACCCCAAGAGCAAAGTCCGCAACACAGCTGACATCATCGGAACCTCGCTGGGGAACACGATCGACCGCCAGCTGAAGAACCCGGCGGGGCTCAAGCCGCTCAGCCGTAGCGACCTGGTTGTGAAGTCGACGACGATCCAATTGGCCTTACAGAGTGCCGACAAAGAGGAGATCGACAAGGCCTTGGTAATTCTCGACAAGGCTCGCAAGAAGGAGCCTGTCGACTTCTTCGATCATGTGACTGCGTACAAGAAGGTGATGATCGACGGGCTGCGGCACAAGACGCCGCACGCGAACACGCGCGAGCAGATTACCTGGGGCCTGAGCCGGTCACTGGCGGGAATCGGAGAGACGATCCCGGTCGATATGACGGTCTTCGCGCTGGGGCCCGATGTGGCGATCATCGCCTTGCCGGGTGAGGTGTTCGTCGACCTGGGGCTGGCGATCAAACGGAACTCGCCGTTCCGTACGACGCTGGTCATCGAGCTGTCGAACTGTGTCGAGACGATCTACGTCCCGACGCGGGCCGCCTACGCGGGTGGCAGCTATGAGGTCACGAACTCCTCGACGATGCCGGGCTCCGGGGAGCTGATCGTGGAGACGGCACTGAAACTGCTCGATGAAGCGGCGCGAGAACAGCAGTCCTCGGCGAATTGATCGTATTCTGCCTCCCCTGGACATTATGACCCGGTGGGACACAGGGGTTGGCCATCGGGAAGTTGGACAATGGTGTCCGTTGCTTCGCGTGCCGCCGCTGCGTTGCGCAGCAGGTACGGCCACCCGTGAAGTGCTCTCCGGGCATCCAGAGAGGTTGGCCGGAGGCGAATTTGGGAGAGGGGAATCGCGGGAATTCACGACCGATCAGCTTGAAGAACTCCAGAGTGGGGGTGGGAGGCGGATTT